>NZ_CP100350.1:3320612-3638724 GCF_024204685.1 Gilvimarinus sp. DA14
ATGCACCAGGCGGCCCACAGGGTGGTAATGGCCAGCACAATCAGGTTTAGGCCGGGAATAAACCAGCTAATCATCACTACGAGCAGCACCAGCAGGCCTCGGGTAAAAAAGTACCACAGCTTGACCAGTTCACGCCCGAGAGTACGGGGGATTAGCTGAGCCCAAGTTTCTTCGGGTGGGCTGGTGCCGGTGAGCTTGGTTTCTATTTTTTCGGCTAGAAACCCATAAAACGGAGCGGCAATTAAGTTAGTGAGCAGGTTGAAGCTATAACCGTAAAATACAAGCAAAGCCAGGGCGAAAACGGCCCATAGCACCCAGGCTAAAAATTCCAACCAGCCGGGTAGCCAGCCCATCAGCATAGTTAATACATCGCTGAATAAATGAACTAGTGCAATGGTGGTGAGGATAAAAACCACCACATTGGCCAGCAGCGGCACTACGATAAAACGCCTGAGCCCCGGGGTGGTAATTAGATGTGCCCCGCGGCTCAGGTAGTCGAGCGCCTTGGCAGGATTGCCCCGCACTTATTTGGCTCCGGCTTGCTCCAGCGCGGCGATATAATCATCCGCGTGGCGATGGGTTTTAATGGTTTGCAAAAAAGTTTTACCTTCGGGGCCTTCGGCGTTTAAGTCGCGGCCCTGCTCGGTAAAGAACTTTACAAAAGTGGCAAAGTTTTCTTCGCGCATGCCTCGGTAGGCTTTTTCCAGTAGGTGGTAATCCTGGTTAATGCCATCGGGGGCAGGGTAGTTAAAAAAGCTTTTAATGCGCTCGTCATCAAATACTTCGCCCAGTACTTTTTGCTTGTCTTTTTTCAGTGTCATTGTTCGTCTAACTTCTTCAGTAGGATTTCGTTAACGGCCTGAGGATTCGCCTGGCCTTTGCTGGCTTTCATGATCTGGCCGACAAAAAAGCCCAGCATTTTGGGGCGTTTTTTCTCGTCGGCGTTTTTGTAGTTGTCCACCTGAGCCTGATTGTTGGCGATGACTTCGTCCACCATTTTCTCAATCGCGCCTGTGTCGGACACCTGTTTTAAGCCGCGCTTTTCAATAATGCTGTCTGGCTCGCCTTCGCCACTGGTCATGGCCTCGAACACCTGTTTGGCAATTTTGCCCGAAATGGTGCCGTCTTTGATACGGCTGATCAGTTGCGCCAAGTGCTCGGCGCTTACCGGGCAGTCCGCCAGTTTTTGCTCGGACTTATTCAGGTAGGCGGCCAGGTCCACCATAACCCAGTTGGCGGCAAGCTTAGGCTCGCCCGAGGTTTTGGCAACGCTTTCAAAGTAATCCGCAGTGGCGCGCTCGGCGGTCAGCACGGTGGCATCATAGCTGGATAGGTTGTAGTCGCTGACAAAACGATCGCGCTTGGCGTCCGGCAGCTCTGGCAAATTGTTTTTAATTTCGGCGATATAGTCATCGTCTAGAATGACTGGCAACAAGTCGGGGCAGGGGAAGTAGCGGTAGTCGTTAGCGACTTCCTTGCTGCGCATTGAGCGGGTTTCGTTTTTGTCGGCATCGTACAGGCGGGTTTCCTGCACCACTTTGCCGCCGTCTTCGATCAAATCAATCTGGCGCTCAACTTCGACGTTAATGGCTTTTTCCACAAACTTAAACGAGTTGATGTTTTTGATTTCGCAGCGGGTGCCGTATTCCTCTTCACCTTTTAAGCGCACCGAGACATTGGCGTCGCAGCGCATAGAGCCTTGAGACATTTCGCCGTCGGAAATGCCCAGGTAGGTGATGATGGAGTGAATTTTTTTCAGGTAGGCCACCGCCTCTTCGGCCGAGCGCATGTCCGGCTCCGAGACGATTTCAATTAGCGGAGTGCCGGCGCGGTTTAAGTCGATACCGCTCATGCCCTGGTAGTCTTCGTGCAGGGATTTACCCGCGTCTTCTTCCAGGTGAGCGTGGTGCAGGCGGATGGATTTGGTCTCGCCGTTTTCCAGCTCAATGTCGATCACGCCCGGGCCAACGATAGGCTCTTCCAGCTGAGTGGTCTGGTAGCCTTTGGGCAGGTCGGGGTAAAAGTAGTTTTTGCGCTCAAACACCGAGCGCTTACCGATCTCGGCATTCATCGCCAGGCCGAACATAACCGCGTAGCGAAACGCCTGTTCGTTAGCTACCGGCAGGGTGCCGGGCATGGCCAGATCAATGGCGCAGGCCTGCGAGTTGGGGGCAGCACCGAAAGCGGTGCTGGCGCCCGAGAATATTTTTGATTGGGTGGAAAGCTGTACGTGAATTTCCAGCCCGATCACCGTTTCCCATTCCATAGTGCTTACCTCTTACGCTGTTTCGGGGGCCAACTGCTGGTGAAAGTCAGTGGCGAGCTGGAATTGATGGGCCACATTGAGCAGCTTGCTCTCGGCAAAATAGTTGCCGATCAGCTGCAGGCCCACGGGCTTGTTGTCCACCATGCCGCAGGGTATCGACAGACCGGGCAGGCCCGCCAGATTGGTGGCGATGGTGTAGATATCTTCGAGGTACATAGCCACCGGGTCGTCCGACTTGGCGCCGAACTCAAACGCCGGTGAGGGCGAGGTGGGGCCGAGCACCACGTCAACCTGGTTAAAAGCGTCCACGAAGTCCTGCTTGATGAGGCGGCGCACCTGCTGTGCCTTGTTGTAGTAGGCGTCGTAGTAACCCGCCGACAGGGCGTAGGTGCCCACCAGAATACGGCGTTTAACTTCGTCTCCAAAGCCTTCGCCGCGCGAGCGCTTATACAGATCGGCCAGATCTTTCGGATCGTCGCAGCGGTGGCCGTAGCGCACGCCGTCAAAACGCGACAGGTTGGCGGAACACTCGGCGGGGGCGATTACATAATAAGCGGGAACCGCCAGGTGAGTGTGGGGCAGGCTGATGGATTTGGTGGTCGCGCCCAGCGATTCGTAGACTTTAATCGCCGCCTGCACCCGCTCGGCGGTTTGCGGGTTTAAGCCCTCGCCGAAGTACTCTTCGGGGATGCCGATGGTCAGGCCTTGCAGGCTATCACCGAGTTTGGCCGTGTAATCTTCTAGGGGTTCGTCCACGCAGGTGGAGTCTTTGGCATCGAAGCTCGCCATGGCGTTGAGCATAATGGCGGAGTCTTCGGCGGTACGGGTTAAGGTGCCCGCCTGGTCCAGGCTGGAGGCGAAGGCGATCATGCCCCAGCGCGATACCCGCCCGTAGGTGGGCTTGAGGCCGGTCAGGTTACACAGTGCCGCCGGCTGGCGAATCGAGCCGCCGGTATCACTGGCGGTGGCTGCTGGTGCCAACAGCGCTGCGACGGCGGCGGCCGAACCACCCGAGGAGCCGCCGGGGACACAGTTGGTGTTCCAGGGGTTTTTTACCGGGCCGTAGTAGCTGGTTTCGTTGGACGAGCCCATAGCGAATTCGTCCATATTGGTTTTGCCCAGCATGACCGCGCCCGCTTTTTGGTAGTTCTCGACGATGGTGGCGTCGTAGGGGGCGATAAAGTTGTCCAGCATCTTGCTGCCGCAGCTGGTGCGGATGCCGGTGGTGCAAAAGATATCTTTGTGAGCGATAGGTACGCCGCACAGGGGGCTGTTGTCGCCCGCGGCCAGGCGCTGGTCAGCGGCCTCGGCCTGGGCCAGGGCGGCCTCTTCGGTGACGGTAATGTAGCTGTTGTAGGTGCCGTCGCGCTCTTTAATCCGCTGTAAATAATGGCGGGTCAGCTCGACGCTGGAAAATTCTTTACTGCGCAGCCCCTCGATAAGCTGGGCAATGGTTTTGGTATGCATGTACAGGGTCCTTGCGTAGGATGAGCTGTGAATTCGTCTTGGGTCCGGGTGCGCCGCGCTTATTCGATGACTCGCGGCACCAGGTACAGGCCGTCTTCGGTGGCCGGGGCCATGGCCTGCAGGGCGTCGCGCTGATCGGTTTCGGTTACCTGGTCGGCGCGCAAACGCTGCACCGCATCCAGCGGGTGGGCCATGGGGGCAACGCCTGCGGTGTCGGCCGCCTGCAGTTGGTCTACCAGCTCTAAAACCTGAGAAATACTGTCGGCCGTGGCGCCGGCGGCCTCGGTGGAAATTTCCAGTTTTGCCAGTTCGGCCAGTTTTTCGATATCGGATTGATTTACAGCCATGGGCTTAGCTCCGCCTTGCTCGCGCGTTCGCGCATTGGTCAAAAGTTGGCAATTTTAAGGGGTGATTTGGCAAGTGCCCACTAAAATGAAGACAAAAATGCCGAGATTGCCCGAAAAGGCGCTAAAGTTATCACATTTGCGCCTTGCCCTAAATCCCTGCCGTTGATAGAGTGCCAGCATTGGCGAGAGGTCTGCCGTGAGCGCGTATTGACGCGCCGGAAGGCCGCCCCACACGAACACCTTAACCCTGCCCTCGGGGTGGTAAGTAACAGAATTTTGCTGCTCGGGCTGCTACCACGTCAGCCCGGGCACTTTTAGTATCTTAAGGCCAGCAATAAACATGTTTAAATATCTTCGCGGCGCTTTTTCCAACGACCTTTCTATTGATCTCGGTACAGCCAACACGCTTATTTATGTGCGCGGACGCGGTATCGTGCTCGACGAGCCCTCCGTAGTGGCCATTCGCCATCACAACGGGCAAAAAATTGTCGAGGCGGTGGGCACCGAAGCCAAACGCATGCTGGGCCGTACCCCAGGCAATATTACCGCCATTCGCCCCTTAAAAGACGGCGTGATTGCCGACTTCCAAGTTACCGAGAAAATGCTGCAGCACTTTATTCGCAAAGTGCACGAAAATAGTTGGTTTGCCCCCAGCCCCCGGGTGTTGATCAGTGTTCCCTGTTTATCCACCGAAGTAGAAAAGCGCGCGATTCGCGAATCGGCCCTGGGCGCCGGCGCCCTAGAGGTACGCTTAATAGAGGAACCCATGGCGGCCGCCATTGGCGCGGGCCTAAAAGTGGCCGAGGCCAGTGGTTCGATGGTGGTGGATATCGGTGGCGGTACGACCGAAATTGCCGTAATCAGCTTAAACGGCGTGGTTTACTCCGATTCTGTGCGCATTGGTGGTGACCGCTTTGATGAGGCCATTGTCAACTATGTGCGCCGTCACTACGGCAGCATTATTGGCGATGCCACCGCCGAGCGCATCAAGCAAGAGATTGGTTGCGCCTACGCCAGCAGTGAAGTGCGCGAAATTGACGTACGCGGTCGCAATCTGGCCGAGGGTGTGCCCCGCAGCTTTACCTTAAACAGCGACGAAATTCTCGAGGCCCTGCAAGAGCCTTTGGCCGGTATCGTCCAGTCGGTGAAAAGCGCGCTGGAGCAATCTCCGCCCGAGCTGGCCTCGGATATCGCCGAGAGCGGTGTGGTATTGACCGGCGGGGGCGCCCTGCTGCGCGACATTGACCGTTTACTGGCCAACGAGACTGGTCTGCCGTTTGTGGTGGCGGAAGACCCGCTGACCTGCGTGGCTCGCGGCGGTGGTCTGGCCATGGAAATGAACGACAAACGCAATATTGATTTGCTGTCATCTTGATTTTTAGTGGCGCCCGCGAGGGCGCCGGTTTAACTCTGCTTCTGGTACGTCGGAGCAATAGCCATTAAAACGCTGTTTACCAAAGGCCCCGCCGTCAGTTCTCGCTTTGCACTGTTCAGCCTAATTGCGCTGACGCTGGTGCTATTGTCCCTGTACACCGATATTCTGGATGAGCCGCGTCGCCAGCTGAGCGTTATCGCCAAACCCTTCTATCAGGTAACCGATTGGCCCGGCAAGCTTAACGAGTGGCGCAAAGACACATTCGTCTCCCACGGCACTCTGGCCGAGGAAAATCAGCGCCTGGAAACCGAACTTTTGATTCACCAGCGCAAGCTCCAGCAAATGGCGGCCCTGGCGGCGGAAAACGCTCGCTTGCGCCAGCTATTAAACGCCACTGAACTGTTGGAAGACGATGTGCTGGTGGCGGAGCTTATCGGCGTCTCGCCCAACCCTTTGAGTCATACGGTCGTGCTTAATCGCGGTAGCGAAGACGGCGTTTACGAGGGCCAGCCGGTGCTGGATGCTCAGGGCCTGGTGGGCCAGGTAACCGAGGTGGGGCCCGACAGCGCGCGGGTGCTGTTGGTGTCGGATCCCTCTCACGCGCTGCCGGTGCAGGTAAACCGCAATGGTGTGCGCAGTATTGCCGAGGGTACGGGCGATTTGCATCAGCTCAAATTGCGCCATGTGTCCAACACCACTGATATCCGCGAGGGCGATTTGCTGGTCAGTTCCGGCCTGGGACAGAGGTTCCCGGCGGGCTATCCTGTTGCGGTGGTGGAGAAAGTAGTGCGCGATCCCGGCCAGCCCTTTGCCGAAATTATTGTCAAACCCATGGCCGAGTTGGACCGGGTGCGCAATGTTCTGCTGGTATTCGACGCGCCTGTGGTTGATCAGTAATGTTGTGGTTGGATCGGGTTGGCCAGTATCTGCTGGTGCTGACAACATTGCTATTCGCCCTGTTGCTGGATATCTACCCCCTACCGTTCGATTATCAGATCTTCCGCCCGCAGTTTGTACTGCTTGTGGTGATTTACTGGATTAACGTCTTGCCGCAAAGCACCAGTATGACGCTGCTGCTGGTACTGGGTTTGGTACAGGATATTGTGGTGGGTACGCCCCTCGGGCAGCACCCTTTAATGCTGACGGTGGTAGGTTATCTGTGTCTGCGTACCTATCGCCGCGTGCGCCATTTTGCCCGTTGGCAGGCGGCGCTCTGGGTGTTCTTTTTGGTGGTATTGGCGCAGCTGCTGGCCTACTGGGTGCAGTCGCTTTTGGGGCGCGAGTTTGCCGCCGCCGAGTTTATGCTGCCGGCGTTGGCCAGCGCCAGTGTCTGGCCGCTTTTGTCACTGTTGCTGGACGGCTTGCGGCGCAGGCATCGTATCGCCCGGCAGGTCTAGGAATTCGGGAGGATAGATGACGCCGCTTTATCTTGCATCCGGTTCACCGCGTCGGCGTGAGTTGCTGACACAAATTGGCGTTAAGTTCCAGCGTGTGGCGGTAGATGTGCCTGAAGTGCAGGCGCCGAGTGAAACACCATCGGACTATGTTCAGCGTTTGGCTTTGGATAAAGCCCGCGCGGGGTTGCGCGCATTGGACGGCAAGCCGGGTGTTGTCTTGGGGGCTGATACCCTGGGGGTGCTGGATGGCCAAGTGCTGGAAAAGCCGTTAAGCCGTGAACATGGCGCCGATTTGCTGCGTGCCATGTCGGGCCGCGAGCACACCGTTATGACCGCGGTGGCAACCACAGACGGCGAGCGAGAGCTGCTGCGCCTGGTACAGAGCCAGGTTAGGTTTCGGCCGTTAAGCGAAGATGACATAAGCCGCTATTGGCTCACTGGCGAGCCCCAAGACAAAGCCGGTGGCTATGCCATCCAGGGTTTTGGTGCGGTATTTGTCAGTGAGCTGCGTGGCAGTTATTCGGCGGTGGTGGGCCTGCCCCTTGAGGCGACAGCGCAAATGTTGAGCGAGTACAATATCCCTGTCTGGCAATCGTAAAGAAATCTGAGGTGAAAGAGCGGCGGTGAGCGAAGAAATTCTAATTAACGTATCGCCGGTGGAAACCCGAGTGGCATTGGTGGACAACGGTGTGCTGCAAGAGCTCCACATTGAGCGCAGCCATCGCAAAGGATTTGTGGGCAATCTGTACAAGGGCAAGGTGGTGCGGGTACTGCCCGGCATGCAAGCGGCTTTTGTCGATATCGGCCTGGAGCGCACGGGTTTTATTCACGCTCAAGATCTGGTGCCTGAATTTGTCGAGGGAGAATCCCGGCGTGCAGAGTTGCCGGATATCCGAACTTTGGTGCGCGAAGGCCAGACGATCTTGGTGCAGGTCAGTAAAGATCCCATCAGCACCAAAGGCGCGCGCTTAACCACGCATATCACGCTTTCCTCCCGCTATTTGGTTTATATGCCCAACAGCCCGCATATAGGCGTATCCATTCGTATTGATGATGAAGCCGAGCGCGACCGCCTGCGTTCGGCGGTAGAAAGCGCAGTAAAAGAGAGCGATGGTCGCGGTGGTTTTATTGTGCGTACCGTGGCCGAGGGGATTGATGAAGACGCGGTCGTGGCAGATATTCCCTTTTTGCAAAAGCTCTGGCAAGACCTTAACGATAAGCTGGCGGCAGTGGATGTGCCCGCGGTGGTTTATCAGGATATGCCGCTTACCCTGCGTTCGCTGCGCGATCTGGCGCGCTCACCAATTGAAAAAATTCGCGTCGATTCGCGGTTAAGCTGGACCCATATGCGCGAGTTTGCCAATGACTATGCGCCCCAGCTAATCAATATTATCGAGTGTTATCAGGGCGAGCGCCCGCTGTTGGATTTGTACGGGGTTGAAGACGAGATTGCGCGCGCTCTAGATACCCGGGTGCCGTTAAAGTCCAGCGGTTATTTAATTATTGAGCAGACCGAGGCCATGACCACAGTGGATGTAAACACTGGTGCGTTTGTGGGGCGGCGCAATCTCGAAGAAACCATTTTTAAAACCAATATGGAAGCGGCGGGGGCCATCGCGCGGCAGTTGCGGGTACGCAATATCGGCGGAATTATCGTGTTGGATTTTATCGATATGCAAGACCCCGAGCATCAACGCCAAGTGCTGCGCACCTTAGAAAAAGCGCTGGAGAAAGATCACGCTAAAACTAAAATCACCGGCGTGTCGGAGCTGGGGCTGGTGGAAATGACGCGCAAGCGCACCCGTGAGTCCTTGGGGCAAATGCTGTGCGAGCCCTGCCCAATGTGCCGCGGTCGTGGCGAAGTGAAGTCTGCCGAAACCGTATGCTATGAAGTGTTTCGCGAAATTTTGCGTGAAGCGCGCGCCTACGATAACGAAAAATTTCTGGTGCTCGCCGCCTCGGTGGTAGTGGACCGATTGCTGGATGAAGAGGCCGCCTATGTCGCGGACCTGGAGGCGTTTATTGGGCGTACCATCGAGTTTCAGGTGGAGCCACTGTTTAATCAAGAGCAGTACGACATTGTGCTGGTTTGAGTCAGATGATGGTATGACAGTGGTATGAGACGGTTTGTGCGTCTGACATTGCGAATTTTTTACCTCACTGTGGCGTTCACGCTAATCGCGCTTGCGATTGTGGTGCAGCTGGGGCGCAGCCTGACCTATCTGGTAAGCGATTACCGCGAAGAGCTGGCCGCTGTTTTATCGCAGCAAACGGGCACCCGGATTGAGTTGGGTGCGCTAAATGCCCATTGGTCCGGTTTGCAGCCGTTGCTGGAGGCCGATGAGATTCGCATATTCGGCGGCGCCGATAATCATGTGTTGCTGGCCATGGACGAGGCGCAATTGCGGCTGGATTTAGTCTCTTCACTCTGGCAGTGGGCCCCCGTTTGGAGCAGTGTGACGTTGCGCGGTGGCGCCATCACTTTGCAACAGGATGATGCTGGCCGCTGGCGACTGCGCGGCAGCCGCGAGGGTGGCAAGCCCATGTCGGCCGAGTTGCAAGACAAGCTCTTCGATATTCTGCTGGCCTCGCGCCGCATCGGCATTGAACAGACGCAGGTGGATGTCCAGTTTCACTCCGGCGAAAGTATCAATCTGAAGTCTCCCAACCTGTTATTGGAAAATCGTGGCAGCTTCCACCGTTTGCTGTTACAGCTGGGGTTGCCAGAAAACCCACACGCGTTTTATTTAGTAATGGAAGCGGACGGCGATCCGCGTAGGCAGCGCAGTGAATTACAAGGTTATTTGCAGCTGCGTGACTTTCCCCTCGCACGAGTGGCGTCCACTTTGCCAGAGCAGTGGCTACAAAATTCCGCCGTGGACATTTCTGGCCGCCTCGATGCCACCATCTGGCTACGGCGGGATAAAGACCGCGAGCCTTTGCGTTTACAGGGGGATTTACGGCTTGCCGATGCCGGGCTTGAGACCAACTCAGTAAACCTGAGTGTCGATCATTTGCAGACAGATTTGGCGGGACACTATCGGCAGGGTGAATGGCAATTGGGGTTCAAGTCACTGTTTCTCGCCGCTGGAGGCGTGTCCCAGAGCGGATTGAATATATCCCTTGGCCAGGCGTCGGCACAGGCGCCTTTGCTGGCGCGCATGGAGCAGTTGGATTTAACCTGGCTCAGTCGTCAGCTGCAGGCAAGCGGAGCATTTTCCCATAGCGAACTGCTTACTCAATTGTTACAGGATCTCAAGCCGCGAGGTCAATTGCGCTCGCTGCAACTGACCTTGCCGCCAAAGGACTGGACGCAAATGAATATTGCCGCACAGCTACAGGATGTTGCGGTAGAAAGCTGGCGAGGCGTGCCCGCTTTTAGTGGAGTGGGTGGTTACCTGCAATCAAATTTATCCCATGGTCAGATCCAGCTCAATGCGCCGCACGGCTTTTCGATGGCGTTCGACAAGGTTTACGCAGAGCCTTTGGCGTTTGACTCCGCCGGCGGTACGGTAGCTTGGCGAGTGCTGCCAGAGGAAAATGATATTGATGTCTACTCTGGCCCGCTTGAGTTAAGTGATGGCGCCGAGCGGGCGCGGGGCGTGTTTCATCTGTCACTACCTATTAAGCGGAACACTGGCCCCATTGATTTAACCATCGCTCTGACGGCCACCGACGTATTGGCTGAGCAGTACCGCAAGTATTTACCCGAGGTGGTGCCGCAGTCGCTCACCGATTATTTGCAGCGCGGCATTGGTCGCAATAATCCAGGAGTTGCCGAGCGAGGCGCTTTTATTTATCGCGGCACCTTGAATGAAAAAGGCCCGCAAGCCTACAGCGTGGGGTTGGATTTACAGCTGCAGAAGGCGTCGTTTCTCTATCACCCGGATTGGCCGCCGGTGCAGGATGTCAGTGGCCGCTTAGTGGTGGATGACGGTGATTTGCACGGTCGTATTAATGTTGGCGAGATTTATAACAGTGCCATTGTCGATACGCATATCACTCTCAGTGATAACCCGCATGATGATGGCAAGTGGCTTCAGCTGACCGGCAAGGTCGACGGTATTGCCAGCGATGGCCTGCGGATTTTGCGCCAGAGTGTTCTGCGTCGCTATGTCGGCAGCCAGATGGACAGCTGGTATCTGCACGGCGATTTGCTCGCCGCGGTGGATCTGGGAATTCCGCTACAGTCGGGCGCGCAAGGCGCCTATCAAAAGCTGACCATGGATGTGGATGCTTCCATGTTTGCGCTGGATAATTTCAATCTCGAGCTGTCCGACTTGAGCGGCAGAATTTCCTACGATTCTGCAACAGGGCTGGACTCCGAGGATCTGACCGCTCAGCTGTTTGGCTCACCCACTCATATTGATATTGGCACTGTGCGCGATGAGCATGCTACAGCTCTCACCACTATTGATGTTAAAGCTGCCGCCAGCGCTGTCCAGCTGGCTGATTGGAGCGGTCAGCCAATGCTGAATTTTGTCCGCGGCCAGTTACCCTTGGATGTACACATTGAGCTAAATCACAACTACTCGCGCGAGCCAGACGCCAGTGATGATGCGCGGGTAGCTGCGGTGTCGGTCGAGGCGGATTTGCACAGTGCGGCTATTGATCTACCTGCGCCTCTCGGCAAACCGAAAGGGGAATCGGGACTGCTGACGTTAAATTATATTCTCGGCGCCCAGACGGCGCTGGCGGATGTGCACTATCTGGATCGTTTGCGGGCCATGTTGCACTTGACACAGGACGGTAAAAAACTAATGGGCGGTGCTATCAGTTTGGGCGGAGAGCCCGAGCTTGCCGCCGAACCCGCACTGCGTATTACCGGCGAGCTAAACTCGATTGACCCGCAGGCTTGGTTGAGCACCTGGGACAAAGTTAAAACAATGCGCGGCCAAGGCTCGGATGCAGACTTCGCTAATGCCGGTGCGACCCTTGGTATACCCATTGAAGCCGAAATTCTACTCAAGCAGCACAGCATAGCCGGGCTGAAATTGCAGGACCTGGCGCTGAGTTTCAAGCAGCTGCCTGAAGCCTGGCTGCTGGGGTTGGAGCATCCATTGGCAAGCGGTGAGTTGTTCTGGCCCATGGCTGCCGGAGAGCCTTTGCAGCTGGACTTAGTCAGTTTGAATTTACCCGCAAGTTTATTGGAACCCGCTGCGAATGACTCCGAGCAACAGCAGGGTGAAAATGACAATGGCCCGGTGGCAAAGGTGTGGCAGCAGTTGCAAACCTGGCCTGCAGTCGATGTATCTGTGGCGGCGGTAAGTGTAGATGATAAGCCCTATGGTCAGTGGCAGTTCGCTTTTCGCCCAGAGCCGGGACGGCTGAACTTTGTCGATGTGCAAGGCGATATACGGGGTTTGGGTGTGGCTGGCGTAGCGCCGAGCAGTGGTGCGCAAGTGTCTGTATTGTTGAACGAAGAGGGCGTGCAAACTGAGTTACAGGCCCTGCTGAGCGCCACAGATATGGGGCAGGTGTTAAGCGCTTGGGGTGCGCCCGCCAGTATTGAAAGTGAGTCGGCGCGCTATGGTCTGGATTTGGGTTGGCCGGGAGCGCCGCAGGATTTTGCCCTGGCAAAGCTGGTCGGCCAGGTGCAGGCCAATATCGAACAGGGGCGTTTTATTCGCACCAATGCCGGTGCCAGCGAGGGCTTGCTGCGTTTGATGGGGCTGTTTAATTTTGATTCTCTGGCACGCCGGGTGCGCTTGGATTTTTCCGATCTTTATAAAAGCGGATTGACCTTCGACCATATCAACGGTGGCTTAACCTTTGCCAGTGGCACCTTGAATATAACCGAGCCTGTGCAGATGCAGAGCCCGTCGGGGCGGATGCAGCTTTTGGGGGCGGTGGATTTGGTCGAGCAAACCTTGGATACCCGGCTGGTGGCGACCATCCCCATGGGGGGGAATTTAACCGTGATTGCCGCTTTGGCAGCGGGCCTGCCGGCAGCTGCCGGGGTGTTTGTGCTCAGTAAATTATTTGAAGACCAGATGAATAAGGTAACCAGCGTCAGCTACAAAATTAGCGGCAGTTGGGACGACCCGGTATCTGAGTTTGAAGGCGTTGCCGAAGATCTTGGCGCCGAGTGATAGCGGCGCCTTATTTTTTTGAATCAATCGGCCTCGGCCAGAGTGTCGCGTAGGCAGCGAAACAATTTGCGCGCATGGGCGGGCGGTTTATTCTGCGATTTTTCTTTTTGCGCCTGGCGCACCAACTGACGCAGGTGCTGAATATCGACGTTGGGATAGGCTTCGATAAAATCTGACACTGCCTGTTTGTCGCCCGAGAGCATGCGATCGCGCCACTGCTCAATTAAATGCTGACGTTGCACGCTCAAAGAGCCCTGGGCTTTGATCGCCTCCAGACGAGCTTTGACCTCATCGCCATCGACCTTGCGCATCATTTTGCCGATAAACTGCAAATGCCGACGGCGCGCTTCGCGCTGACGAATTCGATGCATCTCGACGATGGCGGCGTGTACTTCCTCTGGCAGCTCGATACTGGCCAGCTGAGTGTCGCTTAATTCGGTGAGCTGTTGTCCCAACTCTTGCAGGGCGTGCATTTCTCTTTTGCGCTGGCTTTTACTGGGGCCTTCGTCAAATTCTTCGTCGTAATCTATTGTATCGTTCACAGCGTTTACTCTTCGTTGAGCTCGTCAAAGCCCGCTTCAATCAGTTGGCATACAGCGTTGAGGGCGTCTTCGGCGCGTTCACCCTCAGCGTGCACACAAATTTCTGTTCCCAGGCCCGCAGCCAGCATCATCAGGGCCATCATGCTGGTGCAATCGGCTCTTTTATCGCAGTGATGTATCTCCACCTTGCAGGGTAGCTCTTTGCCCAGTGCCACCAGCTTGGCCGCGGAGCGGGCGTGAAGGCCTTTGCGATTGACGATGGTGACAGTGCGTTGTGGCATTAATGGGACTCGTGCAAATTGTCATTCAGCTCGCGATGGCGAACCTGAACGTTCTCCAGGCTGCGGCTAAAATGCTGTTGTAGTTTTTCACACAAATACACCGAGCGGTGCTGGCCGCCAGTACAACCGATTGCGATGGTGATGTAGCTGCGGTTGTTGGCTTGGTAGTGTTCCCACCAACGATCCAAAAAATGGCTGATGTCTTGATACATCTGCTGCACCAGCGGTTCCTTGTCTAGAAACGAAATAACGTCGGCGTCTTTACCGGTTTGTCGGCGCAGGTTTGGATCCCAGTGTGGGTTGGGCAGGCAGCGGGCGTCGAACACCAGGTCGGCGTTGTTCGGCGGGCCATGCTTGAAACCGAAAGATTCAAACAGTATCGCCATGCCTTCACTGGCAGGCTCAGCCACTCGGGTTTTAATTAAATCGCGCAGCTGATGCAGATTTAAATCGGTGGTGTTAATGACGATATCGGCGGTATCGCGCATGGGGCCGAGCAGCTGGTGCTCGGTGTTAATCGCCTCATTCAGGTGGCGATGCTTATCGCTCAGGGGATGCTTGCGCCTGGTTTCACTGAAGCGCTGCACAATTTTCTTGGTTTCGGCATCCAGAAACACCACAGTGAATGGCAAATGGGCGTCTTTCAGGGTATGCACCATCTGCGGAAAAATACCCAAGTCTTGCCAGGCGTCGCGAATGTCTATGCCGATGGCAAAGTTCTGATTTTCAGCGTCTTTGTGAACCTGGATTTGCGCCACCAGCGCCGGCAGTAAGCTGACCGGTAGGTTGTCGATACAGTTGTAGCCCGCATCTTCCAGCGCATTCAGGGCTGTACTTTTACCCGAGCCCGATAGCCCGCTGACAATCACTAAATGCATGGTATTTAATCCGGCTGATCTATTGCGGCTTGATACAGCTGCTCTGGCGACTCGGCCCGGCGCAAGGCGTCACGGTAGGGCGCTTCATTTAATGCTGAGGCAAGCGCTGCCAGGGTTTTTAAATGGTCATCTTCGGCTTCGGCCGGAACAAGCATGGCAAATACGACATCCACCGCTTCGCCGTCGATAGCGTCGAAGTCGATGGGCTCTTCAAGGGTGATGAGTGCCCCGAGGGTGGAGTCGCAGCCGGGAATACGGCAGTGGGGAATGGCGATGCCATGGCCGATGCCGGTGGAGCCTAACTTTTCCCGTGCGATAAGCCGCCTGAAAATATCATCGGCATCCATTCCCGGCACCTGCTCGGCAATGGTGTTGGCGAGAATTTCCAGGGCGCGCTTCTTACTCACGCCTTCGATGCGACATAGGGTACGCTGGGGGGAGAGTATTTGATCTATTTGCATGATATCAGCGGTGGCTTTTCAGCTTTTCTTTGTGCTTAATCAACTGGCGATCAAGCTTGTCGGTTAGGGCGTCGATGGCGGCGTAAAGATCCTCGGAGTCAGCGTCGGCAAAAATATCTTTGCCATTGACGTGAATAATAGCTTCGGCTTTTTGGGTGTTTTTTTCGACTTCGAGAATGACGTTGATGCTGGTAATAAATTCGCTGTGGTGGGTCAAACGCTCCAGCTTGGTGTGTACATAGTTATTGATGGCATCGGTAATTTCCAAATGATGACCACTGATGTTCACTTGCATACTAGAGTCCTCTGTTGTCTGGGGCGGCAGTTTGCGCCGCCCCGGAAATGTTACACCAGGCTTTTACGCTCGTTGGACGGCGGAATATTGAGAGATTCCCGGTATTTGGCGATGGTGCGCCTGGCAACCTGAATGCCTTGCTCGGCCAGCATTTGCGTGATCTTGCTGTCGCTGAGGGGCTTTTTCGGGTTTTCGGCGGCAATCAGCTTTTTAATGATAGCTCTAATTGCGGTCGAGGAACATTCACCCCCTGAATCGGTACTGACGTGGGACGAGAAAAAGTACTTCAGCTCGAAAATACCCTGTGGGGTGTGCATATACTTTTGCGTCGTCACCCGCGAGATGGTCGATTCGTGCATTTCTACCAGCTCGGCGATATCGTGCAACACCAGAGGCTTCATGGCCTCGGCGCCATAGTCGAGAAAACCGCGTTGTTTTTCTACGATGCAGGTGGCCACTTTTAACAGGGTTTCATTTCGGCTTTGCAGGCTTTTCAAAAACCAGCGCGCCTCTTGTAAATTGTTCTTTAAAAAGGTGTTTTCGCGGCTGGAGTCGGCGCGTTTTACCAGTGATGCATAGCCCGTGTTAATGCGCAGGCGTGGCGCGATGTCCGGATTTAGCTCCACTGTCCAGCGCCCCTCGCGCTTCTCGACAAACACATCCGGCACCACGTATTCGGTTTCGCGGGTGTCGATAATGTCACCCGGGTGCGGATTGAGGCTCTTTATCAGCGCCACCGCCTGGGCAAGTTCCGGCTCTTTGAGACGGGTTTTACGCATCAATTGGCGGTAATCGCGGCTGCCAAGTAGAGGTAGGTACTGCTGTACGATCAGCTTTGCGGCGTCGAGAAATGGAGTGGATTTATCGAACTGGGACAGTTGCACCAGCAGACAGTCGGTCAGGTTTTCACTGCACACCCCCGAGGGATCAAACTGTTGCAGGCGGCGTTTAACCGCCTGAACTTCGTCTAGCTCAAGCTCTTCGAGGTTTTCGCTGAGGCCTTCGTATATCTCTTCTAGGGTGGTGCTAAGTAGTCCACTGGGCTCGACGGCGTCGATGATTGCCATGGCGATCAGCTCGTCGCGCTCGGACAGGGGCGTGAGATTGAGCTGCCACATCAAGTGATCGTACAGAGATTCGGTGCTGCCACGGCGGCTTTCAAAATCGCTGTCATCGCCTTCGTAATTACTGGCCGGCAGCGCGGGGCCAGAGCTTTCGTAGACGTCATCCCAGCTGGTGTCGACGGGTAGGTCTTGGGGGATGGCCTCACTCCACTCGCTGTCGGCCTGGGGGTCGCCATCGTTGTCACTGCTGTTAGTTGGTGTCTCGGAAGTGGCGTTAGCCGTTTCGCGCGCCTCAGCGGTCTCATGGGTGTCGTTAGCTTCAGAGTTTTTATCGCTCTGTTCGCTGTCGAGGTTTTCCTCCATTTCCAGCATAGGGTTGGAGTCTAGCGCCTCTTGGATTTCCTGTTGTAAATCCAGAGTAGACAACTGCAGCAGGCGAATGGCCTGCTGCAGTTGAGGTGTCATAGTGAGCTGTTGGCCCAGCTTAAGCTGTAGCGATTGCTTCATAATTTTTGATGTTTCTTTCGGGCATTAATCGCAGAGTGTAGTCAGCCTACTGCTCGCAGGCAACACGTTTAAGCAATGTTTATGCCTGAGGCGCAAAAAAATTTAAAAGTCAAGATGGGCTGAGGCGATGTGGGCGCTTAGAGCATGAAGTTTTCGCCCAGATACACTTTGCGTACCTTCGCATTACTGAGGATGTCCTCTGAGTTGCCTTCGGCGATGATATGTCCCTCGGACACAATATAGGCTTTTTCGCAGATGCCCAGCGTCTCGCGCACATTGTGATCGGTGATCAAAATGCCGATATCCCGGTCTTTCAGGTGGCGCACAATCTGCTGAATGTCGCTCACCGAAATGGGGTCGACCCCGGCGAAGGGTTCATCTAGCAAAATAAACGCGGGGTTGGTGGCCAGGGCGCGGGCGATCTCAACGCGGCGCCGCTCGCCGCCAGACAGAGCCATGCCCAGGCTGTCGCGAATGTGAGTGATGTGAAACTCGTGCATCAGAGATTCCAGCTCATCCTTGCGCTGCTCGGCACTGAGATCTTTGCGAGTTTGCAAAATGGCGAGAATGTTATCGGCCACCGAAAGCTTGCGAAACACCGAGGCCTCTTGCGGCAGATAACCAATACCGGCGCGGGCACGCCCGTGAATCGGCAGTGAGGTGAGGTCTTGTTCGTTCAGGCTGACACTGCCGCGATCGGCTTTAACCAGACCTGCAATCATGTAAAAGCAGGTGGTTTTACCGGCGCCGTTTGGGCCCAGTAGGCCGACGATTTCGCCGCTGGAGACGCTGAGGGAAACATCGATAACAACCTGGCGGCCTTTGTAGCTTTTAGCCAGGTTTTGGGCTTTCAGTGTTGCCATGCTTACTGCTCGATTGCCGCCGGTGGAATGGTCATTTGAATACGGTCCTGGCCCTCGGCATCGCTCTGGGCGTTAACCAGCTCTTGGGTCAGATCGTAGTGAATGCTGTGTCCGCGCATAATCGCCCCGTCCTGCTCGAGCTTGGCAGCTTCGGTCATAGAAACGGTGTTGTTGGCGCTGTCATAGACAATTTCGTTGGCTTCGGCACTGACTATGCCGCGTTCGGCGCTGGGCTTTTGTTGGAAGTGAGCAGGTTTGCCCTTGGCGGTGACGACCTTAACGCTGTTGTCGGGGGTAAACTCCACCGTAATGGTGTCTGCTTTTATCAATAGTGACCCCTGTTGTAACAGGGCATTGCCACTGTATGTGATGCGCCCATTTTTCTGGTCGAAGGTTTGGGTGTCGGCCTGCAGCTGGAACGGTTGCTCGCGGTCGTCCGGCAAAGCCTGGGCTTTGAGGGTAAAAAGCAGGGTCGCAAGAAATGCGGCGGTGATAACCGAAAATTGCGATTTAAAGGGGATCATAAAGGCTTTTTACCTCGGCTAACAATTCTATTTGGCCTTCATCCAGGTCGGCATTCAGCCCTGTGGCAGTAGTCTTGCCGCGAGCGCTGAGCATAGTAACAGGTTTGCTTGTGTGGGCGTATTGGCGTTGTGTGTCGATCAGTAAGTCATCGGTGCTGATGGTGACGCGGCCGAACTTCGGGTGATCGCTGTGGGCCGTAACCTCCTGTTCCAGCATTAACGTCTGGTGTTGATTGTCCGCGGTGCCGCGTGCTGCGCTTAAGTACCAAGGAGCTTTACCTTCGCTGTAGAACTCTAACTGCGGGGCGATGATATCGCCGCGGTTTTGTCCTTCCGCCTGATAATAATCGACTCGTTCGGCATGCAGCGTGTGCTTTAAAGTACCGGCGGTGTCGTAGGCGCGATCGCTCATGCCGATGATGTAGGTTTCGGGGGCAATGCTGACGCCTGCTCGGGTATCCGTCTCGCCGAGGTTGATGTCGCGGGGGGAAAACTGCAGTGCGACAAACACTAATAGGGCGCATAGGGCGATGGGGACAAACCAGGTTTTGGGCTGGCGCTGGCGCATCTTTAGCCTCCGGTGTGGCGCGCTATGGCCTGTTCAAAATTGCCTTGCGCTTGCAAAATTAAATCGCAGGCATCGCGCACGGCGCCTTCGCCGCCAGCGCGGTGGCTAATCCAATGGGCGTATTCGGAGACACTGGCATGGGCATTGGGCACGGTAAGCGCTAATCCAACGCGGGTCATGATGGAAAGGTCGGGCCAGTCGTCGCCCATGTGGGCAATTTCTTCGGTTTTCAGGTTTAGTTCGCTAAATACTTCCTGTAGTGCAGCCCATTTGTCTTCGCGGCCCTGAATGAGCAGGTCGATACCCAGTTCGCGGGCGCGGCGGGCGACCACTTCGCTGCTGCGTCCAGTAATAATGGCCACCTGCACCCCGGTGGCCATCAGCGATTTAATGCCTTGGCCGTCCTGGGTGTTGAACGTTTTCATTTCGTTCCCTTGATTGTCGAAGTAAAGGCGGCCGTCGGTGAGCACGCCGTCCACATCCAGAATCAGTAATTTGATGCGCTTGGCCAGCGCCAGGGTTTGTTCAGTCATAGAGTCGCTAAATTCAGTTATAAAACGCCGGCGCGCAGCAGGTCGTGTAAATGGACAACGCCGATGGCGGTTTGATCGTGCGCCGCGACAATCAGCGAAGTGATTTTTCGCTCTTCCATGATTTTAATGGCCTCGGCGGCCAGAGTTTCCTCGTTAATGGTTTGCGGTGCATGGGTCATAACCTCTGCCATGTGAGCGTGCTTGAGGTCGATATTGCGATCGATACAGCGACGCAGGTCGCCGTCAGTAAATACCCCCACCAGCTTGCCTTGATCCTGCACTGTCGTCATGCCCAGGCCTTTGCGGCTCATTTCCAGTAAGCCTTGCGGTAATGTGTCGTCGGGGGCGACGCGCGGAAGCTGGTCACCTTCGTGCATGATGTCGCTCACACGCAACAGCAGTTTGCGCCCGAGTGCTCCGCCGGGATGCGAAAAGGCAAAGTCCTCGGCGGTAAAGCCACGTGCCTCAAGCAGGGCAATGGCCAGAGCGTCTCCCAGTACTGTGGTGACGGTGGCGCTGGAAGTGGGGGCCAGTGCTAGCGGGCAGGCCTCGCGCTCCACCGCGATAGATAGATGCACCTCAGCGGCTTTCGCGAGCACTGAGTCGGCGTCGCCGGTCATACTGATCAAGGGAATGCCCAGGCGTTTAAACAGGGGCAGTAGCGTCAGCAGTTCGGCAGAGTTGCCCGAATAGGAAATGGCAATCAGGACATCTTTGGCCGTCACCATGCCCAGGTCGCCGTGGCTGGCTTCGCCCGGGTGCATAAAAAACGCCGGCGTGCCGGTGCTTGCCAGGGTGGCGGCGATTTTTTTGCCCATATGGCCCGACTTACCCATGCCCGAGACAATGACCCGTCCCTCGCATTGCAGCATCAAATCACAGGCGCGGCTCAGGTCGCCATTGACGCTGTTGGCCAAGGCGGCCACGGCGTCGGCTTCCAGGGCGATGGTGCGCCGAGCAGAGGCGGCGTAATCAAATTGGCTCATAGCTATCCTGTATTACGTGGCCCGGAATTATACGACAATCACGCCAAGAGCAGCACATAGTAACCGGCATAGAGTGCCAGTAGTGCTAGACCCATAAATTTGCCCAGGCGGGCGCCACCGCGGCCGCGGTAAATGTAGGCGCTTATATACAGCGCCAGCGCGAGCAATGCAGTCAAGCCGGCCATAGCGGCATAGTCGCGACCAAAAACGCTGGCTTCCATAGTGAGCGGAGCAATGATCTCCGGAATTGCCATCACGGCGAGAATATTGAACAAGTTGGAGCCGATGACATTGCCGATGGCGATATCGTGATGGCCTTTGAGGGCGCTGGCTACTGAGGCGGCAAGCTCTGGCAGGCTGGTGCCTACGGCTACGACCGTAAGCCCAATAATCAGTGGGCTTACGCCGAAGGCGAGCGCCAGCTCGCTGGCCCCGCGCACGAGTAAGTCGGCGCTGATAATCAGCAGTACCAAGCCGATGGCAAACCACAGCAGCGCGCGGCCGCGGGTCATTTGTGGGATTTCCTCGTCCACTTCTTCCGGGTGGTGGCGTTTGCTCCAGATAATTAAATACATCGCACAGGGCAGGGCAAATAACAAAATTAAACCCTCGGTGCGGGTCAATTGCGCATCAAACAGGAACCATCCGGCCAGGGCGGTGACCAATAGCAGCACCGGAAGCTCGATTTTGAGTAAATGATTTTGAATTGGCAGGGCCGCAATCAGGGCGGTAACCCCAAGTACCAGGCCGATGTTGGCGAGGTTAGAGCCCAGTGCATTTCCTACTGCCAGGTCGCCGGCATGGCGTAGGCCGGCATTGATGGACACGATGACTTCGGGTGCCGAGGTGCCAAAGGCAACAATCGTCAGGCCGATAATCAGTTTGGAAATGCCAAAGGTGCGGGCCAGAGCTGCACTGCCACCGACAAAGCGATCGGCGCTCCAAATGAGGCCGACAAAGCCGATGATGACAAACAGTACAGGAAGCCAAAGGGTGCTCATAAAATCATTCTCAGGGTGTGGAGTAGGTCCGGTCAGTGGTGCACGCCGGTGTAGGCCGACGCGGTGTGAAATGGTATAGTTTTACGTCTCACGCAGCAATTCCCAGGGGCTATTCGGGCCCGTATTATGTGTAATTTAAGAAAGGACAGTGACATGAAAAAGATGGGCCTGATGGTGTTTGCCCAGCGTTTTTGGTTGGCTTTAGGGCTGATGTTTGCAGCGCAGTTCGCGCATGCGGCCGATCCCTACGAGATCGTGGACGATGTGACCAATAAGCTGGTTGGTGCAGCGCGTGACTTTAACAAGGATGGTGACAAACAGGCTTTCGATAGCAAAGTGCTGGACACACTGGAGCCGGTGGTTGCTTTTGATTACATCGCCCGGGTGGTTATGGGGGATTACTACGAAAAAGCTTCGCAGCAGCAGCGCGAGGCGTTTGCCGAAACCTTCAAGAAAGACTTGGTGGGAACCTATGCCAAAGGTATCGCGACCTACGTGGACAGCGATATCCAGTTGCAGCGCGGCGCCGATGTGGGCGACAAGCGCCGGGTGACGGTAGAGCAGCAGGTTAAATACCAGGGGGCGACTCATAAGTTGTCTTATACCATGGGTAAGAATCGCGAAGGCCAGTGGAAGTTAATTAACCTAGTTCTGAACGGGGCTAATTTGGGCAGCTCTTTCAGCAGTCAGTTTGAACAGTTGGCCAGCAAGTATAATGGCGATGTAGATAAGATCACCGCCAACTGGAGCAGCTCCGGCAACTCTTAAGCGTCAATCCTGCTTTATATCCGCCGGCGTGTGCGCCAATGGGTGCGCGCGGCGGCGCAATCCGGTAACATTCCCGCCCTGAGATCCATCCATCTGCGTTATTAATGCGACGCGGTTAAGCCCAATAGGGACCCTATGCAAGCCGAACAAATTCAGGCGCTGATTGAAAGCGCTATTGCCGATAGTCAAGCTCAAGTGCAAATTGAGGGCAATCACGTCCATGTGCGTGTCGTTAGCCCCGCGTTTGCCGGTGTTAGCCCGGTCAAAAAACAGCAAATGGTGTATGCCGTACTGAATGACAAAATCGCCACTGGTGAGATTCATGCCGTACATATGCAAACCCTGACTCCGGAACAAGCGGCGCAATAGTACAGGTAACCCATGGATAAACTGATGATCAACCGGGCCGGTCCGCTCAAGGGCGAGATCCGTATTTCCGGTTCAAAAAACTCGGCGTTGCCCATTTTGGCGGCGACTCTGTTGGCCGATAGCCCGATTCATATCTCTAACCTGCCACACCTGAACGATATCACTACCATGTTAGCGTTGTTACGCTGTATGGGCGTGGGGGTGATGATTGACGAACGTATGTCGGTCGAGATTGACGCCAATGCCATCGACGATTTTACCGCTCCCTACGAGCTGGTAAAAACCATGCGCGCCTCCATTTTGGTGTTGGGCCCTATGCTCAGTCGCCACGGGGTGGCCAATGTGTCTTTCCCCGGCGGTTGCGCCATTGGCTCGCGTCCGGTGGATATTCACCTGCGCGGCCTGGAAGCCATGGGTGCCACCATAGAGGTGGATGAGGGTTATATTCGCGCGCGCAGTAACGGCCGCTTGAAAGGCGCGCATATTTTTATGGATACCGTCACAGTGGGCGGGACTGAGAACCTGCTGATGGCAGCGGTACTGGCCGAAGGGCGCACTGTGCTGGAAAATGCCGCACGCGAGCCCGAAGTGGTTGACCTGGCAAATTGTCTGGTTGCCATGGGCGCCAACATTGAAGGCATAGGCACAGCCACGTTGACCATCGACGGTGTCGAGAGTCTGTCCGGTTGCCGTTATAACATTATGCCGGACCGCATCGAGACAGGTACCTATCTGGTGGCAGCTGCCACCACGCGTGGCAGTATTCGAGTTAAAGACACCCGCGAAGACATTCTTGAGGGGGTTCTGTTAAAGCTTGAGGAAGCTGGTGCTCATATCGCTACGGGCCCCGACTGGATAAGTCTGGATATGAAGGGTAACCGCCCGCGAGCAGTCAGCCTGAAAACGGCCCCTTACCCGGCCTTTCCGACGGATATGCAAGCGCAATTTACTGCCATGAATGCAGTGGCTGAAGGTGCCAGCTCGGTGACCGAAACCATTTTTGAAAACCGTTTGATTCAGGTGCACGAGCTGAACCGCATGGGTGCCAAGATCACCCTGCAGGGCAATACCGCGCTTATAGAAGGCGTCGAGTCGTTAAAGGGCGCCCCGGTTATGGCGACGGACTTGCGCGCCTCGGCGAGTTTGGTTATCGCCGGTATGGTGGCCGACGGCACCACCTTGGTAGATCGTATTTACCATATTGATCGCGGCTACGAATGTATTGAAGAAAAACTGCAAATGCTGGGGGCGAGTATTCGCCGAGTGCCCAGCTAAGCTACAGGCCAGAGCAACCACGCATGAGTGAAATGATTACCATCGCGCTGACCAAAGGGCGCATTCTCAAAGAAACCCTGCCACTGTTGGCGGCGGCGGATATTCATCCGGAAGAGGATATCGATAAAAGCCGCAAGCTGGTATTTGCCACCAATAAACCAGACGTGCAGTTGTTGGTATTGCGCGGCGCCGATGTGCCAACCTACGTGCAATTCGGCGCTGCAGACATGGGCATTTCGGGCAAGGATACCCTGATGGAAAACGGCGCCGACGGTCTTTACGAGCCGCTGGATCTACACATTGCCAAGTGTCGCTTGATGACTGCCGCCATTAAAGATGCGCCGGCCAAGCCAGGTCGCCTGCGCGTCGCCACCAAGTACGTCAATATCGCTAAGCAGTATTACGCGACTCAGGGGCGCCAGGTGGATATTATTAAGCTTTATGGCGGTATGGAGCTGGCACCGATTATGAATCTGGCCGATGAGATCGTGGATATTGTCGATACCGGCAATACGCTAAAGGCCAACGGCCTGGAAGCGCGCGAGCATATCGCGGACATCAGCTCGCGCCTGATCGTCAACAAGGCCTCAATGAAAATGAAGCACGTGGGTATCCAGGCCATTATCGATGGTATTTCTGGCGCTCTCGCGGACGCGTAAACGACGACACATTTATTGCACTGTAGATTTGATTCCATGACTGAAGCACTGATTGCCCGTTTGAACAACCAGGATGCCGACTTTACTACGAAGCTGGATGCGTTGCTGGCCTGGGACTCCGTATCGGATCATAAAGTGGCCGAAGCGGTGGCGGATATTCTGCATCAGGTAAAAGAGCGCGGCGATGCCGCCGTAGTGGAGTACACCAATCGTTTTGATCGTCGCGAGGTGCAATCGTTTGCTGAGTTGGTCGTGCCCCCGGAGGCTCTGCAGCAGGCTTTGCAGGCCATTGACCCGGCTCAGCGCGAGGCGCTGGAAGAGGCCGCGCGACGTGTGCGGGCCTATCACGAACATCAGCGTCAGGAATCTTGGCGTTACACCGAAGCCGACGGCACGGTGCTGGGGCAAAAAATCAGCCCGATGGAGCGGGTGGGTTTGTATGTGCCGGGGGGCAAGGCGTCTTATCCGTCGTCGGTGTTAATGAACGCTATTCCCGCCAAGGTCGCCGGAGTCGATGAGCTGACCATGGTGGTGCCTGCTCCCGATGGCGAGTTAAACCAAACCGTGTTAGCCGCCGCCGCTATCGCCGGTGTTGATCGGGTGATTACCGTCGGCGGAGCCCAGGCCGTGGCCGCTCTGGCTTATGGTACCGAAACTGTCGCCCGGGTGGATAAAATCGTCGGCCCCGGCAATATCTTTGTTGCCACGGCTAAGCGTGCGGTTTTCGGCCAGGTAGCGATTGATATGATCGCCGGGCCCTCGGAAATTTTAGTGTTGTGCGACGGCCAGACAGATCCAGACTGGATTGCCATGGATTTGTTCAGTCAGGCCGAGCATGACGAGCAGGCGCAATCAATCTTGGTCAGCCCGGACGGTGATTTTCTGGATAAGGTTGAAGCCTCCATGGCGCGCTTGCTGCCGACTATGTCCCGCGAGCCGATCATCCGCCAGTCGCTCGCCAATCGCGGCGCGCTAATTAAAGTGGCCAATATGGACGAGGCTATTGCCCTGTCCAACAGAATTGCGCCCGAGCATTTGGAGGTTTCGGTCGCAGACCCCGAGGCGCTGTTGCCAAGCATTCGCCATGCAGGCGCCATCTTTATGGGGCGCCACACGCCCGAAGCTCTGGGCGATTATTGCGCCGGCCCCAATCATGTGTTGCCTACCTCGGGTACGGCGCGATTCAGCTCGCCCTTAGGTGTTTACGACTTTCAAAAGCGCAGCTCGATTATCTTCGCCTCGCCCGAAGGCGCCTCGACCCTGGCTCACACCGCAGCCACCTTGGCGCGCAGCGAAGATCTGGAAGCGCACGCCCTGTCGGCGGATTACCGCAAGCGCTAAACTTTCGCTGAACGCTGAACGCTGAACGCTGAACGCTGAACGCTGAACGCTGCGCGTGCCGTTACGTTTTTAACGGCGCTTTATGCTACTATGCGCGCAATTTTTCGCTAGTAAAGCAGCGCATTTGCGCCGAGCAGAGGCAAAACCCATGCACTGTCCTTTCTGTAGCGCCGAAGAAACCAAGGTGATCGACTCCCGGCTGGTGGCCGAGGGGGATCAGGTGCGGCGCCGGCGCGAGTGCCTTTCCTGTCACGAGCGTTTTACTACCTATGAAATAGCCGAGCTGGTGATGCCGCGTATTATCAAGCAAGACGGCACACGCGAGCCCTTCGATGAAAACAAGCTGCGCGCCGGCTTGCAGCGCGCCTTGGAAAAGCGGCCGGTCTCGGTGGAGTCTATCGAAACGGCCATTGCCAACATCAAGCATTTTTTGCAGGCCACCGGTGAGCGCGAGGTACGTTCACGCAGGCTGGGTGAGAAGGTGATGGACGAGCTGCGTGAATTGGACGAGGTGGCCTATGTTCGCTTTGCCTCGGTGTATCGCAGTTTTAAAGATTTACATGAATTCCGCCAGGAAATTGATCGCCTGGAAGGACAGGAGCGCGACCCGGTTTAATGTCTGTAACACAACATCACAGTGTCTATATGGCCGAGGCGCTCAGCTTGGCGCGGCGCGGCCTGCAAACCACCACCCCGAACCCCGCTGTCGGCTGTTTGTTGGTGCGCGATGGTGAAGTGGTTGGCCGCGGCTGGCACCGGGTGGCCGGTGATCATCATGCTGAGATCAACGCCCTGCGCGATGCCACTGTTAATAGTGGTGGTAACCCAGATGATCCGAAAGCTGTGCGTGCCGCCTGCGAGGGAGCTGATTGTTATGTCACTCTCGAGCCCTGCAGCCATACCGGTCGCACTGGCCCCTGCGCCGAGGCTCTAGTCTCGGCGGATATTGCCCGGGTTATCTACGCCATGGAAGATCCCAATCCTCAGGTGGCCGGAAGAGGGTTCGAAATATTGCGCGAGGCCGGCATAGAAGTGCTTGGTCCGGTGCTGGAAGATGAGGCGCTGGCCCTCAATAAAGGTTTTGTAAAGCGCATGACCCGTGGCTTGCCGCTGGTGAGCTGCAAGCTCGCGATGAGCCTCGACGGCCGCACCGCTATGGCCAGCGGAGAGAGCCACTGGGTAACCGCGCGCCGCGCCCGCGAAGATGTACAGCGCATGCGCGCGGCCAGCTGCGCCATAGTGTCGGGTGTGGATACCGTGCTGATGGATAATGCCAGCCTTACGGTGCGCGCTGAAGATTGGCCCGAAGCACCGGCAGACGGCGAGATTCGCCAGCCTTTGCGGGTGGTATTGGATTCTAAAGGCAGGCTCACGCCCGATTGTGCTCTGGTGCAGATCGAATCGCCCATACTGTTGTTGCACACCACCGAGGTTGATACCACAGGCTGGCCTGAGCATGTAGAGCATATGGTATTAGCCGAGCGCGAAGGCGGCGTAAACCCCTACGCGGTGCTGCGCGAGTTGGCCAAACGCGGCTGTAACCGGGTGATGGTGGAAGCCGGTGCTAAAGTGGCGGGCAGCTTTTTGCGTATGGGCATGCTGGATGAGCTGGTAATTTATATGGCGCCCAAACTTCTGGGCAATCGTGCCCGTGGCTTGTTTGAGCTACCCATTGACGCAATGGCCGGTCAGTTACCGCTCAAAATTACCGATATGCGCGCGATAGGGCAGGACTGGCGCATTACCGCCGTGCCCGATTTTGACTCTTAACCAGTAAAGGGTGGAATGTGTTTACCGGCATTATAGAAGCAGTGGGCGAGGTGGTTGAGGCCACGCCAAAAAGCGGCGATTTAAGCTTGCGGATTCGCACCGGCAAGTTGGACTTGACCGACGTTGCACTCGGCGATTCCATCGCCACCAATGGCGTTTGTCTCACGGTGGTGGACTTACCCGGCGACGGTTTTCGCGCCGACGTGTCGCGTGAGAGCTTGTCGCTGACGACGATTGGCCAATGGCGCCCCGGGCAGGCGGTAAACCTGGAAAAGGCACTGCTGCCTACTACCCGTCTCGGTGGACATATCGTCAGTGGGCATGTTGATGGTCTGGGTGAGGTGATAAGCCGCCACCGGGATGCTCGCTCCGAGCGCTTTCGCCTGCGTGCGCCGGACGATCTCGCCCGTTATATCGCGCACAAGGGTTCAATTACTGTGGATGGCACCAGTCTAACCGTTAACCGGGTTGAAGGCGCCGAGTTTGAACTCAATATTGTGCCTCACACGCTCGCCGAAACTATTATGGGTAGTTATCGGGCGGGCAGCGCGGTCAATTTGGAGGTGGATGTGCTGGCGCGTTATCTGGAGCGCTTGCTACAGGGGGCCGAGCAGCCCCAGGGCTCTGGATTGACCGAAGAATTTCTGGCCGAAAACGGCTTTAGGTAGCGCCACATCTGGCGCCACCTCGACACTCAACTAGCGTGAGCACTGCAATGCAATTTAATACCGTTGAAGAACTTATCGACGACTTGCGTCAGGGCAAGATGATTATCCTGATGGACGATGAAAATCGCGAAAACGAAGGCGACCTGATTATGGTAGCTGAGCAGGTCCGAGCCGAAGATATCAACTTTATGGCCAGTCATGCACGCGGTTTGATTTGTCTTACCATCACCCCCGAGCGCTGCGAGCAGCTGGGGCTGCCGCTGATGGTGCAGGACAACAAGGCTAAACACTCCACTAACTTTACCACCTCAATCGAGGCGGCTGAGGGGGTGACCACGGGAATTTCCGCCGCCGACCGCGCCCGCACGGTGCGGGCGGCCGTAGCGCTGAATGCCAAGCCCACCGATATCGTGCAGCCCGGCCACATTTTTCCTATCGTGGCCCAGCCTGGCGGCGTAATGAGCCGCGCCGGTCACACCGAGGCAGGGTGCGACCTGGCTCGCATGGCGGGTTTCGAGGCCGCTGCTGTCATTGTTGAGGTGATGAACCCAGACGGCTCTATGGCTCGGCGGCCCGAGCTGGAACAGTTTGCACAAACCCATGGTTTGAAAATTGGCACGATTGCCGATTTGATTCACTATCGCGCCACCAAAGAGCAGACGGTTGAGTGCGTTAATAAGCGCCAGGTAGAAACCGAGTACGGCAATTTTGCCTTGCATACCTACAAAGATACCGCCCGGGGCGATCTACACTTTGCTTTGGTGAAGGGCGAAATTAAGCCGGATGATGAAACTCTGGTGCGCGTGCACGTAATGGACACCGCCCGCGACCTGCTGGCCATTAAGCGCCCGGCAGTGGACGGCGTATGCTCCTGGACTTACGCCGAGGCGCTCGAGCGCATCGAAAAAGAGGGGCATGGCGTGCTGGTGCTGATTTGCCACGATGAGTCCACCGCGGATGTTGAAGAGTCCATCGACTGGCTGCTCTCTGGGCGTCAACAGCGGCGCAGCCCGGATGTGGTCTACAAACAAGTGGGTACCGGCTCGCAAATTCTGCGCGATTTAGGTGTTAGCAAAATGCGGGTGATGTCGGCGCCTATGCGGTTTTCGGCGCTGTCCGGCTTTGACCTGGAAGTGGTCGACTATGTCGGCCCGGACAACAGTTAATTGATTATTGAGACAAAACTATGACTAAACATGTTATTGAGGGCGATTTTTCCGCCGCTAGTGGCAAATATGCCCTGATCGTGAGCCGCTGGAATAGCTTTGTGGTTGAAAGCCTGAAAGAGGGCGCCCTGGATACCTTGCGTCGCCACGGTATCAGCGAAGACAAAGTGAGCATTTACTACGCCCCTGGCGCCTTTGAATTCCCGCTGGTCGCGCAAAAAATTGCGGCCAAAGGTGAGTTCGATGCAATTATCGCTTTGGGAGCGGTTATTCGCGGCGGTACACCGCACTTTGATTATGTAGCGGGCGAATGCACTAAAGGGTTGGCGCAGGTTTCTCTGGATGCCGGTATTCCGGTGACATTTGGCGTGTTAACCGTTGACACTATCGAGCAGGCCATTGAGCGCTCGGGTACCAAAGCCGGCAACAAAGGCGTCGAGGCCGCCTCTACCGCGCTGGAAATGGTTTCACTGTTGGGTAAGATTTAATGAGCGATACAGGTATTTCTCCTTCCGCACGACGCAAGGCGCGCCACTATGCGATGCAAGGTCTGTATCAGTGGAAAATGTCGGGCAATAGCGTCAACGTGATCGAGGCGTCATTTCGCACCGATTACGACATGAAAAACGTCGATATTGCCTATTTTCATGAGCTGTTGCACCAGGTTCCGGCCAAGCTGGATCAGGTGGAAGAGGTGTATGTGCCTCACCTGCAAGAGCGCAGTGGCGAAGAGCTGGATCCGATTACCGAGGCGCTGTTGCGCCTGGCAGCCTACGAGCTTAAGTTCCGTATCGATGTGCCTTACAAGGTTGTGATCAACGAAGCTGTGGCACTGGCCAAAAAGTTTGGCGCCACCGATAGCCACAAGTTTGTTAATGGCGTTCTCGATCGCGCTGCTGCTCAGGTGCGTGCACTTGAGGTTAAGGCCAACAAAGGTCCGCGCTAACCGTGCCTTTGGGTGAGTTTGAGCTGATAAACCAGTACTTTCGCCCCGCCGCGGATAAATCCGATGGCGTCGGCGTGGTGCTGGGTATCGGTGATGATGCCGCCCTGATCCAGCCCGATGCCTCTCAGCAGTTGGTGGTGGCTGCCGATACTTTAGTCTCTGGCGTTCACTTTCCTGAAACCGCTGCTCCAGAGTTAATAGGTGAGCGCTCACTTCGCGTAAATATAAGCGATATGGCTGCTATGGGCGCCGAGCCTGCTTGGTACACCCTGTCTTTAACGCTGCCAGCCGAGTGGCAGGAAGAGACTCGCCGCGACTGGGTGGCGGGTTTTAGTCGCGGTTTGCGCAAAGCCTCTGAAGCTTATACTTGTGTGCTTGTTGGGGGGGACACCACAAGCGGGCCACTCAATATTGCGATTCAGATGCTGGGCCAAGTACCGCCGGGTAAGGCTCTGCGGCGCGATGGCGCCTGCGTGGGCGACTTTGTACTGGTTACTCACTGTCTCGGCGATGGTGCCGCCGCTTTGGCGAGCTTTTCTGAGACGGGTATCTGGAGCGACACCGAGCGCGATTACTTATTCGAGCGCTTCTACCGCCCGACCGCGCGTGTGCGCGAGGGCGTATTGCTACGCGACTTCGCCACCAGTGCCCAGGATATATCCGATGGTCTATTGGCCGACTTAGGCCATATCTGCGCGGCCAGTGATGTGGGCGCCGAGTTGGACGTGGATAAGCTCCCTATCAGTGACGCGACTTTGGCTGCAGGCCTGGAGCGCGCCCGCCAATTTGCTCTCACCGGCGGTGACGATTACGAGCTGGTGTTTACCCTGAGCCCGGAGCAAATGCCCGAATTCGCCATGGCGCAGGCGCGTGGCGATATAAATGCCTGTGTGGTTGGTCGGATTGTCGCCGGGGCTGGTGTACACTGCCTGCTGGACGATAAACCCTATGTTGTAGAAGTGCCGGGTTACCGACACTTCTAATGAGATAAAGGCTCCATGAACCGCGCCGCCAGACTCCCCAAGCCCAGTGTTCGGCAGTTATATACCCAGGCCAGTCATTTTTTCGCCTTCGGTTTTGGCTCAGGCATGGCGCCTAAAGCTCCAGGGACTTTTGGTACTTTAGCCGCTATTCCCATCTACTGGCTGATCGCTGATCTCAGTCTGTCGCTGTATGCTCTTTGGTTGCTGGTGACTTTTGCGCTAGGTGTTTTCTGGTGCGACCGCAGCTCGAAGGCGTTACAGGTGCACGACCATCCCGGCATCGTCTGGGATGAAATGGTGGGATACTGGCTCACCATGATGTTGGCCCCAGCAGGATGGCAGTGGATGCTGATCGGGTTTGTACTGTTTCGGGTATTCGATATTTTAAAGCCATGGCCTATTGGTGCCATTGACCGCAAAGTGCACGGCGGCCTGGGTATTATGCTGGATGACATACTTGCCGCCGTATTTGCCTGGCTGGTGCTGCAGGCGCTGGCATGGTGGTGGCTGCCTTAACAATGAGCAAGCTATGAGATCAATGGATTTGAGAATTTTGCTGTGGTTAATGTGGTTAAGCCTTTTCCCTTTCAGCGCTGGGGCAGCCGACATAACGGCGAAAATGTTGGCAAAGGATGCGGCGTTAATTGATATCAACGGCAAGCAGCGAATGATGCGCGCCGGGCAAACCAGCCCTGAAGGTGTCACCCTGCTGAGTGCGTCGCGCAATGGCGCTGTCGTAAAATATCAAGGAGCAGAGTATAGCCTGTCATTGCAAAAACATATCGCCACTGACTTTGAACAGGCCGAGCGAGCTGAGGTCCGTATCGCCAGTGGGCGCGGTGGCCACTATGAGATCCCCGGGCGTATTAACGGCATTGCTGTAGACTTTATGGTAGATACCGGTGCTACTGCGGTGGCGATGAATAGCCAGCACGCGCAAAAGCTTGGTATTAACTATTTGGCCGGGCAAAAGATTCGCGTCAATACCGCCAACGGTACAGTTACCGCCTACAGCGTTTGGCTTGATCGGGTAGCGGCAGGCACGATTGAAATAAAACACGTTGAGGCGATTGTCCATGTAGGGACCTCGCCTCATGTCATTTTGCTGGGCAATAGTTACCTAAGTCTGGTGGATATGAGTACAGAAAACGGTGTGCTGGTTCTCAAGGCGCGCCACTAAGCAAGAGATAAACCGTTGAGCATACGTTTTGTAGAGTCCTGTAAGCTGCCCACCCCTTGGGGTATGTTTGTAATGCACGGCTTTAGTGATGACAGTTTAGATAAAGAGCATATCGTTCTCACCATGGGTGAGGTAAGCGATGGTGAGCCGGTGCTTGCGCGGGTGCATTCCGAGTGTCTAACCGGAGATGCGCTGTTCAGTATGCGATGTGACTGCGGGCCTCAGCTGCAAGCGGCAATGCATAAATTATCCATTGTTGGTCGCGGTGCTATTTTTTATTTGCGTCAGGAAGGGCGGGGCATTGGCTTGCTTAACAAAGTCAAAGCCTATCATTTACAAGATTGCGGCGCCGATACAGTTGAGGCAAACGAACAGTTGGGTTTTGGCGCCGATATGCGGGACTACAGTATTCTCAAGCCGATGATGGATCACCTGAATATTCACGCGCTTAAACTGATGACTAACAATCCGCGCAAAGTAAATGCGCTGCAGGAAATGGGTATTGATATCGTCGAGCGTATTCCCCACCAAACGGGCCGTAACCCGCATAATGCCAAGTACCTGGAAACGAAAAAGGGCAAGCTTGGCCACCTGTTTGAAGACGACAGCGAATTAAATTAAACAGAGAATTAATCCAAGGGTTTCATTCATGACTACTCGAATCGCCGTGACCGGTGCCGCCGGTCGTATGGGAAAAATTTTAATTGAAGCGACGGTAAAGTCCCACAGCGCTGAGTTAACTGCCGCAGTCGTACGTGCTGGCAGCTCCCTGGTAGGTGCGGATGCCGGCGAGCTTGCCGGCGTCGGTAAACAAGGTGTAGCCATTGTCGACAATCTGGCCGATGTGATCGACCAGTTCGATGCTATTATCGATTTCACTACGCCTCAGGCCACGCTTGCAAATGCCGAGCTCTGCGCTGCGCATGGTAAGGCTATGGTGATTGGTACTACCGGTTTTAGCGATGCTGAAAAAGACGCACTACTCGCTTATCAAAATAAAATCCCACTGTGTTTGGCCGCCAATTACAGCACCGGCGTAAACCTTTGCTTTAAATTATTGGAGACCGCTGCGCGTGTTATGGCTGCAGAGTCTGATATCGAAATAGTCGAAGCGCACCACCGTCACAAAGTCGACTCCCCGTCAGGCACCGCCCTGCGCATGGGCGAGGTAATCGCTGATACTACAGATCGCAACTTAAAAGACGTTGCCGTGTACGGCCGCGAGGGTATTAGCGAGCCCCGCGATCGCGACACCATTGGTTTTGCCACAGTGCGCGGCGGTGATGTGGTGGGCGAGCATACGGTGATGTTCCTGGCCGACGGCGAGCGGGTTGAAATCACCCACAAAGCATCAAGCCGATTAGCGTTTGGTTATGGCGCTGTGCGCGCGGCGCAGTGGTTGTTGACCAAAGATTCGGGTCTTTTCGATATGCAGGATGTGTTGGAGCTACGCTAGCCTGAGCTTTGAAATGAAAAACCATTCGCCAGATAGTTAGTTGCACGTCATTGTTGGGAAACTGAATGGACAGTAAGAGCCAAACATCAATCGCCACTTCAGCTGGCCTCGGCCTTGCATACCTTATTGTTGCTTCGCTTTTCATTTACGTGGTGGGGTACGACTTACTGGTGCGAGGGCCATTCGCTTGGCATTTGACTCGCCCGTCGGCGGTTCAGGGCGGTGTAGAAGCTATTATTTTGGCGAGTATTGTGACCTTTGCGTATGTGCACGCGCGTCTTTGGGTAACATGCTTTGCTGCAGTGGCGGTGCTTCTCTACCTCCGGCGCCACAATGCGGAATTCACCATTTTGGTGGCGTTAATTTATCTTGAGCTACTTTTATCTATTGGGCATCTGCTCCTGGGGCAGGGTTCAAAAAGTACGCAGCTGGGCGAGGTGCCCAATCTATTGGTTGGCGCTGCCCTGTGTGTATTGATTACCGCGGCACTTTCACTTTTCGGTTTGGCCTATCCGGCTACACTGCTTGTGCTATTCACTTTGCTGGGGATCTTTTCTTTAGTGTTGCGGCGTAGAGGGTTGGCGTTGGTTCGCCTGCTTCGCCCCTTGCGGCCCGAAACTAAGATGGAAGCCTGCCTTCTAGGGGTGACAGCCTCGTGGTTTATCGTTCTTGCCGCGAGAACTGCAAACGTTATTGGCCATGACTCAGTCTGGTATTTGGGGAGAGGCGATATTGTCTATGCTCCAGTGGGTAGTATTTTTGAGTGTTTGCAGTTTGTCTCACCGGTGCATTATTTCCCCAAGCTTTGGGAAACTCTTGTCTTGCCCATTACCACTTTTGATCAGCTAAGGCTACAGGAAGGGTTTGCCATTGCAGTGATGCTGGTGTCCTTGGTATTCGTATGGCAGCTTTGTGAAAAGCTATCGATTACTAGAGTTTGGCGTTTTTCCGCTGTTTTGCTGCTTGCCACTTTGCCTGCTTGGGCCAATACAGCTTTGCAGATGAAGTCGGATGTCATTTGTACCGCAATGCTTTTGTCGATGGTGTTGTGTTTGGCGAATTGGTTCGCTGAGCGCCAACTAAGCTACTTACTTTATGCGTCTGCAGCGGCTGCTTTAGCAGTTTCGAGTAAGTACACGGCGATTCCTTTTGTCGGGGTAACATTCTTATTTGTTGTATTAGAGGCGTTGATCTTTAGAGGTTATCTGACTCAAAGAATGGGCGCGTCTGCCATCAGACCTGCAGCTCTGGCTTTTTCTGTGTGTCTTTTGGCAGCTTTGGTGTTGTTGGTGCGTACTTGGTATCTCAGCGGTGCGCCTACTGTGGGACCCGATCCCTTACTTGCCATTTGGCGATTGTTGGGGTTTTCTCTTGATGAGCCTGTGGGGACTCTGAATTGGACTCGGCCGCAAGTTTGGTCCGATGTGCCCAGGCTGTTTTACGAATGGTTTTTTGCTCCAAGCCACATGCCAAAAATTAGGATCACTTGGCAGGGAAATTACTGGTTACTGTTTTTGCTATTTGGCTGTCTTTTGGTGCTTTTAAATGGTGGGTCTCCCCTGCAACATCAGCGCACTCAGTTAAGAAACTTGATATTTGTGCTGTGTTTAGTCGGCCTGCTGGTAGCCATTTTATGGCGTTATCACTCGAGGGGTGGGGACGGAAACTACTATATGTTTCCTTTGGCGCTAGTAACTTGCTTGGCAGTTAAGCTTATTGGTCGAGGGCTGGCCCTCAGATCAGGGTTGGCCTTTGTTGTTCTCTTGTCAGTGTTTGCCTTCGGCGCTTTTCAAGGGACGCAAAGCTTTATTGCAGCGGCTTGGTCTAAGCCAGGCACCCGAGTTTTGGATATGGATTTTTCTCGCTCGCCAGAGGAAGATGGCTTTTGGCGACAAAGATTGTTAAAGCGGATGGGAATTGCGGGAATTGCAGCTGAACTAAGAGGCCTACCTCCCCAGACAAGGGTTGTTGCGCTTGGGTTTGAGAAAGACGCCGTACTATTGCCAGTTCCCACAGAAGACTTGATGGCAATTGTTTACTCCCGTCCTGAATATGTGAAGTCTGCGCCGGCCGTTGTCGAGTATTTGCAGAGGTACAATATTCAGTACCTGCTGTTGGCGAACAACCCTGAAGACGTGCGTGCTCGAGCGAAGCTGCTGGAAGAGCTTCGCACAGAGGTGGAGGCAAGAGGCTGGAAAAAGCAAGTTGATAAAAAAGGGACGATATACTCTGTTGGGGAGTAGGCTTAGAACGCTCTACTCCTCAATGACGATATCACCAATCCTTATCTCACTTGCACCCCCGTTAATGCGAAGCGTCAAGGGGGTGCTTCCAGGTGCTTCTATAAGCGGCAGGGGAATAGAGGTGGTGAAGCCGAAAGTCTTTGGTGTGATGTGCAGTGGGTCATCACCGAAGAACAGTTTAGCCTGTTTGGGGAGACAGTCGATATGGACCCATACGCCCATTGAGCCGTCTGGCTGTTCGTTTTTCGCGACCCCTACTTTGGTTTTTTTAGGTCCCCATTTGGTTACAGCACAGGCCGCGCTAGTTCCATTGCCTTTTAAGTTGTCTTGGTAGCTTGGGTTTTTAACGACCTTAAGCTTTCCGATAGGTTGTTTGATTTTTTTGATGGGGTCTACCAGGGCTATTTCATATGAGCCTGGAGTTGACAATATTCGCTCCTGCATATCGCCAAATAGGCCTGAGGTTACGGTATCTTTCTTGATCGTAGTGCGAACCAGCTCGCCATCGATCATGATTTTGGCTCGTGCCGGCGCTCCCGCAATTTGAAACCACATACCGCTGTGACCGTCCGGCTGTACATTGAACTTTTCTCCCTGCTGTGTTTTTTTGGGGCCCCAGTTTTTAAGTGGGGCAATTTCACCCTCTTGCAGACTCGCGTTTAGTTTGGCCTTTTCTTGGGCGGCGATGATGGCTGCGTTGTCTGGATTAGCATCTATAGCCATAACACGTAAACCCGCCAACTTGCACTCTGTATCGCTCAGGTGCCAGCCATCGATAATACACAGTGATTGATCGTCAAAATCGCGTTTGATTTGTGTGTTAGTTGCCCCTGCTAAATCACTGGTGGCGTTGCCGAGTTTGGCCATGACCTGCTCTCCCAGTTGCTTGAGCGTTGGAGCTTTTTCCAAAGATGCGAGCCATTGCCGTCCCAGTTTGTCGGTATTCTCTAACGATAGTAAAAACTCATCCATCTGTGGCCCTAAGCCGGACTTAATGACAAGTTCTGAGGTTTGCGTTGGTTTTGCGGTGGGCGCTATGGTGGGCGGAGCTTGATACAGCGTATGCATAACTGCGGCTGTACCGCCAGCGCTTATGCCGGCAACAATAAAATCGCGACGTTTTATCATTGGCCTGCTCCTTCTGCTTGTGACAGATGTTTTGCTAGTCGTACAGACAGTGCCGCGATTGTCAGGGTTGGATTCGAATAACCGTAGCGCGGAAATACGGATGAGCTGGCTACGAAAAGGTTGTCGCTGCCAAATACTTTTAGGTTGGTGTCTACAACACCGTCGTGTTCGTTGGCGGCCATTCTGGTGGTTCCGAGGTGGTGGCAAGCTCCGGAAGCGGCGGCTTGGTTTGCTTCGGTATTTTGTCTCGTGATCTGGCTGCGCCCCAGTCCGGTTAAATTTAGCTCTTCTCCCAGCGAGCGATACAAGCGGTAGGCGGAGTTGAAGTCATCCCGATGAGGTTTCCAGTCTAGGTGCATACGTCGCATGCCGAGAGCGCAGCGTTCATTGGTTAGGATCAGTCGGCTGGATGGGTTGGGGCGTGGCTCAACGATCATCTGTACCCTGTAGTGCCAGTAGTTGCCCGAGTGAAAGCCGAGGGCGGGCTGCCCGCCGTATTGATTCAATACAGAATCGTCTGCGCTTTCGGCAGTCAAAATCATGCAGCTGTTGTGCTCTCGGTTTTGCCGTATCTGTTGCTCTGAAAAAGTGAGCACGGGCATGAGCGTCTCGTTGTTTTGGGTGAAGCGGTGGTATTTGAGTCCCTCCGGGGCCAAGATCATTCCGGGGCGGGCGCCGTAATGGTCGGAAAAGTAGCGTCCCAGATGTTTAGAATAAATGCCTATGCCATCGTCGGAGTCTTTGTCTCTAAGGTTTAACAGGTGTCGAGTGGATTCCATGCCGCCCATTGCCAAGACAAACTGGTCGGCATTGATGGAGGTGGAGTCGCCGTTTAGGGGTTTAACCGAGGCGCTGACGATACGGTCGCCGGATTTTTCCAGCTCATGTAGGTTGGCATGCAGCAAGCATGTTAAGTTTTCTTGAGATCTGAGCTCGTCTGTGTAGCGAGTGCCGAATCGGGTGGGGGGGCTAAACCGAAAGAGCTGCTCACCAATAGCACTGTCTTTGCGCAAGGGCAGCAGATGCCCTGTGTGGGCCTGTCTTATGCTGGCAAGATTGAATTCGCCGTTGTCAATTTCTGTCCAGTACAGTGCGCGATCGAGATGTTGTTCAATTTCAGAAGGGGTGATTGGCCAGGCGGGAACGTCCCATTTGGGATTGTCTTCATAGTCGGTGGTGTCTAGAGGTTTGCTCCATCCACCCCAGTGAATACTGGTCCCACCTAAGCGTCGACGTCGGGAGAAATCCAGCACAGGGTAGCTTTTTTCTCCCAAAGATACATTGTAGATATCACGCTCTGCTTCGGTCGCATTGTCAGGGCCGCCTGCTTCGCACAGAACAATGTGCCAATCTGGCCTAGCTCGCGCGAGCTCCAGCGCTAACACTATTCCTGCAGGGCCCGCACCCGCTATGCAAATGTCGGCGCTGAGAGTGTTGTGTGCCGGACTTTCTGTTTCTAAATCTTTGATCACGCCAGTCTCCAGTTGGTGTCGGCCCTGCAGGTATCTCAGGATCGGCGAATAATACCAGCATGCTTACGTTGGCGGCCAGTCGACCAAGGGTGGCTGTGCTGCTCAGTACAATACGGACTTAAATCAATGCTTTGGCTGGACAGGGGCTACTTACTCACCTAAAATACGCGGTTAGTTGCATTAACCCAAGCCGCGCCAATGGTCGCCGTAGCAAATTGAATAATAAGCGAGATGAAGCTAAATGTTTCATCTCGCTTTTTTGCAACTTGCGGCCGGGCTTTAATTATTCCGACGAGATGTATTCGCGCAAACGCACCGGGCTGGTGTGGTCGTTTCGCTCGGCATAAAGAAAGTGAAATCTGAGGAGGTTGACTTGATTACTGGGGCCCAAAGACCCGCTCTGCTGGTACTCGAAGACGGCAGTGTTTTTAAAGGTACTGCTATCGGCGCCGACGGCCTGTCCGCCGGTGAAGTAGTGTTTAATACCTCCATGACTGGCTATCAGGAGATCCTAACCGATCCCTCCTACGCTCGTCAGATTGTGACCTTAACCTATCCCCATATCGGTAATACCGGGGCGACACCGGAAGATGAAGAGTGTTCGACCATCTGGTCCGCAGGGCTGGTGATTCGCGACTTGCCGGCGCGCTCCAGTAATTTTCGCCAGACCCAGACCTTGGATGAATATCTGAAAGCGAAGAATGTGGTGGGGATTGCCGACATCGACACCCGCCGTCTGACTCGCCTGTTGCGCGACAAGGGTGCGCAGAACGGCTGTATTGTGGCCGGTGAGATCGACGAAGCCAAAGCGCTGGAGGCGGCTAAAGCATTCCCTGGTCTCAAGGGCATGGATTTGGCCAAAGAAGTTAGCTGCAGCAAGCCCTATCGCTGGACTGAGGGCACTTGGAAGCTGGGCGAAGGCCATCGCGATGTAGTGGAAACCCGCTTTAAGGTAGTTGCTTACGATTACGGCGTTAAAGCCAATATATTGCGTATGCTGGCCGACCGCGGCTGTGATATCACCGTGGTGCCGGCTAAAACGTCCGCCAGTGACGTGTTGGCGATGAAGCCTGACGGCGTATTTCTTGCCAATGGCCCGGGCGATCCGGAACCCTGCGATTACGCCATTGCCGCGATTAAGGAGATTCTCGAGACTGATACTCCTGTGTTTGGCATTTGCCTGGGGCACCAATTACTGGCTCTTGCTTCCGGTGCTAAAACCCTGAAAATGAAATTCGGCCATCACGGCGGCAACCACCCGGTGCAGGATACCGAAACCGGCCGGGTGATGATTACCGCACAGAACCATGGTTTTGCCGTAGATGAGGCCAGCCTGCCGGCCAACCTTAAGGTGACGCATAAGTCGCTGTTCGATGGCACCTTGCAGGGTATTCACCGCACCGATAAGCCGGCGTTTAGCTTTCAGGGTCACCCCGAAGCGAGCCCGGGTCCTCACGATGCCGACGGTCTGTTTGACCACTTTATTGAATTGATGGAGAGCGCGAAACGGTGACGGACAGCGCACGCCGCAAGACGACGCCTTGAACCCGTTAAACCGATTCTGACAGCGAGACCGACATGCCAAAACGTACCGATATTAACAGCATTTTGATTCTGGGCGCGGGCCCCATCGTCATCGGCCAGGCCTGTGAGTTTGACTACTCCGGCGCCCAGGCCTGTAAAGCCCTGCGCGAAGAGGGTTACCGGGTGATCCTGGTAAACTCCAACCCCGCGACCATTATGACCGATCCGGCCATGGCCGATGCTACCTACATTGAGCCAGTCGAGTGGGAAACGGTTGCTAAAATCATCGAAAAAGAACGCCCCCACGTGGTTCTGCCCACCATGGGCGGTCAAACCGCGCTTAACTGCGCCCTGGATTTGGCCAAACATGGGGTGCTGGAGAAGTACAACGTCGAGTTAATTGGTGCTAAAGAAGAGGCCATTAATATGGCCGAAGACCGCGATCTGTTCGACAAGGCCATGAAACGTATCGGCCTTGAGTGCGCCCGCGCCAAGATTGTTCACTCTATGGAAGAGGCCAAAGAGGTCCCCAAAGAGTTCGGCTTCCCCTGCATTATTCGCCCATCTTTTACCATGGGCGGTTCGGGCGGCGGTATTGCCTACAACTGGGAAGAGTTCGAAGAGATCTGCACTCGCGGTCTGGACTTGTCGCCCACCAACGAGCTTCTGATCGATGAATCGCTGCTGGGCTGGAAAGAGTACGAGATGGAAGTTGTGCGCGACAAAAACGACAACTGCATTATCGTTTGCTCGATTGAAAACTTTGACCCCATGGGTGTGCACACCGGCGACTCCATCACCGTCGCCCCGGCGCAGACGCTGACCGATAAAGAGTTGCAGATTATGCGTAACGCGTCGCTGGCGGTGTTGCGCGAAATTGGCGTAGAAACCGGTGGTTCCAACGTTCAGTTTGCAGTTAACCCCGAAAACGGTCGTTTGGTGGTGATTGAGATGAACCCTCGGGTATCTCGCTCCTCGGCGCTGGCCTCTAAGGCGACTGGCTTCCCGATTGCCAAGGTCGCCGCCAAGTTGGCGGTGGGCTATACCCTGGATGAGCTGCAAAACGAAATTACCGGTGGCGCCACCCCGGCCTCGTTTGAGCCGTCTATCGACTATGTGGTTACCAAAATTCCGCGCTTTACCTTCGAGAAGTTTGGCGATGCCGATGCTCGTCTGACCACGCAGATGAAGTCCGTGGGCGAGGTCATGGCTATTGGCCGCACCCTGCAAGAGTCTATGCAAAAAGCACTGCGCGGTTTGGAAGTAGGTTCCGCGGGTTTTGAATCCAAGCTGGACTTAAGCGCCGAAGAAACCCCTGCGCGTATTCGCCGCGAGCTAACCACCCCCGGTGCCGAGCGCATTTGGTACGTGGGTGACGCTTTCCGTTTGGGTATGACCGTGGAGGAGGTGTTTGAAGCCTCGAAAATCGACCCGTGGTTTTTGGAGCAAATTCGCGAGCTGATCGAGCTGGAGCAAAAGGTTCGCACGGCTAAGCTGTCCGATCTAACCGCAGAAGACCTGTATTTGCTGAAACGCAAAGGCTTCTCGGACAAGCGCCTGGCGTTGCTGCTGGGGGTTAAGGAAGCGAAGGTGCGTGCTGCTCGTCACGAACAAAATATTCGCCCGGTGTTTAAGCGGGTAGACACCTGTGCGGCCGAGTTTGCCACCTCTACGGCTTATATGTACTCCAGTTACGATGAGGAGTGCGAGGCGAATGTCAGCGCAAAACCGAAAATTTTAGTTATCGGTGGCGGCCCCAACCGTATTGGTCAGGGTATCGAGTTTGATTATTGCTGTGTACACGCGGCCCTGGCGATGCGCGAAGATGGTTACGAAACCATTATGGTGAACTGTAACCCCGAGACCGTCTCTACCGATTATGACACTTCAGACCGGTTGTATTTTGAGCCCATTACCCTGGAAGATGTGCTGGAAATTGTGCATAAAGAGCAGCCCAAAGGCGTGATTTTGCAGTTTGGTGGTCAGACCCCATTGAAATTGGCTCGTGCGCTGGAAGCCGAAGGCGTGCCGATTTTGGGGACCAGCCCCGACGCCATTGACCGTGCCGAAGATCGTGAGCGCTTCCAGCAGATGATCGACAAGTTGGGCTTGTTGCAGCCGCCGAATGCCATCGTGCGCTCGCTCGAAGAGGCTCTTATCAGCGCCGAGAAAGTGGGCTATCCACTGGTGGTTCGTCCGTCTTACGTGCTGGGCGGCCGGGCAATGGAAATCGTCTACAAAGAAGAAGAGCTGCGTACCTATATGCACTCTGCGGTAAAAGTCTCTGAAGATGCGCCCGTACTGCTGGATCATTTCTTGAGTGCCGCGATTGAGGTGGATATCGACGCGGTTTCAGACGGCAAAGAGGTAGTAATTGGCGGCATTATGCAGCATATCGAACAGTGTGGTGTTCACTCTGGTGACTCTGCCTGCTCTCTGCCGCCTTACTCGTTGCCCGCCGAAGTGCAGGATGAAATGCGTGCGCAGGTTAAAGCCATGGCGCTGGAGTTGGGCGTAGTGGGGTTGATGAATACTCAGCTGGCCTGGCAGGACGGCAAAATTTACGTGATTGAGGTTAATCCGCGCGCCTCGCGTACTGTGCCTTTTGTTTCTAAATGCGTGGGTGTGTCTTTGGCGAAAGTTGCAGCGCGTTGTCAGGCGGGCGTATCTTTGGCGGAGCAGGGCTTTACCCAAGAGATTGTGCCCAGTTACTTCAGTGTTAAAGAGGCCGTTTTCCCCTTCAATAAGTTTCCGGCGGTTGATCCGATTCTCGGTCCCGAAATGAAATCCACCGGTGAGGTAATGGGTGTCGGCGCCACATTTGGTGAGGCTTATGGCAAGAGCCAGCTGGGTGCGAACAGCAAGCTGCCCACCGCTGGCCGCGTGTTTATCAGTGTGCGCGATGTGGATAAGCCGGGTGTGGTTGCGGTCGGTAAAGAGTTGGTTGATCTCGGCTTCACTCTGGTTGCCACGCGCGGCACGGCCAAAGTGCTTGAAAGCGCCGGTGTATCGGTTGAAGTGGTAAACAAAGTGGGTGAAGGTCGCCCGCACATCGTGGATATGATCAAAAACGATGAGATCGAGCTGATCATTAATACCACCGAAGGGCGTCAGGCAACTCGCGACTCTGCTTCTATTCGTCGCAGCGCCGAGGCGCACAGCGTTTATTACACGACCACCTTGGCAGGTGGCGAGGCCGTTAATATGGCACTGCGCACCAGTAAAGACATTGAGGTTCGCCGCCTGCAGGACTTGCATAAGGAGGCCGCGCAATGAATAAGGTTCCTATGACCGTGGAGGGCGCCGACGCCCTTCGCACCGAGCTGGATGACCTGAAAAAAGTACAGCGCCCACGCATTATCGAGGCGATTGCCGAGGCCCGTGAGCACGGTGATTTAAAAGAGAACGCCGAGTACCACGCCGCCCGTGAGCAGCAAAGCTTTTGCGAGGGGCGTATTCAGGAAATCGAAGGTAAGCTGTCTAACTCGCAAGTTATCGATGTAAAAGCCATTCCCCATACGGGTAAGGTGATTTTTGGTACCACCGTGACCATCGTTAATGTCGAAACGGACGAAGAAAAAGTTTACCGCATAGTCGGAGACGATGAGGCGGACGTAAAAGCCAATAAAATCTCTATCAGCTCACCGATTGCCCGCGCCCTAATTGGCAAAGAAGAGGGTGACATTGTGGTGGTGAAAGCGCCCGGCGGTGAAGTCGAGTATGAAATTGACAAGGTGGAGCATATTTAAAGGGGCTAAGCCCCTTTTCTGGATGTCTGAAGTCGGACGACTGATGCAAGAGAGGATGTCGGTGGCATCAGTCAGTCACCAGACTTTAGGCGTCCGGGGTTTAACGCAACAAATTCGATAGCTTGGGGTTAGGCTTTTTGGCCGCCCGGTACAGCAGAGCGATCTTGCCGATGGTTTGTACCAGCTCGGTACGCGGTAGTTTCTTCAGCTCTTCGACCACCAGTTGGCGGTCCTCGCGCTCCGCCAGCGCCAGCTTGACCTTAATCAGTTCGTGATCGTCCAGGGCGCGGTTAAGCTCGCTAATAACTCCCTCGGACAGACCGTTTCCGGCGATAGTCACAATGGGTTTTAAGTCGTGTCCCATGGTGCGGAATTGTTTGCGTTTATCAGCGCTTAAGGGCATAGCTTTACCTTTACCAGAAATTGTTCAGCCGCCGTTAATGACGGGCGGCTATTGTAACTCAATAGGACACCCAATGGCCCGCTCCAAAAGCAGTAAACGTTGGCTGCAGGAACATTTCTCGGATCAGTACGTCAAACAGTCCCAGCGAGATGGCTACCGGTCCAGAGCCAGTTACAAGTTGCTGGAAATCGACAAAAAAGATCGCCTGTTTCGCCCGGGAATGACAGTGGTCGATTTAGGGGCCGCCCCCGGCGGTTGGTCGCAGGTGGCGGCCGAGCGCGTGGGCCACAAAGGCAAAGTTTTGGCTTCCGATATTTTGTCTATGGATTCCATTGCCGGGGTGGAGTTTATTCAAGGTGATTTTACCGAGGATAGTGTTTTCGACGCTCTGATGTCGGCCATCGACGGCTCGCCTGTCGACCTTGTAATTTCTGATATGGCCCCCAACATGAGTGGGGTAGACGCGGTGGATCAGCCCAAGGCCATGTATTTAGTAGAATTGGCGCTGGATATGGCCAGGCAAATACTCACCCCGGGTGGCGCATTTGTCGCCAAAGTATTCCAAGGGGAAGGGTTCGAGCCCTGGCTTGCCGAAGTGAGGGCTTCTTTTGCTAAAGTGGTGACCCGTAAGCCAGATGCCTCCCGGGCGCGTTCGCGCGAAGTTTATATTGTCGGGCGCGATTATAAAGGGTAATTTTTGGCCCCGAGTGTGACCTCGGGCGCTATACTGTCACTAATAATAGGGTGACAATGATCGGATAAGCCGGTCAAAGGAACACCGCTGGTGTTCAAAATGATGTAACTGAGGGTTTTACCTTGAACGATATGACCAAGAACCTGATTTTATGGCTGATTATTGCCGCTGTCCTGTTCAGCGTGTTTCAGGGGTTTGAGAGCAAAAGTCAGTCCGATACGGTGACTTATTCGGAGTTTGTAACCGCAGTAGAGCAGGATCGTGTGCGTGAGGTTACCATTCAGGAGATGCAGGTGCGCGGCGTCATGGCCGATAACACCCGCTTCACCACCAACCTGCCTTTGATTCGCGATGACGAACTGATGCCCGATCTGCGCCGCCACGGTGTCGAGATCACCGTGCTGCCGCGTGAAGAGCCCAGTCTGTGGCATCAATTGCTGGTGGCCAGCTTTCCCATCCTGATTATTATCGCCGTGTTCTTGTTTTTTATGCGCCAAATGCAAGGCGGCGCAGGCGGCGGCCGCGGCGGACCTATGAGCTTCGGCAAGTCCAAGGCGCGCCTGTTGGGTGAAGATCAAATTAAAACCACCTTTGCCGATGTGGCCGGTGTGGACGAAGCCAAAGAAGAAGTGCAGGAGCTGGTGGAGTATTTGCGCGATCCCTCCAAGTTTCAGCGTTTAGGCGGCCGTATTCCCCGCGGCGTGCTGATGGCGGGTCCTCCGGGTACCGGTAAAACCCTGTTGGCAAAAGCCATTGCGGGTGAAGCCAAGGTACCTTTCTTTTCTATCTCCGGCTCCGATTTCGTGGAAATGTTTGTGGGTGTGGGCGCCTCGCGGGTTCGCGATATGTTCGAAACCGCGAAAAAGCAGGCGCCGTGCATTATCTTTATTGACGAGATCGACGCTGTGGGTCGTCACCGCGGTGGTGGCCACGGCGGTGGTCATGATGAGCGTGAACAGACCTTGAACCAGCTGCTGGTTGAAATGGACGGTTTTGAAGGTAGTGAAGGTGTGATTGTAATCGCAGCTACCAACCGCCCCGACGTATTGGACAAGGCGTTGCTGCGCCCCGGGCGTTTCGATCGCCAAGTGGTAGTCGGCCTGCCTGACATTCGCGGCCGCGAGCAGGTGCTGAAAGTGCATATGCGCAAGGTACCTATTGCAGAAAGTGTTGAAGCCTCCGTTATCGCTCGCGGTACTCCCGGCTTCTCTGGTGCCGATTTGGCGAACCTGGTGAACGAGGCTGCATTGTTCGCAGCGCGAGCCAATAAGCGCCTGGTGACCATGGAAGAGTTTGAGAAGGCCCGCGATAAAATCATGATGGGCGCAGAGCGCCGCTCCATGGTGATGGGCGAGAAAGAAAAAGAAAATACGGCTTATCACGAGGCGGGTCACGCCATTGTGGGTAGATTAGTGCCCGAGCACGATCCCATTCACAAGGTGACCATTATTCCCCGTGGTCGGGCGTTGGGTGTGACCCAGTTCTTGCCCGAGGCGGACAAATACAGCCTGAGTCGTCGCGCCATCGAGTCACAGATATGCACCTTGTTTGGTGGGCGTATCGCCGAGCAGATGACTCTGGGTGACGAGGGAATTACCACCGGCGCCTCTAACGATATTGAACGCGCCACTGAGTTGGCCCGCAATATGGTGACCAAGTGGGGTTTGTCCGAGAAATTGGGCCCGCTTCACTATGGCGAAGATGAAGGCATGATGCCGGGGTCAGGCAATCCAAACTACTCCGGCGCCACTTCAAAAATCATCGATGAAGAAGTGCGAGATATAGTGGATCGTTGCTACAAGCGCGCGGAGCAATTGCTGCACGACAACCGAGATATTCTCGAATCGATGAAAGATGCGCTAATGGAGTACGAGACCATCGACTCCGAGCAAGTGGATGACCTGATGGCCCGCCGTAAAGTGCGCCCCCCTAGGGATTGGCACGACGGCGACTTTAATAGCCATATCGGCGGCGGTGGTGCAGGCGCTACTGCGGATGATCCTGCCGATAAGCCCAAAGAGTCTAAGGATGCGCCGATAGGCGGTCCGGCGGAAGGGCGCTAGCCTTCGCTGCCAACCTAACCCCGCCCCGGCGGGGTTATTTTTTTGCCTGGATTGAAGCCATTCAATGAATAATGATTTACCCGTCACCGGAATTATTCCTGCCGCCGGCTATTCGCTGGACCTCTCTCGCCCGCTTATCATGGGTATTTTGAATACCACGCCCGACTCCTTCTCTGATGGCGGTAACTGTTATCAGCAAGGGCGTTTAAGCCTTGAAGCCGCTGTTGAGCGCGCGCGCCAGATGCTGAAAGACGGCGCAAGCATCATCGATGTAGGCGGTGAATCCACCCGGCCAGGTGCCACTGCGGTGGGTGAGGCGCAAGAGCTGCAGCGCGTAGTGCCAGTGGTTGAGGCGATCGTAAGAGAGCTTGATTGCCCTGTTTCGGTGGATACTAGTACTCCTTCGGTTATGCGCGAATCGGCTGCTGTGGGGGCGGCAATGATTAACGATGTGCGCGCCCTACGACGCGAAGGCGCGTTGCAGGCCGCCGCAGCCACCGAGCTGCCCGTGTGTCTTATGCATATGCGCGGTGAGCCCGGCACCATGGAGCATGCGCAAGATTACGATGATGCAATTACCGAGGTAGAAGAATTCTTTGTCTCGCGCATGCAGGCGTGCCAAGCGGCGGGCATTGCGCGCGAGCGCATTGTGCTGGACCCGGGTTTTGGTTTTGGTAAATCTCTGCAGCACAATTTAACCCTGTTGGGTAAACTGGCGCACTTTCATCATTTGGGGTGCCCACTATTGGTGGGTATGTCGCGTAAATCCATGCTGGGGAAGTTGCTTGGCCGCGAGCTTGAGGAGCGTTTACCTGGTTCGCTGGCGCTGGCGCTTGAAGCCGCTATGCGTGGTGCACAGATAATCCGCGTACACGATGTACGCGAAACGGCGGATGTACTGGCGGTGCATTGCGCATTGATGGAGATAGACTGAACATGAGTCGCAAATATTTTGGTACCGATGGTATTCGCGGTCGCGTGGGCGAGGCGCCCATTACCCCCGATTTTATGCTCAAGCTGGGGTGGGCCGCAGGTCGCGTACTGGTCGATCGCTACGATGGCCCTGGGTTAATTTTGATCGGCAAGGACACTCGCATATCGGGTTATATGTTTGAGTCGGCTTTACAGGCGGGGTTGATTAACGCTGGCGTGGACGTGGGATTGTTAGGGCCCATGCCAACTCCCGGTATCGCTTACTTAACCCGTACTTTTCAGGCTCAAGCGGGCATTGTTATCAGCGCGTCGCACAATAGCTACTACGACAACGGAATTAAGTTTTTCAGCGCCAACGGCACCAAGCTCGCCGATGATATCGAGCACGCTATTGAGGCGCAGCTGGATGAGCCCATGTTCACCGCTGAACGTTTGGGTAAGGCACGGCGTATAACCGACGCTGCAGGGCGGTATATTGAATTCTGTAAAGGCACCATGCCCTGGGGTTTTAACCTCAGTGGATTGCAGATCGTTGTGGATTGCGCCCACGGCGCCACGTATCACATTGCCCCCAGTGTATTTTCCGAGCTGGGCGCCAAAGTAATTCCTTTTGCTACCGAGCCTAATGGCACCAATATCAATCGTAGTTGCGGCTCTACCAACCCCGAAGCTTTGAAAGAAAAGGTTCAGGAGGTGGGCGCTGACCTGGGGATCGCCTTCGATGGTGATGGCGATCGGGTGGTGTTTGTGGATCATAAGGGTGAAATTGTCGACGGCGATGAGCTGCTTTACATCATTGCCGCCTATCAGCAGGAGTACGGTGGCGGCTGCGCCGGTGTGGTCGGCACCCTGATGAGTAACTTCGGTTTTGAGCTGGGGCTGAAAAAGCTAGGTATCGGCTTTGCGCGCGCCAAAGTGGGCGACCGCTATGTGATCGAGACCATGCGCAAAAATGGCTGGGCCCTGGGTGGAGAGTCCTCTGGCCATATTGTTTGCAGTAATGTCACTACCACTGGCGACGGCATTATTTCGGCGTTACAGGTGTTGCTTGCGATATGCACTATGGAGCAAAGCCTTAACACTGCGAAGCAGGGCATGGCTAAGCTGCCGCAAACCATGATTAACGTCCATCGGGTTAAAAAGGTTGATTTGGCCAAAGACGAAGCGGTGCAGAAAGCCGTGGCTGCAACTGAAGAAAAACTCTCCGGTCGCGGACGCGTGCTATTGCGTCCTTCCGGTACTGAGCCCGTGGTACGGGTTATGGTTGAGGGCGAAGACAAGGCCCAGGTAAAGTCCTTGGCGCAGGAATTGGCCCGTGAAGTTGAAAAGGCTCTAAGTTGAAGCGAAAGCTGATGATTATCAGGCGGGGCAACGGTAATGCAGGACAATTGCCGTTGTATCTTGCGGAACGTTCCGCTACCATTGGCGGCCGTTTTACGGAGGGTAGATTATGACGTCGCAGCCCAGAGCGCAGCGTCGTCGGCTGGTGGTCGGCAATTGGAAGATGAACGGTACTCGGGACGCTAATTCCCGCCTGTTGCAGGAGATTCTCTCCAATTGGAAACCTCTTGAGAAATCGGATGCGGCAATATGCCCTCCCTTCGTATACCTGGAACAGGTAGCGCAGGCGCTTAGCGCCAGCCAGCTATATTGGGGCGGGCAAAGTGTAAACCCCAATGACTCCGGTGCGTACACTGGTGAAATATCGGCCAAAATGCTGATTGATCAGGGGTGTCGCTACGTGATTGTCGGCCACAACGAAAGGCGGCGATTACAGAGCGAGAGCGACGACTATGTTGCGCGACAGTTTGTTGCCGCGCAGGCCGAGGGCCTGATCCCCATATTGTGCGTGGGCGAGAGCAGCGAGCAGCGCGAACAGGGCAAGGCGCTGGAGACGATCGGTAGGCAGTTGCAAGCGGTGCTTGATATTGCCGGTTTACAAGCTTTTGCCACCGCCATTGTCGCTTATGAGCCGATTTGGGCCGTAGGCACTGGAATAACCGCAACCCCGGAAGAGGCTGCACAAGTGCACGCCTTTATTCGCAAGCAGTTCGCCTCACTCGGACATGAGTTGGTGATTTTGTACGGCGGGAGCGTCAAGCCGGAGAACGCGGCAGAGCTATTTGCTAAAGAGGATATCGACGGCGCGCTGTTGGGCGGCGCTTCTTTGCAGGCTAAAGATTTTATTGCTATTTGCCAAAGCGCTGAGGTCGCGGGCAAATAAATATTCAGATAGGCTCAAAACAGAGAGCAGAGTAATGGAAAAAATTGTTTTAATCGTACACATCTTGACGGCATTGGCGATTATCGCGCTGATTTTGATGCAGCAAGGTAAAGGCGCCTCAGCGGGTGCTTCTTTTGGTGCCGGGGCCTCACAGACAGTCTTTGGCAGTGAAGGTGGTGGTAACTTTTTTACCCGCGCTACAGCCGTCTTTGCATTCGTATTTTTCTGCACCAGCTTTGGTTTGGCAATTATTGCAAAAAACAGTGCCGGAGTGACTGACGCTGCGATTCCTTCCATGATAGAATCCGCTCCCGCTGAAGCCGCACTGGAAAGTGATGTACCAGCAGCTGACGAAGCCTCCGACGTGCCCAGCATGGGAAGCGATGCAGGCGAAGTGCCCGCAGTACCGGCTGAGTAAGTTTTTTGCAAGATTCGATGCCTTAAGGCATCTTCCCTTTGCCCAATTGGTGGAAGGGTAGACGATGCGCAGGATGCGCAAGTGTCGCGTGAGGCAGGACGCCGTAAGCGACCACGCGTAGCGTGTCGGGACTACCGCACATTACGTTTAAATAGATTCGATGCTTACAGCATCTCCCCTTTGCCCAAGTGGTGGAATTGGTAGACACGCTATCTTGAGGGGGTAGTGGCGCAAGCCGTGCCGGTTCAAGTCCGGCCTTGGGCACCATTTTGAAAAAGCCTACGCTTTTGCGTGGGCTTTTTTGTTCGCTCTCCCCCGATGTCGTCTCGGCTCGCCCAATTGTTACTGATAATTAACGCAAATTATCGGCTGTCCCGTCGAAAATTAATGCTGAAGCCGCTATTCTATTGCTCAACAGGAAGGGCCTGTTACAGGTTGATTTATCTACCACTCTTTAGGGAATGAAATATGGAAACTCGTCTACTCAAGCCGGTTTGGGCACTTGGTTGTCTGCTGCTTGCCCTGGCTATGCCTTCACATGCAGATCGAATGAATAAATATGAATTCTCTTTACAGGTGCCTTATCTGTATGGAGAGACTATTGATTTTGAAGGTGGTGCATCGGCCGATATCGCTTCAGATCCGGGGTTTGGTTTTACTGCCGGTTACAACTATTCCAATCGTCTGAACTTACGTGCCAGCTTCACCTGGAACGACACTCGCTATGATGGCCAGCGGATTATCGACGATGGCGAGCGCACCACGGAAAGCGTTAGTGGTGTTATGGACACATTCAGTTTTAATGGCGTCGCTGACTACTATTTTATGGAGGGGCGCTTTACCCCATTTGTAAGCGGTATGATCGGTTGGAGCTCAATCGACAGCAATATTGCCGCCGGTTTCCCGGAGCAGGTATGTTGGTGGGACCCCTGGTGGGGTTATGTGTGCGATTACTACCAGCCGACTTATGGCGGTGATTCTTTCTCCTATGGTGTGGGCGGTGGCCTGCGCCTCGATTTGAGCCCCAACCACTTTGTCCGAGTCGGCTACTACGAGCGCTGGATTGATGTGGATTATGCCGAGAGCGATCCTTCGCTGGGGACCGCAATTTTTGAGTTCGGCTTTATGTACTGATCGAATTGCGAGAGCTGCTTGAAAGCGCCGGGTCATTTGGCCCGGCGTTTTTTTATGTGCAGAATTAATCTCTGCTGACGTTTTCAGTTAAAAAATAAGCTTGGTAGCGGGTGTCGATGTCCTTTAAATAAGGATTCGGGAGCACGAATATTCGTCTGCCTTTTAGTGAAACACCTGCCAGTGCTTCATCATAGTATTGATGCCAAAGCTGCAAGGCGCTGCCATCCTCATAGGCGCGTTCCAGTCCCTCTTGAATTCGTGCAAAGGCCGCAGGTTTGCTTTTGTGAACCCAAAAAAAGCGTGGTAGGGGATAGTAGAGTGCAAAGCTGGTATCGAGCTCAAAGCCACCCAGGTGACCAAAGTTTTGCCACTCATTGATGATTTCGTTTTGCGCCCGGCAAACCATATCGAACCGGCCTGCTGAGAGCATAGGGAACAGACTTTCGTAGCTTGGCGCCTCTCTCACAGTAAAACCCGCGTTGGTTAGAATTTTATTGTCGAGCCAGCCCACGCCCTGACCGATATTAAATTTCTGCAGCGCGGTTCTGGTGTCTGCCTTGGCGATATCCGCTGCACGATGCTCGTTAACAAAACACAGGCGGTAGCTAAAGATACCCCGATCGATTGGAAACTTGGGGTAGTGAAAGTCACCTGTCAGGCCAGGGTTGTAACTGGTTTTAAAAATGTAAGGGTGTTCGCTTTGTCTCGCTATAGCCATAGCCCGGGGAAGATTGCTGGATTTGCCCGGCAGTAGTTGATAGGCGCCATACTCGTTAATTGTTTTCTCCAGTGCCAGGCGTAGCAATTCCACTTCGTAGCTAAAGCGGTGATCGGCATCGCTAGAAGGAGTGCGATATAGAAAGACTTGCGCCTGTGTCTCCTTGAGGTCGGCTGCCAAAGCGTGCATGCAAATCAGCACAGCGAGGGCGATTACTAGTGATTTCATAACAGATCCCGTGTTTGGGGTTTGTTAAGTTTAGACGGTTTGCGCCGGCAGGCTCCAGTGAATGAGCTTAGGTGTTTCGGCGCTTTGGTGGATGCAGGCCAGGTAGGTATGCTCAGTGGATAACAGCTGGGGCGGCCAGTGTTCCCCGCGCCATTTGTCTGGCTTTAATTCCTCTGGAGCTTGCGGGTTGGTGCTGTTGGAAAAGTCCACCTTGGCTAGCCCCTCTGCTAACCCTGTGCCGCGCGCCTTAAAAAAAGCCTCTTTCAGGGTCCAGAGGCGGTAAAACTCGCGCTCCAGTGCGGCCTCATTAAGAAACGACAGTTTCTCTACCTCGGCGGAAGTAAAAAACTGCTTGGCAATAGCGAGCCAGGGACGCTTTTTCTGCGCCTGCTCCAGATCAATTCCGAGGGGACCGCAGCAGCTTATGCCTAGCGCAAGCCAATCGCCACTGTGGCTTAGGTTGAAGTGCACCCCACCACTATGGTCCAGAATCGGTTTGCCCTGATCCGAAATGGCAATATTGATATCCGCGGGGGCGAGCGAAAGCTCGCGCGACAAGAGTGTGCGGCACATCAACCGCCCAGCCAGAAAGCGCAGTTTTGCCGCTGGTGAGTTAAATCGTTCGGCCTTTTGGCATTCACTGCTCGGGAGAAGCTTGCGGATTTTCTCAGGCTCACAGTGGCTGGCGAGATTTGCCAGCTCGCTCAGGTAGATAGTCGTGCTCACAACAGTTCCTGAGTGGCTGCGGTCAGTTGGCCGCTTAATAGCAACTGCTTTTGCGCGTAGATCGTGAATTGGCAGCGGCTACTGGATGCGGTACGGCTATCTATGTCGACTCGAATGGTCAGCTCTTCAGCGAATTCATCCAGACGCTGCGCCTGCGCTTGCAGCGTAGAGGCGGTAATTAGAAGGCCTGCTTTAGGGGGGGCGGCAATGGGCTCGCACAGGCGGGCATGCGCTGCCAGCGCCTGGGCCGCGTACTCGACCCCGCTGAAGACCGACAGTTCACCGTTAATGCGCAGCGGATGCTGAGCCCAAACGGGTGCAGCAGCGCAGCAGATAATATGTGAATCGCTGTGCTCAATGATAGAATCCAGCAGCACCATAGGCGGGGCGTGCGGCAGAAGCTGTTCTGGTGGTGGGTAGGACACACTCATAGGTAATCGATGGATAAAAAGGGCATGATACCTCATGTGCGAAAACTTTAGCGTAAGTCGAGAGGCCGCGTGTGTACAGGGACATTTCCCCGGCGCTTCTGTAGTGCCTGGCGCTTATTTGCTGGCGCAGCTGCACCTGGCGTTTGGACGGCGGCACAACTGCGCTGGGGGATTAATCTGGCAGAAAGTTAAATTTATTTCTCCTGTAGTGCCGGATGAAACAGTTTCCCTGCACTGGGATGAAAGCGCCTGGCCCAGAGTTAGGGTGAAACTAAAGGTCGGTGATGAAACTAGATTACAAGCTTCGGCCACGGCCAGTGAATAAGCGGGCGTTTAACACTAATTAATCTGCGCACCGCAGGTGGGTCGTGTAAAATGACGCCGGTTTTCATTGGTTCCGATACTCATTTTCGCTCGAACAGGATGAAGCCCCAGCGTCCGGGCGCGCTCGGACGATAACTACGGATCACACTTATGCACGCGAGGGTAATACAGCTATCGGCCTGGGCTCCGGGTTTTAGCCGGGCGCATGACTGGGGCTGTTTCAACCCCAACGAGCTCCCCTCTGGAAATGAAAAGCCGCCGGCCAAGCAGGTGCCCGCCATGACTCGTAGACGTCTGACCCGCTGGGGGCGGCAGGCGCTTGAGGTGTGCGAGGCCGCTGGTGAAGAATTGACACCGGACACACCGGTGGTATTTTCGTCGCGTCATGGCGACACCGCCCGCACCTATAAACTACTCGCCGCCCTCGCTGAGGGTCAGCCGCTATCTCCCAATGGTTTTAGCTTGTCCGTGCACAATTCGGCGCTGGGCATATTCAGTATATTGCGGCAGATAACGGCGCCCGGTATCGCCCTGGCGGCGGGGCGAGACACCTTCGCCGCAGCCTGGTGCGAAGCGCTGAGCTGGCTGGATCAAGGGGCCCCTCAAGTGCTACTGGTGCACACCGATGAGCCTTTGCAGGGGGTGTATCGGCCGTTTGCGGATGAACAAGAAATGCCTGCGGCGGTGGCCTTGTTATTAGCACCCGAGCAGGCTGACGCAGGGCGCAGGGTATCTTTGCGCATGCAGCCAGTGCAGCAAGAGCCATCCGAGCATTCACTGATGATTTCGTTCTTACACTGGTGGTACAGCGGCGCTGAAAGCCTCGAGGTGAGCACCGATCAACACACCTGGCAGTGGCGTCGCGATGCTGACCCGGTTTAAGTTCTGGGGTGATAGGCTGTGGCGCACTTTAGCCACGGGCCTATGTTTCGCCAGCTTTTCTGTGCTTGCTTTGGCGCAGAGCCTGCTGGTGTTTCCGGTAATTTACGCTCTGCCCGGCACCCGGCTTAACAAGGCGGCAAAGGTCAGGGCGATACAGCAGCGCAGCTTTTTTTGTTTTGTTCGTTTTATGGAATGGCTGGGGTTGATTCGGGTGAGCCTGCACAATACCGAGTTACTGCAGCGCGCCGGAGGGTGCCTGGTGGTAGCCAATCACCCAACCTTGATAGATGTGGTGATACTATTCTCGCGCCTGCCCAAAGCCAACTGCGTGGTAAAAGGCGAGCTTTGGCGCAATGCGTATATCCGTGGCGTTATGCTGGCCGGTGGTTTTATTAGCAATGCCAGTGGCAAAGAGCTGCTGCAGGGGTGTCAGCAGGCATTGGACAGCGGCCAGGCCGTGTTGATTTTTCCCGAGGGATCGCGCAGTGTGCCGGGCCAGCCACTGGCGTTTAAAAGAGGGGCTGCGAATGTCGCCGTGCGCACTCAAGCGCCTATAGTGACGGCATTTATTACCTGTGAACCACTTACTTTGGTAAAGGGGGCGCCCTGGTATCAAATTCCGCCGCGGCGGGCCGATATTAACGTGTACTTTCACGAAATTATTACGCCGTCTCAGGTGATTGACGATTTCGATGACAAACCCAAGGCGGCGCGCCTTTTGACGCGCTACCTGGAAGATTATTATACAGAAGGTCTAAAGCGCTATGGCTGATATCGATACTGATATTAAACAGATGATTATTACGGAGCTGGAGCTGGAAGATATTGAGGTTGAGGACATCGATACGGAAGCGCCACTGTTTGGCGAGGGCTTGGGGCTGGATTCTATTGATGCCCTGGAGCTTGGTTTGGCGTTGCAAAAACGTTTTAACGTAAAAATTGATGCAAATTCAGATCAAAATAAAGAGCATTTTCGCAGCGTAGCCAGCCTGCGGGAGTTTGTCCTGGCACAAACGGCTTCGTAACACGCGACACAACAGATACCATCATGAATAAAGACGAAATTTACAGTGAACTGAAAACCGTCCTCATCAATTCATTTATGATCGAGGAAGAGGACATTTCTCCCGAGGCAGATCTTTACGCCGATCTGGATTTCGATAGCATTGATGCTATTGATCTGGCCGCCAAAATTCACAGCGTGACCGGCAAGCAGCTTAAGCCCGAGCAGTTTAAAGGCGTACGCACCATTGGTGATGCGGTTAACGTCATCGACGAGCTTTTGAGGGCGGGGTGACCCGCGCATTGGCGGGCTTGGCCGCGTTGCTATTGCTGCTGTACCCGCTACTGATTTATTTTGGCGGCCAGTGGCTGGAGCCTCGTTATCTTGGTTTAGCGCTGGCGAGCATTTATGGTTTGCGCCTATTTCTGACCGCTCGCCGGTGGGAGGCAAAGCTTGCAATTGGTATTGCCTTGGGCTTGCTTGCGGCGGCGCTGTGGCACTGGAATGACGAGCGCTTGCTGAGGCTTTGGCCGGCGCTGATAAACGCCCTGCTGGCCTGTTATTTTACTTATACCCTATATCGTCCGCCGACCTTGCCTGCACGTATGGCAAGCCGCGAGTTTAGTCATGGCCTGCCGCCGTTAGTGGAGTGGTATACCCGTAAAGTGACCCAGGTATGGGTTGTATTCTTTGTTTTTAATGGTGCGCTTGCTTGCTACACAGCACTGTTCAGCAGTCGCGAGCTTTGGGCCTTGTACAATGGCTTGCTGGCTTACGGCCTCATCGGGCTGTTGTTCGCACTGGAATATGGCTACCGAACTTTTATATTTAAGAAAAAACATGGATTGTAAGCCGTCAATAAACTTGCGTAAGCAAGGCTTGTTCTATTCCGAGCAGGTGCTGGCCTATCGAGGTGAGGACGCGATTACCCGGGCCGATTTTTGTCGTCAATTGCAGGCCTATTACCGGGCCCTGCGTGTCCGGCCCGAGCACAGAGTGTGCCTCTGGTTAAGCTCGGGGGTAGATTTTCTCGCCGCTGTGCTGGCCCTTGCCATGGCCGGCAAACGTACCGTCATGCCGCATAATCTACAGCCCCAATCGGCCCGTGAGCTCGAACCTCATTTCGATGCTTTAATTACCGATACACCAATTGCTGAGATCGATTGTCCACAGTGGTCTCCGGCGGAATTATCTGCGCTCAATGCGGACGATAACTGCGTTGATGAGGAGGCGTTAACACGCCCGGCTGAGCTGCTGTTGTTTACTTCGGGTAGCACCGGCGCCCCCGAGCCCGTAGTGAAAAAGCTTACCGATTTCGAGCATGAAATCGCGGCGTTAAATCTCGCTTTTGCCGACAACGTAGGCTCCACAACGGTGGCCGCCACGGTCAGCCACCAGCATATTTACGGTCTACTGCATGTGCTTTTTTGGCCGCTGGCGCGCGGTGCGAGTTTTATCGATGGCAGCTGCCATTTCCCCGAGCTGTTGGCGAGCTATGCCGAGCAGCATAAAAAGTTGGTGCTAGTCTCAAGCCCAACACATTTGACCCGCCTGCCTCTAAGCGAGGAATTTGTCGCGAGTGCCAAATCTTATCGAGCGATATTCTCCTCCGGCGGCTTATTGACGCCAGAGGCCGCCCTGGCCATGGCCGGCGTGTGCGATAAAGCGCCGCTGGAAATTTTAGGCAGCACTGAAACCGGCGGAGTGGCCTGGCGCTGCCAGACGGATGGACCTTTGTGGCAGCCACTGCCTGGCGTGCAGATCATGGAGGGCGAGGCCAAAGCGCTGGTGGTAAGTGCCGCTCATGTAGGTCAAGCTGGGCGCTTTACCATGGGCGACTGTATCACTCTGCAAGGCGAGGGTTGTTTTGCGTTGTTGGGGCGCAAAGATAAAATCGTCAAAGTGGAAGGCAAGCGTTTATCCTTAACGGAATTAGAGCGGCGCTTGGCACAAAACGCTCTGGTGCACCAGGCAAGTGCCGCAATTTTAAAAGGCAAAAGAGATGAAGTGGTGGCGCTGGTGAGTCTGGCCGAGCCGGGGCGGGAGTATTTGGCCGCGCGGGGTAAAAGAGCCTTGAACCAGTTACTGCGTGAGTATTTACGGCAGTATTTCGAAGCGCCATTGTTGCCCCGACGTTGGCGTTATGTGGCAGAGCTGCCACGCAACAGTCAGGGCAAGTTGCCCCAGAATGAAGTGCTAAAACTGTTTCACCAGGAGGGAGCATGATTGCGCTGCCGCCGTCCATTGAATATTTGGATGTGTCCCATGAGCGTCTATTGTGTGAATTCGATTTACAGGCGGATCACCCCTGTTTTAGTGGCCACTTTGATGATTTGCCTGTGTTGGCGGGAGTGGTGCAGATTGCCTGGGTGTATCAGTTGGCGCGACGGCATTTTAACGGATCGCTGATATTTTCTGGATTAAAATCAAATAAATTTCAGCAGCTGGTGCGCCCGCCTGTTCGGCTGCGCTTGCAGTTAGATTACCAAGCGGAGAAAGGCTTGATTAAATTTACTTATCAAAGTGCGCGCGGGGTGACCGCCAAGGGCGCGATTGCGGTACAGAGGCACAGTGTTGACTGAAAGGCTGAAAGTGTGTGCGGTTATCCCGGTATACAATCACGCGCATTTAGTGGGTGCAACTGTGTCGCGGCTGCAATCTCAGGGGTTTAACTGTATTTTAGTTAATGACGGTGGCGACGAGGAGGCCACTGCCTTGTTACGCGAGTTAAGTGAATCAAGCGGTTGCGAGCTGGTTGAGCAGCGTCCAAACGGTGGCAAAGGGCGCGCGGTAATCCTGGGACTGCATCATGCCGCCAACCTCGGTTACAGTCACGTATTGCAAATCGATGCCGATGGCCAGCACGACACAGACGACGTGCCGCGGCTGCTTTCCCTAGCCCAGCGTTATCCCCAAGCGGTTATCACCGGTGTGCCAGAGTATGATGAATCTGTGCCCAAGCACAGACTGTACAGCCGTTACATTACCCATGTGTGGGTTTGGATCGAAACGCTATCGTTGGAAATCAAAGATTCCATGTGCGGTTTTCGCATTTATCCGGTGGCACCGGTGGTAGCGCTTTCGCGCCAGGTGTCGCTGGGCGGGCGTATGGACTTTGACACTGAAATATTGGTGCGTCTTTACTGGCGCGGGGTAAGAATCATCTCTTTACCCACCCGGGTTATCTACCCCGAGCAGGGCATTTCAAACTTCCGTCTCTGGCGCGACAATCTTGTTATCAGCTGGATGCATACGCGGTTGGTGTTTGGCATGTTATTGCGTTTACCCAAGTTACTGTATTGGCAATTGCGGGGGCGTGACTGTGACTGACTGGCACCAGCAGAGCGAGCGCGGCAGCCGTTGGGGGATGGCCTTACTGTTTTGGCTGTATCGGCACGGTGGGCGGTTTGTGATTTTGCCGATAGTCTATCTGGTGGTTTTTTATTTTTTTCTTACCCGCGCGTCAACTCGCCGGTACAGCCGCTTGTATTTACGCCGCACCGGGTCCTCCAGCGGCTGGTGGCAAGTGTGGTTGCATCACTTGAGTTTTGCGCGCGCGCTGTTAGACAGGATTGCGGCCTGGATGGGGCGGCTGAAACGCACCGATGTCGATTTCTCCGGGCATCAGTTGCTACTGCAGCTGCAGCGCGAGAAAAAAGGCGCGGTTATGCTGGGTGCCCACTTTGGTAACCTGGAAATGTGTCGCGCGGTGGTGGAAAACGAAGGTGCGTTAAAGCTCAATGTTATTTTACACACTGCCAATACCCAGAACTTTAATCGCTTAATGGACAGCGCCAGCGATCAGGTGCAAGTGCGCTTAATTCAGGTAACGGAGGTGACTCCGGCCACCGCAATAGAGCTGCGGCAAAAGTTGGACGATGGCGAGTTCTTGATTCTGCTGGCCGATCGACTGCCCCCGGGTAATCAGCAGCGTTATTTTGCCCACTCTTTTTTGGGGGCGCCGGCGCACTTTCCCGTGGGCCCATTTTGGCTCGCGCTACTTTTGCAGGCACCGGTATTCTTTATGGCAGGCTATCGTACCGAAAAGGGCTATCGCGCCGAATTGCAACCTCTGTACAACGGTGCCAAGGTCGCTAGAAGTGAGCGTGACGAAAAGTGCCGCACGCTGTTAACAGACTTTGTGCAACAGCTAGAGCCACTATGTCGCCGCTACCCGCTGCAGTGGTTTAATTTTTACGATTTTTGGGGCGATGATAAACCCCGGCACGCCACCGATGATAACCAGGAGTCTTAGCGCGTAATGACATCAAGCACTGCCCCAGTAGAGTTCGGCGCAAAGCCAGTAACCATTGAAGACGTTGTCGCCATTGCTCGTGGAGCTGGCGCACAAATTACCGATGATGCTGAGGCCTGTGCGCGTATCAATGCCAGTGCCAGGTTTGTCGCTGATCTGTGGCGAGAAGAGGGCGTCATCTATGGCGTGACAACCGGCTATGGTGACTCTTGTACCGTCTCTATTCCGTCCCATTTGGTTGAAGAGCTGCCCTTACATTTAACCCGGTTTCACGGCTGCGGTTTGGGCCGGGAGTTTGACGCTATACAGGGGCGGGCCATTCTGGCAGCGCGGTTAGCATCTTTGTCGCGGGGCTATTCAGGTGTGAGAATGGAGTTGCTCCAGCGCCTAGCTCAGTATATCAACTTGGGTATTGTGCCTGTGATACCCGAGGAGGGCTCGGTGGGGGCCAGTGGTGACCTGACCCCTCTATCTTACGTAGCGGCCAGCCTGATTGGCGAGCGCGAAGTTTACTATCAAGGCGTTCGCAAGCCTGTTGCCGACGTACTTGCTGGCGTCAACCTACAACCTTTGCGCTTGATGCCTAAAGAGGGTTTGGCGATTATGAATGGCACCGCAGTGATGACGGCGGTGGCCTGTCTGGCGTTTGATAGGGCGCAATACCTCGCCAAGCTGGCAACTCGGATTACCGCCATGGTCAGCGTTGCGCTCAAGGGCAATAGCAACCATTTTGACGGCAAGCTGTTTTCCGTAAAACCACATCCGGGGCAGGGCCAAATCGCCCGTTGGATTCATCAAGATTTACACGCGCCCGAAGTGGAGCGCAACTCGGATCGACTGCAAGATCGCTACTCGGTACGCTGTGCCCCACATATTATCGGCGTGCTGCAAGATTCTTTGCCCTGGTTGCGTCAGTTTATCGAAACCGAACTGAACAGCGCCAACGACAATCCCATTATTGATGGTGAAGATGAGCATGTACTGCACGGCGGTCACTTTTACGGTGGGCACATAGCCTTTGCCATGGATTCATTAAAAGTAGCGGTCGCCAATGTGGCTGACTTAATTGATCGTCAGCTGGCGCTGCTGATGGACATAAAATTCAACAACGGTTTGCCAGCCAATTTATCCGGCGCTAAGGCGGAACGCAGTATGATTAACCACGGTTTTAAAGCGGTGCAGATTGGCGCTTCGGCCTGGACCGCCGAAGCACTGAAACACACCATGCCCGCCAGTGTATTTTCGCGCTCCACCGAATGTCACAACCAAGATAAAGTCAGTATGGGTACCATTGCCGCGCGGGACTGTCTGCGAGTACTTGAACTAACCGAGCAGGTGGCCGCCGCCGGATTACTCGCGTCGACCCAGGCGCTGCACTTGCGTCAGCAGCAAGCGGGCTTTAAGCAGCAAACTATCACCCCCGCCTTGCAGGCGATGGCAAATAAGGTGACAGAGTATTTTGATTTGGTCGAGGAAGATCGGCCGCTGGAGGGCGTGCTGCGCCAAAGCCTAGCACTGATACGCGAACAACACTGGGAGTTATACCCCGATGAGTAAAGGAACTGTCAGCGTAGCGCAAACGGTCAAGGTGCCATTTTACGATGTCGATAGCATGGGCATTGTATGGCATGGCCATTATATAAAATATTTTGAGGATGCGCGCTGCGCCTTACTGGACGCATTCGACTACAACTACGAGGCTATGAGCGAATCGGGCTATGGTTACCCGGTGGTGGATTTGCGTCTTAAGTATGTCAAGCCTGCACGCTTCAATCGGCTTTTAAAAGTGGTCGCCACCCTGGAAGAGTGGGAGGTGCGTCTAAAAATCGACTATCGAATTATCGATCTGGAAACGGGCGAGACCTTAACCAAAGGTCACAGCGTGCAGGTGGCGGTGGACTTGGCCAATGGCGAAATGTGCTTCGCAACCCCGGCTGTTTTACAGCGGAAAGTGGCTGCGTATCTGGGTGAATCAGATGAGGCTTAATGTTAAAAGTGCAAGCGTCTGCCGGTTACTGCTCTTAGTAGTAGCGCTCACTGTGCCGCTTTCTCAGGCTCAGGGAATTCTTGAGCACCCGGTAAAAACCACGGCTCAGGTTGAGCGATTAGACACTATTGCCGAGACTATGCGCCGTGAGCTTCCCGTTCAGGCTAAGCTGGTGCAGGAAAAGCACCTGTCAGTGTTGGCAGAGCCTTTGGTTTCCGAGGGCGAGTTTTCACTGGCACAGAACGGCGATATTGTCTGGCAAATTAATCAGCCCTTTGCGGTCCGTTATCAGGTTCGCGGTGACGACATAACCCGCACGGTCGATGGAGAAGTAGAGACAATCACTCCCGGCAACGAGCCATCGGTGTACGGTTTTTTTCGTATGTTTGAGCAGTTGTTTGCGCTGAATGCTAAGTCGCTACAAGAATATTTTACGGTTTACCTCGCTCCGGCTAAGAGCCAGGAAGTATTTGATCTAGCGCTGGTACCCAAAGGTGCGCCGCTTGATGAGGTGGTGGCAACTTTACTGCTTAGCGGCCGCGGCGGTCGAATAGATTCCGTTACTATCACCGAGCCAGGCGCCGATTATTCTGTTCTGAATTTTCGCTACAGCGATGCGCCGGACCAAGAGCCACGTTGATGTCGGTGATGTTTAGTCGTGCCTGCCGGCTGGTGGTAGTAGCCATTGTACTGCTGGCGATATGGCAGCTGCCGCGCTTAACGATAGACAATAACCTGCTTGCGCTGTTTCCGAGTAATACTCAATCAGAGGCGCAACGCATAGCCGAGCAATCTCTCTCGCAAAAATACGAGCGTCAGGCGCTGCTGTTATTAACGGCCGAGGAGCCGGACGACATCCGCCGTGCGTTGCCGGATATTACAGCGAAACTTAAATCCTGCCGCTGTATTGCCTGGGCAGGCAGTGACCGCAGTGCGGATAATAATTCTGCAGCGCTGGACGCAATATATGCAGGCCATGCTCGCGAGCTGCTTACAGCCAGCGACCGCGAGCGGCTGCAGAACTACCCCATGCCGGGTATAAAAAGGCAGCGGCTGCGCGAATTGCTGACGTCTCCTGGCGCACTTAATGAGCAGACCCTGTCTCAGGACCCTTTGGGTAACTTGCAGAATTTTCTCAACACGTTAGCGCCGCTACCCGAGGCGCTGAAAATCGATGGTCAGGGCAACCCTTACCTAATTATTGATGACGAGCGTTACTATTTGCTGCGCCTAGAGTTAAGCGCTTCGCCATTTGCGTTGAATACACAGGCCGAGTTTTCTCATGCGCTTGCGAACGCTTTGGCAGAGGTGCGCCTATTGCCGGGCTTCAAGCAGCTGCAGACCGGAGCAATTTTTTATACCCTGGCGGGCACAGAGCAGGCCCGCCGTGAAGTTTCCACTGTAGGCTTGGGCTCGGCCCTGGGAGTGACCTTGCTGTTACTGCTGGTGTTTCGCCGCGCTGAGCTGTTGTTATTAGCCTTCGCCCCTATTGCTTTGGGCGTCGTTGCAGGGCTTGTGTTTACTCAGTGGATTTTCGGTCGCGTGCATGTGATGGCGCTGGTATTTGGCGCTGCTTTGGTGGGAGTTGCCATTGACTACAGTCTACATTTTTTTGCCAAGCGACTCGACAGCGGCCCCCATTGGCAGGCGCGCGAGGGTAGCCGTCGTTTATTTGTTCCCTTGTCACTGGGGCTTATTTCAAGTTGTGCCGGTTACCTGAGTTTTGTAGCGTCAGGCTTTCCAGGATTTATGCAAATAGCAGTGCTCTCCAGTGCCGGCTTGGTGGCGGCCTACGCTTTTGTGCTGGGCTGGTATCCGCTATTGCTCGCGCGGCCTCAAAAGCATGGGTTACCTCGCTGGCTGGCCATTGCTATAGATGCAGTGATTGACGTTCAGTTTTTGCTACTGCGCCAAGTGCGTAAACCGGTAGTAATATTCGGGCTTTTCTTGCTGTTAGGGTGGGGCGCACTGCAGTGGCAGGTTAACGATGATATAAGAAGTATGCAGAGCATAGACCCGCAGCTGCAAAATTCCGAGCAGACAATCCGCGAGCATATGGCGGGCCAACCCGCGCTGCAGTATTTTCTGCTACAGGCGCCCGATGCTGACACTTTGCTGCGTCGCAGCGAAGCGCTGCAGCAAAAGTTGGATATATTGGTGCGCAAGCAAAAGCTGGGAGGCTATCACAGTCTGTCTCAGTGGTTGCCTTCACTGACTACACAAAAAGCAAACGCCGAGCTGTGGCAGCAACGAGTTCTAGACAGTGGTTTACTTGCCGAGTTGTATGGCGAGCTGGGGGTTAAACCTAATCAAGTGGAAGCCTATCTCAGACGTTGGCAACAGGAGCGTTTTCTAGAACCGGGCAAAGCGCTTGCCGCCATTAGCCGTTTGCCTGGCGCGCCGGGTTACTATGTGCGAGACGGTAAATTCTATGGGGTCGTGCAGCTGTTGGCACCGATTGATGGCGAAGCCTTAGCAGGGCTTGCCGCCAAACACTCGCACAGGCAATGGGTGGACCCGGTGGCGCGCACCAGCGGCTTATTGCAAACCTATCGTGAGCGTGCCAGCGTTTTATTGTTAGTCGCCTACGGTATTATTTTCTGTGTGCTGTCGGCTCGCTACGGCTTTAAAGGTGCGTTAGCGGTGATTACGCCCCCGGCCCTTGCCAGCGCACTCGCTCTGGCGTTGGTGCTGACATGGGGTCAGGCTATCAGTGTGTTCCACATCATGGCGCTGCTATTAGTGCTGGGCATTGGCGTAGACTACAGCTTATTTTGGCGCGAAAGCGGCCGCCAATCCCGGGCAACGGTATTGGCGATTGGTTTATCCGCTTGCACCACCGTGCTATCTTTTGGGCTTTTATCCCTCAGTTCGACGGCGGCCATACACAGCTTTGGCGCGGTGGTGCTCAGCGGAATTTTACTGGTATTTGTGCTCGCTCCTTTGGCCTTGGGCCGGGGGCTAAGTGAATAGGGATCGTCTATGACCGACAAGCCACAAAAGCGAATCGTGCCCGCCAAAGTTGACGTTGTGGTAATTGGCGCTGGGCCTTCTGGGGCTATTGCCTCGGCTTTGTTACGTCGGGCAGGGGTGGATGTATTGGTACTAGAGCGCGATAGTTTTCCCCGTTTTTCGATTGGCGAAAGCCTGCTGCCACAGTGCATGGAATACATCGAAGAAGCCGGCTTTTTACCTGCGTTGCGCGCCGCCGGATTTCAGTATAAAAATGGCGCTGCGTTTGCTTGGGGTGAGCGCACCACTTACTTTAATTTTGAAGAGAAGTTCTCCCCCGGCCCCGGTACCACCTTTCAGGTAGAGCGTGCGCGTTTTGATCAGCTGCTGGCTGAGCAGGCTGAAGCTCAGGGTGTGCCCATCGCGTATCAACACAGTGTTACCAGTTACGCCCCCACGGCGGACGGTGTGTGTTTGGGCTATTGTGACAACGAGGGCAACAGCGGCCAACTGGACTGCCGTTTTGTGCTCGATGCCAGTGGCTTTGGCCGGGTGTTACCACGCCTGTTGGAGTTACAAACACCGTCAAACTTTCCTGTGCGCCAGGCCGCCTTTGCTCATATTGACGATGGCATTCGCGATGTAAATTTTGATCGCAATAAAATCTTAATTACTGTGCATCCCGAGGAGCGAGACATTTGGTTTTGGTTAATTCCGTTTGCCAATGGAAAAAGCTCACTCGGAGTCGTCGCCAGCGAAGAAAAACTCGCCCGGCGCGCAGCGCAATCTCCCCTACAACTATTGCAACAAATGGTGGCTGAAACTCCGTCTTTAGCCAATGTATTGCACCGGGCACAATGGAATTATCCCGCCAATCAAATTACGGGCTACTCCTGCAATGTGAAACATCTTGCCACTGACCGCTATGCTCTGTTGGGAAATGCCGGGGAATTTCTCGACCCGGTTTTTTCTTCGGGCGTCACCATTGCCATGCGCTCGGCGAGTAAAGCGGTAAAGGTGTTATTGCGTCAGTTCAACGGGGAGCGCGTGGACTGGCAAAAAGAATACGAGCAGCCTTTGCGTCAGGGGGTGGAAACTTTCCGCGTATTTGTGGATGCCTGGTATGAGGGGCTGTTTCAGGACATTATTTTTTACCCGGATCCGGCGGCAAATTTACGTGAAATGATATCGTCTATTTTGGCGGGCTATGCCTGGGATACCGAGAACCCTTTTGTTGCCCAGCCTAGGCGACGGATGAAAACACTGGCGCAGTACTGTACCCCGGCGGCGTGATGAAGTCCGTTGTTCGGTTGTTTGTTTTTGCTTTGGTGTTGCTTGGGGGCTGTGCGCGTCAGATTGTCCTTCCCGGCGAATCCGTCTGCCCGCCGCTATACGATGCCACGGCCTTACTTACCCTGCGCGAAGACGATTCCAGTCAGCGGTTAATTTTACGTACCCAAGTAAGTGACACGGGTATTGTTTTTGTCGCCCTGGACACGCTGGGCGCTCCGCTTTTTACGCTGCAGCGGGCCGGCGATGGTGCTGACTGGCAGGCGGATGTGAGTAAACTCTACCGGGGCCCCGCGGCAGGCGAGTTGATAGCCGCTTACAGCTGGTGGCAAAGACGCGCCGAGCTCACTCCTGAGTGTGCAGCGGCAGCGCAGCTGGATTTGCGCGAGGACAGCGAAGCCATAGTGTTAAGCCACGCCAACCGAACATGGTGGCGCTGGCACAAGGCTGCACCGGGGCAATTCGAGTACGCCGATGTATTGGTGCGGGTAAACGAAACCCGCAAAGAGATTTCAGAATAAGGCGGCAGCATGAAAGTTTACTTGACCGATATGGGCTTGGTGAATGGTTTGGGGAGCGACCGCAGTGCGGTGGCCCAAGCCCTGTTCGCCGGTGAGCGCGCCTTTCAACCCTGTGACTGGGTGCCAGATAGATCCACCTTTGTTTCTGCCGTTACTGCGGCCCTGCCAGATCTGCCTCCAGAGCTGGCGGTGTTTAACAGCCGCAATACACGTTTGGCCTGTAGTGCATTAACCCAATTAAACGGCGGACTCGAGCAGGCTCGAGCCCGTTATGCGCCCGAGCGTATTGCGGTGGTGGCAGGTACCAGCACCTCGGGTATCGCCGAGGGCGAGGTAGCCGTGGCGGCCGAGTTGCGCGGCGCACCCTTGCCGCCTCAGTATCACTATCAGGCTCAGGAGATCGGTAACCTGGGGCAGGTGGTGGCGCGGCTGGTTGGTGCTCGTGGTCCGGCCTATACCATTTCAACGGCTTGCTCATCCAGCGCCCACGCCTTGGCCTCTGCGCGCCGTTTGCTGGCAACGGGGATGGCCGATGCGGTGATAGCCGGTGGAGCTGACAGCTTGTGTCGCCTAACGGTCAATGGTTTTGCCGCACTGGAGTCGGTCAGTCAGGGTGTCTGCAGTCCGTTTAGCCAGAATCGCGATGGCATTAACATTGGTGAGGCGGCGGCCTTCTTTCTTGTCACTCGTGAGCCGTTAGTGCAGCGCATAGAGTTGTTGGGTGTCGGGGCGTCAAGCGATGCGCATCATATCTCTGCTCCTGACCCCCAAGGTAAAGGCGCCGAAGCCGCAATTCGTGCCGCCTTGCATCAGGCCGAGTTGGCGCCTGAAGCGGTCGATTACATCAATCTGCACGGCACAGGCACAGCGTTAAATGATGCCATGGAAGCGTCTGTGATCGATCGCCTTTTTCCCCAGCGGCCGCTTTGCAGCAGCAGTAAAGGGCAGCTGGGACACACCTTGGGCGCGGCCGGAGCCACCGAGGCGGCCTTGATCTGGCTGGCACTGACGGGCCATGGTGGTAAACTGCCACCCCATATTTTCGACGGTCACTATGACCCGGCGCTACCTCGCTTAAACCTGGTGCCGCAGGACAATCACGCTGCGGCGGGCGCGAGGGTGTGCCTGAGTAATTCATTCGCTTTTGGCGGTAATAACGCCGCAGTAATAATGCATGCTGGACATTGAACGTTATATCCCCCACCGGCCACCCATGCGCCTGGTGGATCGAGTTGTCAGCGCAAGCCCCAATAAAGTGGTGAGCTCGCTGCAAGTATCGCGTGACAATATATTTTACGATGACCAGCTCGGCGGGGTGCCTGCCTGGGCAGGCATCGAGTTTATGGCGCAGACAGCGGCGGTTTGGCTCGGCCTTGCGGATGAGCGGGCAGGGCGTGCAATAGCTCCGGCGTTTTTGGTCAGTACCCGCCATTACAGTGCCAATGTGCCGGTATTTGCCGAGGGTGCCTGCCTCGATGTGGCCGTAGAGGTGGCGGTAAGTGAAGCGCAAGTGGTCGCTTTTAACGGCAGCATTTACGCGTCTGCCCATTCAGACCATCATTTGGTAGAAGCCGTTTTCTCCGCTTATCGCCCGGACGATGCCACAGGCTATCTGGCCGCCAGTGAACCGCCGGGCTTGAATAAGTGGTAGTACAGGAGAGTGTTATGCAACGTCGGGTATTGGTGACCGGCTCAAGCCGTGGCATTGGCCGCGCCATCGCCCTGCAGTTAGCACGGCAAGGTTTTGCAGTCAGTGTGCACTGCCGCGGCAATATCGAAAAAGCCGATCAGGTGTGCCGTGAAATTGAAGCCTTGGGCAGTGAGTGTGAACTATTGTGTTTTGATGTCGCCGATCGCGCGGCAACCCGGGCAGCGCTGGAGCAAAGCGTGGCTGACAAAGGCGCATTTTACGGGGTGGTGTGCAACGCTGGCATTACCCGCGACAATGCCTTCCCGGCCATGAGCGAGGACGACTGGGACAGCGTCATTCACACCAACCTGGACGGCTTTTACAATGTGGTGCAACCTCTGGTAATGCCAATGGTACAGGCCCGCAAGGGCGGCAGAATTGTGACCTTGTCTTCGGTCGCCGGGGTGGCGGGCAATCGCGGGCAGGTAAACTATAGTGCCACTAAAGCTGGCCTGATAGGTGCCACTAAAGCACTGGCGCTGGAGTTAGGTAAACGCAAAATCACGGTGAACTGTGTCGCTCCGGGCATTATCGAAACGGATATGATTGACGAAGTTTTTGCCGATGAGGCCAAAAAAATGATTCCGCTGCGCCGCTTTGGCCAGGCCGAAGAGGTCGCAAGTTTAGTGGGTTATCTTATGAGCGATCAGGCAGCATACATCACCCGCCAGGTGATTTCGGTAAACGGTGGAATGATCTGATGCGCCGCGTCGTGATTACCGGTGTCGGCGCCGTCAGCGCGCTTGGCGATAACTGGGCAGACGTAGAAGCAGGCCTGCGCGCCGGCAAGAACAAAGTGCGCGTGTTCCACGAGTGGGATGAGATCGAAGGCCTAAACACCCGCTTGGGTGCGCCTGTTGAATTTACTCAGCCCAAGTATCCGCGCAAAAAACTGCGCAGCATGGGGCGGGTTTCGGTGATGTCCGTATTTGCCACCGAGCAGGCATTGCTGCAGGCGGGCTTAACCGATGCCCCCTGTCTGCGCGATGGTACTACCGGGGTGTCCTATGGCTCGTGTATCGGTACACCGGGGGATGTGCCCGCCCTGAGCAAAGTCATCACTGACAACACCACGGTTGATCTCACCGCCTCGACCTACCTGCGCACCATGACCCACACGGCAACGGTCAACATTGGTATGTTCTTCGGTATGACCGGGCGTATCATTCCCACCGCTTCGGCCTGTACCTCGGGCAGCCAGGGTATTGGTTACGCCTACGAGGCCATCAAATACGGCATGCAAAATGTGATGGTCGCCGGGGGGGCGGAAGAATTTCATGTAACTCCGATTGCTGTGTTCGATACTTTATTTGCCACCAGCACCTGCAATGATTCCCCCGAGCTGACACCGCGCCCTTTTGACAGTGCGCGCGATGGCCTGGTCATTGGCGAAGGCGCCTGCTCGTTGATACTGGAAGACTATGAACATGCCCGTGCAAGGGGCGCGACGATTCTCGGAGAGATTGTCGGCTATGGCACCAACTCCGACGGCGCCCACGTCACCGAACCCAAGGCTGATACCATGGCGCGTGCCATGCAAATCGCTCTGGCGGATGCCGGTCTCGATGCCGCTGCGATCGACTACATCAACGCTCACGGCACCGCTACGACCAAAGGTGATATCGCAGAAACTCAGGCTACCTTTCAGGTGTTGGGCGAGAATACGCCCTTTAGCTCGTTGAAAAGTTACATCGGGCATACCCTGGGGGCCTGTGGCGCGCTAGAGGCCTGGATGACCCTGGAGATGATGCGCACCGGGTGGTTTGCCCCGACTATAAACCTGCAAAACCCCGACCCACAGTGCGCCTCGCTCGATTACATTATGGGTGGTGGTCGCACGCTGGATGCCGAGTACGCCATGAGTAATAACTTTGCCTTTGGCGGCGTTAATACTTCTCTCATTATCAAACGCCTATGAAGCGAGTGGTGGTGACCGGTATGGGGGCGGTGACTGCCCTTGGTAACAGCTGGGCTGAATTTCGCCGCGCCCTTGAATCCGGCACCAGCGGTATTCGCCTTATGCCCGAGTGGGCCGCTTATCGCGGCCTTAACACCCAGGTGGCCGGCCCCGTGGATCACTTTGTTATGCCTGCGCATTTTCCGCGAAAAAAAGTGCGCAGCATGGGGCGGGTGTCTCAACTGGCTGCCGTGGCCAGTGAGTCGGCACTGGCGCAGGCGGGCTTGCTGCAAAGCTCCTTACGTCACAGCGGTCGTATGGGCATTGCCTATGGTTCATCCACAGGCAGCACCGATGCTATTTGCGATTTCGCCGCTCGCCTCAGCGGGCGCGATTTAAGTGGCGTCACCGCGACCAATTACATCAAAATGATGAGCAACACTACAGCGGTTAATTTAAGTGTGTGCTTTGAGATTCAGGGGCGCAGTTATTCAACCTCTACCGCCTGTACCTCCGGCAGTCAGGCGATTGGGTACGCCTTTGAGGCAATCGCCAGCGGCAAGCAGGATATGATGCTCGCCGGCGGCGCCGAAGAGCTCTGCCCGTCTGAGGCGGCGGTATTCGATACCTTTCGTGCCTCCAGCCGCAAAAATCACAGTCCGCAACAAACCCCCAGCCCTTTTGATGCCGAGCGCGATGGTTTGGTTATCGGCGAGGGCGCTGCTAGTTTAGTGCTGGAAGAATACGAGCACGCCAAAGCGCGAGGCGCGATGGTGTACGGTGAAGTGATTGGTTTTGCCACTAACTGCGACGGCGGTCATGTCACTCAGCCTGATGCCGCCAGTATGGAGCAGTCCATGACTCTTGCATTGCTCGATGCGCGCTTAAGTGCTGCGGATATCGACTATGTAAATATGCATGGTACCGCCACCGAGTGGGGCGACATCGCCGAGAGTAATGCCTGCTATAACGTCTACGGTGAACACGTACCAGTGAGCAGTATTAAGGGGCACATAGGCCACAGCCTGGGGGCCAGTGGCGCCATTGAAGCCTGGGCGTGTTTACATATGTTGGCCGATGGTGTGTTAGCTCCTACATTAAATCTGCACCACCCCGACAGCCGCTGCGCCCCTTTAAATTACTTGAAAGGTGCTTTGCACGAGCAAAAGCTGACCACCGTGGTTAGCAATAACTTTGCCTTCGGGGGGGTAAACACTTCGCTCATCTTGCGTGCGCCTTGATTGTCAGTGTCATAATCCAAAGCTATATTTAGGTCTGTCTCAAGGCCCTTGCCTTTGTTTAACGCATTCAATAAGAGGATGTGATATGCGTTCTGCTCTACGATTTTTATTACCCGTCTTAGTGTTAACTCCCGCCGCTTTTACTTTTGCCGATGAATTGGATGATTTGCGCGATGAAGTGCTGATGACACGCGCCGAGCTGGAAATGTTGCAGGCACGCCTGGGGCTGGATGAAGCGATAGTATCCAGCAATGACAGCTGGCGGCAAAAGTTTGAAATTTACGGCTTTGCCCAGCTCGATTACATTCAGGATTTTGAGCGTGTGCAGCCCGAGTGGGACTCCACGTTGCGGCCGTCGCGTATTCCTACGCTTGCGGGTCAATACGGCAGCGATGGCCAGGCGATATTGAGCGCACGGCAAAGTCGTTTGGGGGTCAAGGCGGATTTTCCCGCCGGTGACGACAGTATTTATACCGTTTTCGAGTTCGATATGTTCGGCGTAGGTTCTGATGAGGGGCAAACCACCATTCGCTTGCGTCACGCCTATGGTCAATGGCGCAGTTTGCTTGCCGGGCAAACCAATACCCTGTTTATGGACGGTGATTTATTTCCCAATGTGATTGATTATTGGGGGCCGGCCGGTATGGTTTATTTGCGTAATCCGCAAATTCGTTGGACGCCTCTGGAAGGGCGTAACAGTTTTGCCCTGGCCATTGAAAATCCAGGCAATGATGTGGACGACGGCTTACTCGGCGCGGCCGGGTTTGATTTAAGCGGCAGTGAAGCCCTGCCGGATTTAACCGCCCAGTATCGTTTGCAGGATCAGTGGGGGCATCTGCAAGTTGCCGGCATATTGCGCGAGCTGAGTTACGAAGAGCAAAACACCAGCAATCACGAGCCCGATGGCAGCGACCTTGGCTATGGTATTAATATCTCCAGCGTTTTAAATTTTGGCGACGACCATTTGCGCGCGGGTGTGGTGTACGGTGAGGGTATTGCCAGTTATATGAATGACGGCGGTATGGATATGGCGCCGGATAATCTCGATCCGACCGATTTGGCAGCGGTACCACTGTTGGGGGTAGTGGCTTATTACGAGCACGCCTGGAATGATCGCATGAGCAGTGCCGTGGGTTACAGTTTTACCGAAGTGGACAACCAAAGTTTGCAGCTGGATAGCGCGTTCAACAAAGGTGAATACGCGTCGGTAAACGTTTTGTATAGCCCGCTGGAGCAAGTGTTGTTGGGCGCTGAATATTTGTGGGGTAAGCGAACAGACTTTGGCGGCGCTAGCGGTACGGATAACCGAGTTCAGTTTTCGGTGAAATACACCTTTAGCAGTAAAGATTTTTTCTAAGGAGTGGCGAATGAAATATTTTATAGGGTTTCGTAAGGGCAGCGTAATGCTGGGGTTATTGTTAATCGGTTTACTTAACGGTGCCCTGACAAGCGCAGCCGATTTGAGTGATAACAATATCAAGCAAGCGCTGCGCGATGCCTATCAGAAATACCGCGGCCTGGATGAAGGAGAAAACGCCGACTATATTCCCGCTCTCGCCGAGGTCGATTCGAGCATTTACGGCATTGTGCTGGTGACAGCCGGCGGCAAGGTCTACACCGAAGGGGATGTAAAATCCGAGGTGTCCATTCAATCCATTTCCAAAGTGTTTACCATGGCGTTGGTGATGGATCAGGATGGTACTCAAGAGTTAGTGCAAAATATGGGTGTGGATGCCACCGGCCAAGTGTTTAATTCGATTGTTGCGATTGAGCAGTATCAGGGGGCGGAAATGAATCCGCTGGTAAATGCCGGAGCAATCGCCACCACGGGTTTGGTCGATGGCAAAGATTACGACGAAATTTGGGGCAAAATTGCTCGCGAGTACAACGAGTTTGCCGGGCGCGAGCTTGAGGTGCTGGAGGATGTATATCAATCCGAGGCCGCCACTAATCAGCGCAACCGGGCGATTGCCTCGTTGATGCACGCCTATGGTCATATCGACGAAAATTTTTTACGCGCTACTGATATTTATACTCGCCAGTGCTCGGTGGGGGTAAATGCCAAAGATTTAGGGGTAATGGCTGCTACACTGGCCAATGCGGGTAAAAACCCGGTGACCAATAAGCAAGTAACCTCAGCGGAAAATGTGCCGGAAATTCTTGCGGTAATGGCCACCGCCGGCTTATACGACGATGCAGGTAAATGGCTGTACAAAACCGGGTTGCCGGCAAAAAGCGGCGTGGGTGGCGGTATTATCGCCGTATCGCCGGGTAAGTTTGGTATTGCCGTTATCTCTCCCAGGCTCGATGCCGCGGGCAACAGTGTTCGCGCGCAAAAAGCCATTGCCGACATTTCCAATGCGCTGGGCGGCAACCCCTATGAGGTTACTCCTCGCTAATCCCTAACTTATGGTCTTGGGCCGTAGACTCGGCCCATGCTTTGCCCCCTTGCCTAGTGTAAAATCGCCGCTGCGAAAATGGGGGCACAATGATCGATCAATGGTTGTTCTACGCACTCGCCGTACCGGTGGTGTTGTTAGTTGGGTTATCCAAGGGCGGTTTTGGCGGCGGTCTGGGTTCGCTGGCCGTGCCGGTGTTGTCACTGGCGGTAGACCCCCGCTTAGCGGCAGCGGTTTTACTGCCCATTCTCTGCAGCATGGATTTAGTCAGTCTGTGGAGTTTTCGCGGCCGCTGGGATAAGAAAAATCTCGCTATTATGTTTCCCTTCGCTATGCTTGGGCTGGCACTTGGCGCTGCCATGTTCACCTATATGGACGCGAATATGATTCGCTTTATGGTGGGCTTAATGGCGCTATACTTTGTTGGCCACTATATGTGGGGCAAGCATATTTTGCAGCGTGTAGCGGTACAAGAAGCTAGCGTCACGCGCGGCGGCTTTTGGAGTACTATTGCCGGTTTTGTCAGTTATATCGCCCACGCCGGAGGCCCCCCAATTTCTATTTACCTGCTGCCTCAACATTTACCTAAAACAATTTTTGTCGGCACCACGGTATTGTTTTTTAGCGTGGTTAACTACATCAAACTGGTGCCCTATGTCTGGACGGGGCAATTGGATACCCGCGCGTTTGTGACCTCTTTGGTGCTGCTGCCCTTGGCGCCGATAGGGGTGCGGCTTGGCGTTTGGCTCCACCACCGGGTTTCCGACCGCTGGTTTTATGGTGTTTGTTACGTACTCTTAGCCGTTGCTGGCGTAAAACTTCTCAGTGAGTCGCTGCTCGCTTGGCTGGGCTGATCGTCGCAGTACCTTAACCCCCCGTGCTATAGTAATTGCCTTAAGGAAAAGGTGGCTTGGCTTGCGCGGAGTTTTGTCATTGACTTTGCCAAGTACTGCTTACCTAACTTTCGTGCCAAAATAGGAATTTAAGCTCGATGTCTCGCTTGGTTTCCCCCGCTGTTGTTTTGTTCTGGTCCCTGTCTCTATTACTGCTGGGTTTGCTTTCGCCTATTACTAATGCGCAAACTTTTTCTGATGCGTGCGCTAGCCCGACGTTGATTGATGAGGGGGGAGGGGCTAATTACAACTTAAATCCCGGTGATGTGCTTTTGGTACGTACTAATGGCAATCCAGGGTCAGGGATGTTCACAGGCTCAATTAATAACTTTGCTGCCGGCTCGAGTATTTGTGTTGAGAGTGGCGCGGTGTTTATGCCCAGCACTATGAACAACTCGGCGGGCGCATTATATGTGCGTGGGGAAGCGAATATTCCCAATGTGGTGGTCAACACTGGTTTTGCCCTGAATAACGAGGGCTATACAGCGTTCAACTCCGGTATGAACATCAATGGTGAAATCACCATGACCAATCATGCGGATGCCACCTTAGCCATTGCCGGGGCTACTAATCTAAACTTTATTACCATCGATAATGCGGGCAGTCTGCAATTTCCGAGCGGACTAAATCTTAATTCGGGGACTATTCTCAACTCGGCGGATATGCGAGTTGCAGGTGCGGCGAACATTGGTGGTTCGCTGGTCAATACCGACCATCTGCAAATCGATGGGCAGATGCAGCTGAACAGCAATGGTGATATTTACAACAGTTGTCAATTTTTTGTAAATGCCAATGCGATTATCAGCTCAACTATCGATAACACTGGCCTGTTCCTCATTCAGACTGAAGCACTGGTCGATGGTGGTGGCATTATCAGTGTCGGCCCCGAGGGCATAATGAGCTCCGATAGCCTTAGTTTAAACGGCGCAGTCAATGGCTCTGGAACGCTGCGCATCGAAGGCTATTCCATTAACCAGGGCAGCGCCGCGGGCGATGCCGGTGACCCTCTCAATGTTTACGATGCCTCGCAGTCCAATCCTCCCGATTATTTTGACGTCGATACCGGTTTTGAGAGCAACCTGGAACGCGTGGCGGTGGCGCGCCCCGACCCGAATGACCCCACGCTTGGGTGCACTGTCGACCCGCACGGTGGCAGTGCGACGGTTACCATTGTTAAAGACAGTGGCACCACCGATGGCGCTTTTGGCTTTTCCGGCGATTTGGGCGACTTTACTCTGACCACTGCCGCAGGGTCGGCGAGCACAGTTTTTACCGATGTAGCGCCCGGCACCTACAGTGTTACCGAGCAGGACCTACCCGATTGGGTGCTGGAGTCGATCAGCTGCAGCGACGGTTCTGCGGTAAACCTGGCAACTGGAACGGCGCAAATCGACGTTAGCAGTGGCGAGCATATTACCTGTACTTTTACCAACGAACTTCAAGAGCCACCGCCGGGTAGCATTGTTATCGCTAAGCACTCTACCGGAGCTGACGGCACCTTTAGCTTTAGTGGCGATCTGGGCAGCTTCGATTTAACCACGGTGAATGGCAATGCCCGCCAGCTGTTCAGTGGACTCAGTGCCGGTACTTACGATGTCAGTGAAACCTTGCCTGCCGGTTGGATGCTGGATTCTATTCGCTGCAGTGGCGGCCAGCAGGTGAACTTAAGCGCCCAAGAGGTGAGCATTGATTTGCCCGCAGGCGGTGGAGTGGCCTGTGTATTTGTAAACTCAGAAATTCCGCCCGAGCCAGGTTCGATTACTATTGTTAAAGACAGTGGCGCAGATAATGGCCTGTTTAGTTTTGCGGGCGATTTGGGTGACTTTACCCTGACGACGGACGGGGCCAGCGAATCAATTACTTTTAGCGATTTGCCCCCGGCCACTTACAGTGTCAGCGAAGTGGTTACCGCCGGTTGGACTCTGGATAACATCAGTTGTTCGAACGCCAGTGCCACCAATTTGGAAACGGCCACGGCCAGTATCGTCGTGGGCGCAGGCGAAGACGTCACCTGTACCTTTAGCAACAGCATGGACCCGCCGCCTACCGATACCATTATTATCGCCAAAATCGCCTTGGGCGGCGACGACACCTTTACTTTTAACGGTGACTTGGGCGCCGGGGTGTTCGACATGGTCACCACCAACGGTCATGTCACCCGTGCTTTTACCGGACTGCCGGCCGGCGATTATTCGGTCAGTGAGTTGGCCTCCGATGGCTGGGCATTAGAAGATATTCGCTGCACCGGCGCTCAGGCTATTAATGTGGCCAATGCCGAGGTCACGATCAGCCTTGACGGCACCACGGCCGGGGCGGCCTGCGTATTTATCAATCGCCAGGAGCGTGGCTCAATCACTGTGGTAAAAGACAGTGGCGAACACAATGGCGTGTTCGCGTTTAGCGGCGATATGGATGACTTTACCCTGACCACTCAGGGCGGCAGTGCCTCAACGCGGTTTGATTACTTAACCCCCGGCACCTACGAGATTACCGAGGCGGTGGAGCCAGATTGGACTTTAACGGGGTTATTGTGCGACGACGGCTCTAGCGTGGATGTAAATACCGGTACCGCCAGTATCGACCTGGCAGCGGGTGAAAATGTCACCTGTACCTACACCAACCAACTCAACCCGCCGCCGGTAGGTGCATTGGTGGTTACCAAACTGGCGCTCGGCGGCGATGCTACGTTTAGCTTCGGCGGTGATCTGGGGGCATTCGATTTGGCCACCAGTAATGGCCGCGCGCGTCAGGTGTTCACTGGTTTAGACGCGGGCGAATACACCCTCAATGAGCTGGTGCCCGAGGGTTGGGCCCTAACCCGAATTCGCTGCAGCAGCGCTCACACCAGTAATACGCAAACCGGCGCAGTGACGGTATCAGTGCCTACTGGCGCCGGCGCCGTTTGTACTTTCGTCAATCGCTTACTACCACCGGCGCCCGCTTCGATAACCGTAGTAAAAGACAGTGGCGCCAACGATAGCACCTTTGCCTTTAATGGGGATTTGGGCAGCTTTAATCTAACGACTAGCGGCGGCAGTGCCACCCAGGTGTTTGATTTTCTGGCGGCGGGTAGCTACACCATTAGCGAAACCCAGGTCGCCGGTTGGAGTCTGGACTCATTGAGCTGCGATGGCGACAGCAGTGTGAACGGCGCCTCGGCAACCGTTAACCTGCAGGCCGGGGAGGATGTCACCTGTACCTATGTAAACTCGCTGGATCCACCGCCCTCCGGCAGCATTGCCATTGCCAAGATCTCGTTAGAAGGCGACGACAGTTTCAACTTTAGCGGTGATCTGGGTGCGTTTACCTTAAGCACCAACAACCATCATGCGGAACAGTTGTTTACCAACCTGGCGCCCGGTAATTACACCATTGCCGAATCGATTCCCGCCGGTTGGTCGCTCAATAATATTCGCTGTACTGGCACTCAGGCGATCGACCTTGCAGCGGGCTCTGTCACCGTGACTTTGGACGGCTCCGGGCCGGGCGTGGCCTGCGCGTTTATCAATCGGCCGCTGCCGCCCGAGCCCGGCGCCATTACTATTGTTAAAGAGTCGGGTTCACAGGATGGCGCGTTTGGCTTTAACGGTGATCTGGGGGATTTTTCCCTCGAGACCGAAAACGGTACGGCGCAGCGTCGGTTTGATTATCTGTTGCCCGGGGTTTACCAGGTCAGTGAGATATTGATCTCCACTTGGCGATTAAACGCGCTGAGTTGTGATAATGGCTCCAGCACAGATTTGCTGAACGGCCGCGCTGAGATTGCTGTGGCCGCAGGCGAAGAGGTTACCTGCACCTTTACCAACGTCCGCCGTCGCATTCGCGGGGGCGTTCTGGCGCTGGGTAAAGTATCGATTGGTGGCGATGACAGTTTTAACTTTAGCGTCACCTCACCGATTAATTCGTTAACTTTAACCACCAGTGACGGCAGAGCCGCGCGGGGCTTTGGCGTACCGGGGGGCGATTACACCGTAACCGAAATACCGTCCGACGGTTGGTCGCTGCGCTCTATTCGCTGCTCGGGTAGCCACTCGATTGATCTGGCAAACCGCTCGGCTACCATTACCATGCCAACCGACGGCAATGGGGAGGCGTGCGTGTTTCTTAATGAGCGCACTGTAGCCCCCACCGCTACCTTAATTGTGACGAATGTCGCGGTGGGCGGCGACGATAGTTTTCCGTTCAGCGGCGATCTGGGTAGCTTTGTGCTGACCACGACCGGTGGTCGCGTGTCCACCACCTTTACCGATTTGGCGCCCGGTGATTATCAGCTCAATGAGGCCGTGCCCGACGGTTGGAATCTGCTGGGGGCCACCTGCGTCGGCGGGCCTTCTGTTTACGATGGCGACAGTGCAGTGAGCGTAACGCTCGAGGCGGGTGATACGGTTCGCTGTGTTTTTGTGAACAACGCTGCAACTCCTCCACCACCGCCACCTGTGCCCGGCGGGCCGGCTAATTTGCCGGTTAACTCGCCCGTGGCGCTTCTTTTTCTGGTATTGATGATGCTGGGCGCTGGCACTATAGGTTTGCGCCGCCGCTAAGCCCACTGGGTTTTAACCCGGTGGGTGTGGTTATTGCCAACTGTTTCGCATTGCGTTCAGGTATTTGCCGGGTGCGACAATTTGTCACTGGGCGCCGGGGCCGCTTTGCCATAAATTCTCTACCCTCTTTGGGGGAGATTTATGAAAATAAGTAACATTCTGTTGCCCGGGTTCGGGTTGGTTGTATCTTTAAGTGGGCCTGCAGCGGCCGAACATACGTCTAAAATTGAAGAAATAAAGGTCTGGGGGCAGAGCGCCGAGGCCAGCAGCGCCGAGCGTGTAGGGCCGATCAGCCGGTTACTGCCGAGTGATTTTGCCAGCATCAACATGGCCACCACCGAAGATGTGGTGAAGTACGAACCCAGCCTGGTGATTCGCCGCCGTTTTATAGGCGACTCCAACGGCACTCTGGGTATTCGCAGTGCCAATATGTTTCAAACCTCGCGCTCCATGGTATTTGCCGATGGCGTGCCTTTGCATTATTTACTGCAATCGCGCTGGAGCGGTGCGCCGCGCTGGACCATGGTATCGGCCAGTGAAATTGCACAGGTTGATGTTATTTACGGCCCTTATTCAGCTGAGTACAGTGGCAACGCCATGGGCGGCGTGGTGGAAATTGAAACCGCCATTCCCCAGCGCCGTGAGTTTCATATGGATGGCTCCTGGTTCAGCCAGGACTTTGCCGATTACGGCTTTGACGATTCGGTTAGTGGTTACAAAGGATTCGTTTCCTATGGCGATAAAATCGGCAATACCAGCTTTTATGTATCCTATAACCATTTAGACAACGACTCGCAGCCCCAGTCTTTTTACTACGCGGCTAGTGCTCCGGCCGAAGGTGCAAGCGCTGCCAGTGGTGGAATTTGGGGGCCCGACTCACAAGAGAACGAACGCCTTTACTTCGGCGACTCGGGCGTTATTAACACCACCACCGACAATTTAAAGTTTAAACTCGGCTACGAGTTAGACCGTTTCTCCGCGCTGCTTAATGTCGCCTTTGAAGACCGTCACTCCGATACCGATAGCCCCAACAGTTACATCTTGGATGCCTCTGGCCAGCCTGTGTATGGTGGGCGAGTCGAGATTGACGGTGAAGGTTTTGCCATCCCCGAGCACCGTTTGAATGTTGCCAGTGCAGACCGTGAAAGCTTGTCGGTAGGCTTACGTTTGCGGTGGGATTTGGGCGAGCAAACCAGCCTTGAGGCCAATCTGAGCCAGTTCGATATTCTTGAAGACATCAGTCGTTCCTCGGCTTCTAATCCTGCCTACCAAGACTACGATTTGACGGGCCAGGTTTCAGACTATGACGACACCGGCTGGCAGACTGCTGGACTGACGCTGAGCAGCAGCGATTTTCTGCTGGATAATTTGGATTTGGTTGCCGGGGTTCGCTACGAAGCTTATGAACTGAATTACAGTGTTTTTGCCTCGGATAATTACCAGGCTTCTAGCAAAGACAGATACACCAGCCGCAGTGGTGGTGAAACCAACATCGCGGCGGCCTTTGCTCAGTTTAATTGGCAACTGACCGACGTATTGGATATCGCGTTTGGGGGGCGTTTTGAAAGCTGGCAGAGCGAGTCGGGTTACTTTTCTGATGACGATCCGAACACGGCAGAATTCGATGTTACCCCTGTACCCGGCAACAGCATTGATAAATTCTCACCCAAGTTTTCTGCCGGTTGGCAGTTAAGCGAACGCTGGCAGTTACGCTACTCGGTCGCCGAGGCTTATCGTTTTGCGATTGTCGAAGAGTTGTTTAGTCAGTACAGCGCTTACAATGCTATCAGCGTGGCCAACCCTGAACTTGGGCCCGAGGAGGGCTTTCATCAAAACCTGATGCTAGAGCGCGCTCTCGATAACGGCTATTTGCGTCTTAACGTGTATCAGGATGATGTCGAGCAGGCGATAGAATCTCAGTCCACGATTTTACCCGGCGGTTCATCCATTCGCACTTTCATTCCTATCGATGAAGTTCGTACCCGCGGGGTAGAGTTTATCGCCAACATCAACCAGCTGCTGCTGGATCAGCTGGATGTTCGTTTTAATATTGCGTACACGGATTCAGAAATTCTCGCTAATGCCGCCGACCCTTCTATTGTTGGCAATGAGTTTCCGCGCACTCCCGAATGGCGTGGCAACTTGCTTGCCACTTATCACCTGTCTGATAGCTGGAACCTGGGTGCCAGCGTGCAGTACGCCAGCAATAGCTATGGCCGGTTGGATAACACAGACACGGCGCGCAATGTTTACGGTGCGCAAGATCCCTATACACGGCTTGGTTTTAAAACCAATTACCAGTTCAGTAAGGCGTTTAGCGCGGGTCTGGGGGTGGATAACATTACCAATGAGATTGCCTATGTGGCGCATCCCTGGCCCGGGCGAACGGTTTATCTCAACTTCTCCTACGACATTTAATTTATGAATCAGATGATATCCAGTGAGAGGCGATCCGTGTCTGAGCGCGGATCGAACCTCAGTGTAAGTCAGCGTCTTTATCGCACTCTTTGGCGCTGGCATTTTTATGCGGGAATTTTCTGTATTCCCTTTGTGATTACTCTGTCGGTATCCGGTGCGCTTTACTTGTTTAAACCTCAGTTTGAGGCTTTTACCGACCGGCACTTGCATAATATTGCGGCGCAGCAACAACAACGCCTATCGATTAACGAGGTAATAGCCCGAGCGCGTGCGAGTTTGCCCGGTGCCCAGTTTCTCTCGTATGAGTTGCCGCAGAGTGAACGTGAAGCCGCTTTGGTGAATCTGCGTTTTGAGGGGCAAAAGTATCAAGTGTTTGTTAACCCTTACAGCGGGGAGGTATTGTCCCAGGTACTTTTTGATCAGCGCTTTATGCGTCAGGTACGCGAATTTCACGGCGAGCTGATGGCCGGAAAAGCTGGTTCAATATTGGTAGAGTTGGCAGCGTGCTGGGCCATTATTTTAATTCTTACCGGCGTTTATCTGTGGTGGCCGCGCAATGCTCAGGGAATGGCGGGTGTGCTTTATCCGCGCCTGCACCAGAGCAAGCGTATTTTTTGGCGTGACCTGCACGCCGTTACTGGTTTTTGGCTCAGCGCATTCACCCTCTTTTTACTCTTAAGCGGATTGCCCTGGGCCTTGGTGTGGGGCGGCGCTTTTAAAGAAGTGCGCAGTTGGAGCTCGCCACCGGTGCAGCAGGATTGGAACCAGTCCCGCGCCGAGGAGAAAAAATCCTGGGGTCCTATGGCCGTAGATAATGTGTTTATCTCTGAGCAGGCTCTGGTGCAGATAGAAGCTTTGAATTTCGCCCCGCCTGTTGAAGTGTCGGTGGCCGATCCAGACCTCGGTACATTAAAGGTAAGCTCGCAAGCGCAAAATCGACCGCTGCGCGCAGACGCCTGGATAGATGGCACCAGCGGCGAAGTGCTGCGGCAAAAAACGTTTGCCGAGAGACCGCTGGTGGACAAAGTGATTGGCGTGGGCATAGCCGCCCACGAAGGGCATTTGTTCGGCTGGCTCAACCAACTGCTGGGCGTGTTGGTAACTTTGGGGCTGGTGCTCTTGTCGGTGACAGGAGCGGTGCTCTGGTGGCGCAGAAAACCCAGCGATAAATTAGGGGCGCCTGCGGCTCTGCCTAAGACATCATTGGCCAGGGTGGTTGGTATCATGATACTGGCGCTGGGTGTGCTTTTGCCGGTAGTGGGAATATCGCTATTGGTACTTTGGTTCATTGAGCTAGTCATACTGCGGCACATTCCCCGCCTGCGTTACTGGTTCGGGCTCGCTTAAGTTATTCTCTTGCGGCTTGTCACCCGGCAAGCCGCTGTCTCAATTGCGCTTCTCTCCTATCTTGGCATCTGTGTTGCTCTAATCCTTGCTGTGAGTTGTTTTTAACTCGGGCTGGGGAGTTTTTTACAACCCAGACGTTATAGGTGTACGAATTACAAAGGAGAGACCTATGAAGCGCTTTACGCTAATCATCCCTGCATTACTTGCGCTGTTGATGCTCGGCTGCGCCACGCAAGATCCGGTATCCGAATCGGTAGTTGCGCAAACCGAAGCTCGTATTGAACAGGCGCGCAGCCTCAATGCAGATCGCCATGCGCCAGTCGCATTTCGCGATGCCCAGACTCACCTTGAAGCGGCGCAAACCGCCATGAGCAAAAAGGAGTTCGATCGCGCCCGAGCCTTATTGGAGCGCTCGATGGCTGATGCCGATTTGGCCGTTGCCACCAGTCAGGCAAAGAAGTCTGAACAGGCCGCACAAGAACTGGAGAAAAACTTACGGGCATTGGAAGCGGAAATTCGCTAGCGCCTGGGTAACGAATCAATGAATTTGGAGGATGGCACATGTTGAAACAAACCATAGCCACTAGCAGTTTAATGGCCCTGCTGATTGCGGGCGGTTGCGCGACCACTCAAGAGCCGGATGATCGTGTCGAACGTCTGCGCGACCAATATTCGATGGTCGCCACAACCGAGCAGGCCAGTGAGTACGCACCGCTTAAATTGGATGATGCCGATAAGGCGCTGGACCAGTTAGAGCGGTTAATCGCTGAAGGCGCGGATCCGGCCGAGGTCGAGCAGCAGATTTACATTGTCGAGCGTCGCTTGCAGATAGCGACCCAGACCTCTCGTATGAAACAGGCCGACGAGGTGGTCGATCAGGCGAGCGAGCGTCGCAGCGACTTGTTGCTGACTGCCAGAACCCAGCGCGCCGAAGAGGCCGAGGCCCGTGCGCGCATGGCTCAGGAGGAGGCTCTGGCCGCACAGGCGCGAGCGGATCAAATGAGCGAGCGGGCGGCGAAGCTTGAACGCGAGCTAGAAAATATCTCTACTGAGAAAACCGATCGGGGCTTGGTGCTGACCTTGGGTAATATTTTGTTCGAGGTGGATAAAGCAAGCATCAAGGCGGGCTCTCAGCGCACTTTGCAGCGAGTGGCCGATTTTCTCAGCGAGTACCCGGACCGTGATGTAATGATTGAGGGTTTTACCGACAGCACGGGTAGCGAGAGCTATAACCAGGATCTGTCTGAACGTCGCGCGCGCTCAGTGCAGGATACCTTGGTGAGCAATGGCGTCAGCGCTTCGCGCATCAAAACCCGTGGTTACGGTGAAAGCCACCCTGTGGCCAGTAACGATACCGCTTCTGGTCGACTGCAAAACCGTCGGGTAGAGATTATTGTAGCCAACGCGGGTGAGCCGGTCTCCGAGCGAGAGTAAAGCCTGTGTGCCCCGTCCCTGTGGCGGGGCTTTAGCAAATGGCTGACATGGCACGGTCATAGTTTGCGGTCTATTATCAATCCTGTCGCCCGTATTGGGTATTTCCACAGGAGAGAGAAATGGCTTATGTGACTATCGATGGCGTGCAGTACGAGAAAGAACTACTGGAACTTGCCAAGCACCATACTACGGGGCGCGGTGAATCGAATCTCGCCAAGGACGAAGTGGTTGATCTGTTTAAGTCAGCCAATGACGGCCCTGGTATTACCGACACCGAACTGCGCACTCTGCGCTATATTCGTGAAACCTTTCCCTTTACCGATGCAGCGGCCGATTTATTTGATGCCGAATTCGCTAAGCTTTAGGAGGCAATATGAGCTTACTAAAGATGGCAAGCGAGTTATTTATCAAGCAGTTGGGAGGCCAGGGCGCAGGACTTAATTTGAGCTCGGTGATGACTGGATTGCAGCAGTTGCTACCCACCGAAGGTGGCGAGCTGGATATCCCCGCACTGGTGCAAAAGTTTACCGGCAGCGGCGGTGGTCTGGCCGCAATGGCATCGTCATGGCTGGGGGACGGTGCTAACCAGAGTTTTTCTGCTGCGGATGTGATGGGGTTGTTGGGACAGGATAAAGTGTCTCAATTTGCCGATCAGGTCGGGGTAGACTCTCAAGCTGCGGCTAGTGGCTTGTCGGATATGATCCCCCAGTTGATCGACAAAGCCAGCTCCGGGGGCGACCTATTGTCGAATATGACCGGGCAGGGCGCCTCTTCGTTGTTAGGTAAACTTTTCTGATCTACAGGCCGGCGTCTTTGCGTCGTCGGCTGCCTATTCCGTCGCGCAATTTCAGCAAGTAATTTCACAGCTTAGGGTCTCAATGGAGTACTGGCACTAGGCTGTTATGATCAAATTGTCTTAAGCCTCGCGGCCAACTAGTGGCACAATAGTCGGGCTAAGGAGGTGTTATGGCAAGCGGTTACCGGTTGAGTGTGGTGGGTGTTGTTCTCATGGTATTGCTAGGGGGGTGCGGCGGATCTTCAAGCTCTGGCGCCAGTAAACCCGTGGTTTCCAGTCGGCCGTCTTCTTCGCTTGCCTCCAGCGTCTCATCCTCCAGTATATCTTCCTCCTCCAGTGCCATTGCTAGCGACAGCTCTGTGTCCAGCAGTTTGGCATCCTCATTGAGTTCGGTATCCAGTAGCTCGCAGAAGCCGGATCTTAGCAGTGCGCTTTTCCCCGCCAATTGGCAGCCTGGGTTTTCGCTGCAGTATCAAGGTGAAACCTTGGCGTTGCCCGACTTTTCCTATGCGGGTTATCAGTTTGGCGAGCGGACTTTACCCGCCGAGGCAGCCGCCCATGTGTTTAATAGCCATAGCGATGGTTCGGTAGATGTCAGTGCCGAGCTGCAGTTGCTCATCGATACACTGGGCGAGGCAGGTGGCGGTGTACTTGAGATAGCCGCCGGGCTTTACCGCTTGGATCGGCCGTTACTCATGCGCCACAGTCATGTGGTACTGCGCGGCGCAGGTCGCGAACAAACCAAGCTGTGGTTTCGTGATGGAGGCGGCACAACTTCGGCCAATCGTGCCAACATTTTACTGAGCCCCGAGACAAATCCGCAGCTGCAAGAGAGCAGCGGTTGGCGTGTTGCTGAGCCGGCACAGGCCAACGACCGGGTGCTGACACTTGCCGATACTGCAGGTCTTGCGTTAGGTGATGATATTCTGATCGCGTGGCAGATCAGCGCTGCCTTTAGAGCTGAGCACGGCAGCGAAGACTACTGGAATCACGCCGAGCTCGACCAATACAAGGTTTTTTTCCGGCGCACTATCAGTGATATTCAGGGCAACCAAATTTCCTTTAAAACCCCTCTGCGATATGACATTAGCTTACGTGATGTCCCGGTCGTACAGCAGATTTCAGGCTATCTGGAAGGCGTTGGCGTGCAAGACTTGTCGCTCACTAACGCCGTTAGTTTGCAACAGGCCTGGCAGGGGTTTGATAAATCCATCTTATTACAAATGCGCTACTGCCAGCACTGCTGGCTGACAGGCTTGTCCAGTTACGATCAAAGCGGTGACGGCTACGAGGTGCGATCTCACGGTATTGCCATTGAACAGAGTGTGAATGTGACCTTGGCGAATATTCGCATGGCCAATGCGCAACACCTGGGCGATAACGGCAATGGCTATCTGTTCCAGCTGTCGGCGGCAAACGAGGTGCTGATTCAGGATTCCCAGGCCATTAACGGTCGTCACGGTTTTACCTTCAGCTGGGATTTTGGCGCCAGCGGTAATGTCCTCAGCGGGGTCACCAGCGAAGGCGGGCGTATTTGCGACTCATACCGGGAAATGCAGAGAAATGCCTGCACCCGAGGCGGCAGTGATTTTCATCATGCCTTGTCCATCGCCAACCTGATTGAATACGCACAAATAAACGACAGCCTTCAGGTGGGCAACCGCCACTGGTTATCTTCTGGCGCGGGGCAAACCGGAACGCTGAATGTATTTTGGAATATTCAGGGCCAGGGCGATGTGTACGCCTATAACCAGGGGCCGGGGTTTGTGGTGGGCACAGGGGCGAACGTCAAGGTGACGTCTGATTTGGATGTAACCCAGGATCCGGAAAGATACCTGGCTTATCAAACTCAAATACAGGACTATACCGAACTCTTGGGTGAGGCCGAGCAGCTGGTGCCGCAATCACTTTATCGCGCGCAGCTGGAACGGCGATTGTCTCGCTAACTTATTTCACCCTTTACCGAGCATGGCGTCCAGAATTACTTGCTGCAGCTTTTGATTATCCCCGGTTAATATTAAATAGCGATGCAGCCCCTCGGCAGTTTCACGCCATTGGTTGCCGCCCTTGTCGTCGGCAATGACTTCACCTGCGGGCGAGAGCGTCCACCATTTGTCTAAACCTCCGGCGACGGCGTAAAGTACCGCTGTTTGATCGTAAGATGGGTTGGGCGAAATATCACCGTCAAAGCTGTCTTTCATCCAAGGGGCATGTTCACTGAAATGTCGATAGCTTATGTACAGAGGATGCTTGGGATCTAAACGGTTGAGCGCCTCGCCGGTTTTAATGGCCTGGCCTACCTCGTAACCGGAAAAGACAACAGGTACTTGTAGTGTCTCCAAAACCTTTTGGGTTACCCCCGGCATATTACCGTTAAAATTCCACTCCCATTCGCTGCTGGGAAAGGCTCCGCCCATAATGACAAACTCTTTGACTTTGTTCTCAACCAGTTCTTTGCCCGAGCGTGATGAGATATCGTCAGGTTGCGATTCAAGCAGTTGCAGAATATTCAGCAAAGGGCCAACGGTCACAATGGTAATACTGTGGTCCTCGGCCTGTGTTAACAAGCGTCGGTATAAATCGGTGGTGCTGGGGGTAGCGTCGATGCTGGCACCGGCGGAGCCAAGAGCATCCACCAGCGGCTTGCTGTATTGCCAGTCAGCTTCCCACAAGCCATCTTTACGTGTGCCCAGTTTGATTTCTGGGTTGCCATAGTAGGCGTTGACCGCCGCTATAGCGGGTAAAGCGTGGCGTTCGTTATTCCAGTTCATTACCGCCAGTAGTTCACAGCGCTCGGCGTTGTGCATATGGTTGAGCATCGCCAGTGCTCCCATGTCATCCGCATCGGCGCCAAAGTCCGTATCAAAAATTATGATAGGTTTAGCGAGCACTGGCAGGCTCAAGAAAAGCATAACGAGTATGAGTTTGTGCATAAAAGTCTCTGAGTATTACGATCTGGCAAGTCAGTGGGTTAACACTTTTTTATTAACAACGAACTGTACACTGGATTGGTTAATCCCCGCGCACATACTTTTGTCCCCAGCGAGTCAGTACCAAGGTGACTATCCCGGCTAGTAACCACCAGGGCGATAGTAGAATCGACAATGCGATGCCGTCCACCAACCCCATGCAAGCTATCATCCACGGGATAACGGGAAATCCGTAGCCGCCCGATTTGTGATTTTCCAGGCGCGCTACCACGGTCACCAATAGTGTGTAGGCACATTGAATCAGCCCCATCACGACCACCGCTGTGGTGGCGCTGCCCGTCAGTGCGAAGGCGGCGACCAGATAAACGCCCAGTCGGGTCAAAGCCATTAGCAGCACCGTTGCCCAATGCTTTTTATGCAAAAAATCGTAAGCTACGATCAGTGCGGCAAGTCCGCAGGCAGCAATAACTCCGCGCGCACTGGGCGCCAGCAGCAAGAGTGCAAAGCCTGCGCAGAACAACCCTAGAGATAAACTCAGGACTTTCGATGCACTGATTTTTCCCGCCGGAATCGGGCGAAATGGTTGCCGCTCGGCGTCCCAGTGGCGATCGCAGTAATCGTTTAAGCACATCCCGGCGGCGTAAAAGAAACTCATCGCCAGTGCCAATAAAAAAACAATACCTGTGGGCAATGCAAAACCAAAGGCATTAGCGGTTAGGGCCGAAGCGGCAAGCACGTTCATCCAGACCGTGGGCAGGTTGCTGACGCGGCCCAGGGCCAGTGCGGTTTTAAGCATCGGGAGTCTCTTGTTCGGAATCGCTGTTTTCAGTTTGTGTGGGTGTGGTTTTGTTTTGCGGTTCGGCAAAAATATGCTGCAAAATAATATCGCAGACATCCGTGGCTTGAACCTGATGCCCCGGCAGTAAATCCGGGTTACTGCTCATCAACACCGGGGTGGTGTAATCGCTGCCGTCCCATACCCCGTGTGAACCTTTTAATTGCGACGGGTCGGTGGATATGACATCCAGCACATAGCGAAACCCCAGTTTCTTTTGCAGCAATTTACGCACAATGCGCAGCTTGGGCAGCTTGAGTTTGGGGTTTAAAAACATCTCGCAGGGATCAAAGCCCGGCTTTTTGTGAATCTCGACCTGGTTGGCATAATCTGGTGCGCGAGTATCATCCTGCCAGTAGTAATAGGTAAACCAGCTGTCCGGCTCAGCCAGCAAAATCAGCTCGCCGGCGCGCTCGTGGTCCAAACCGTATTCGGCGCGCTCGGCGCCTGCGAGCACTTTGGCAACCCCCGGGGTATTACTGAACAAGGCTTTAATCTCGTCGATGTCTTCCGGCGCTTGAATATAAATATGCGCGATTTGATGATCGCTCATGGCAAAGGCTCGGCAGGTGTGAAAATCTAGATACTCGCGGCCTAAATCCACTTTCAACGATAACTTACCCGCTTCGCGTAAAATTCGGTTGGGGTGCACCGGGCGATTCACCGGGCCAATACCGTATTCGGATAATAAAATAACCTGGCAATCGCGCTCGGTAAAAAAGTCGATCAGCTCGCCCACTAAATCATCAATCTCTTGCAGGTCTTTACCTATGTCGCCATCGGGCCCGAACTTTTGCAGGCAGTAATCCAGGTGCGGCAAATACACCAACTGCAAGGTAGGCGAGTGCTCGGTTTCCACATGCATGGCAGCATCGGCAATCCAGCGGCTGGATTTAATGCTGGTGGCCGGGCCCCAAAAGTGAAACAGCGGAAAGGTGCCAAGCTTTTCGGTAATGGTTTCACGCAGTTCTAACGGGTAGGTGTAGCAGTCGGGTAGTTTGCGGCCATCCGCTAAATACAGTGGGCGCGGCGTGAGTGTGTAATCGGCGTCGGTGGCCATGGCGTACCACCAGAAAGTGTTAGAGCAAGTAAAGCTGGCATCGCGCGCGCGGGCAATGTCCCAGATTTTGGGGGCTTGTATTAACTTATTGCTCTGGCGCCACAGCCACACTTCGTTTTGATCGCGAAAATACCAGCCGTTGGCGACAATACCGTGCTCGCTGGGTTGCTTGCCGGTTAAGTAGGTGGCCTGTGCGGCGCAGGTAACCGCCGGAGTAACCGGCTTGATGGTGGTGCTGTGCCCGGCCAGGCGGTTGATGTTGGGGGTGTGTTCACCCAATAACGCGCGGGTTAGGCCGACTACATTTAGAACGACGGTTCTCTGCATATTAATCTCGTATCTTATTTAGATTCTCAATATAGTGTTTGAAGATTTACTGTTAGCTTTCCCAAGGTTCTTGCTTCGTCCCGTTTGGATTGAATGCGCCAACAGGTATACGTAGATCACTTTAGCCTAGCTACGAAGTGTCGATTTATGCAGCCCCTGCAGCCAGCCGAGTGGAAGCCTATTTTAGGGGGTAAGCAAACAGGACGTTTGCGCAAGCATCGCCAGTGCATGGACGCCCTGTCGATGCGGCCCTCTAAAATTGGCTGGAGCGAGGGAACCCGAAGGGCGTAGCTGCCGGGGTGGCCTTTCTTTTGGTGACTTTTCTTTGGCCAAACAAAGAAAAGTCACTCGCCACGCTCGGCGAGACGAGCTTATTAAAAAAGTCCGCGTTAGCGGCGACCTGTTCCCTCGTGTTTCCGCTTATTTCAACATATTAGCGCAGGGTTCAGCACACATAAAAGGGCATTGTAATTACCCCCTTAGCAACAGCTGATTTACCCATTCAAGCTCGCGGGCTATATTTTCGCCCACGCTGCCGTGGCGCAGGTTCTCCGGTATTGCGGTAAAGCTGTAGGTCTCGACTTCCAGCGGGACTGACTTGTCCAATAAAGGTAGCAGCTCGCGCAGAAACTGCTGGGTGGTGCCCACTCGGCCTAGGTGCTGCAAAAAAATGGGTACGTGAAAGTGCACTCGACATTCATCGAATACATCTCCGCGCTCGCAGGCGGCGGCAAATTCGGGCAAATCGGTAAAGCGGTGTAGCTCGCCGGTTTCACTGTGGCGCGCAACGCTCTGATGCAAGTAAACCGGCTCGTCAAAATTCAGTAGCGCTTTTATTTCCTCACCTGTGGCTTTTAAGGCACTGGATACCTGCACCTTGCCCAGGGGGATTTGCGCCTCGCGCAACTTCTGTAAACACTGGGTGGCGTCTTCAAATTCTACCGCTTGATGGCAGGCGTCAAAGCACAGACCCACGTAGTCGCGCAAATCATCGGGTAAATCTAAGCGCGCAAAAAAGTCGATTGCCTCGGCGGTAGTTTCCAGTACGCAGGCGGGTTCCGGCTCTATGGCCAGTACCAGCTTGGTGCCGGTGCGCGCAAAGATATCGCGGTAGTGCTCGGCTACTTCGCGCACATGGGCGATGGCCTGAGGCCAATCCGCATCATTAAAAGCCGGTTTAAACGCAATGGGCACGGTGGAGATGGAAATGCGTTCGGCGCCGGGCTCAAGGGCGACGGCTAAATCGCCCAGGCGTTTGCTGTACTCGACCCTAGCGCGCTCGCGCCAGTCGGGCAGATAGACGTTTTCTTTAACCCGGGTTTGGTGAAAGGTGCCGTAGGGGAAGCCGTTAATGGTGAGTAAGTAAGCGTTGTGTTGTTCGCACCATTGGCGAAACTCGGCAATGGCGTGGTCGTCAGCCTCCAGAACCGCTTGCTGAGCGATACGCAGGCCCAGCGGAAACGGGGCATTGCTCTTTAAACGCTGTTTTACTTCAAGCGCGTGGCTGTTGAGGTTGTGCATAACATCCGCCCAGGATTCGCCCGGGTGGATGTTGCTGCAATAGGTAACGGCGGGGTTTACTCTGGCCATACGCCCCCCAGCAATTGCTGGCGGCACTCTTCCATGGTGTGATGATCAATCTCGTTGACTTCGATCGCGGCGCCTTCGCGGGTGAGCAACGTAATGCAGAGCTTGCCGCCTAAGTGTTCGCGAAAATCTTCCAGCGCTTTGTGAATATCCAGTGATTCCAGTGCCGGGTGATTCAGAGTGAAGCCTACCCCTTCTAAGGTGGAGCGAATGCGTTCCACGCTTTCAATACCAATCATGCCTTTGAGGTAGGAGTAAAGCGAGTCCAGGGCAATGCCTATGGCCACCGCCTCGCCGTGGCGCAGCTCGCTGCCTGACAGCTCTTCTAGGCGGTGGGCGCACCAGTGACCAAAATCCAGCGGCCGGGCGCTGCCCTGCTCAAAGGGGTCGCCGCTGCTGCGAATATGGTTCAGGTGCAGCTCGGCGCAGCGGGTGATCATTCGCTCGGTGGGCTCTTGCGCAAACTCAGCGAGTGGCCCGCGGTTTTCGTACAGCCAGTTAAAAAACTCACCGTCGCGAATCAGCGCGACTTTAATTGCTTCGGCAATGCCGCTGACTTTATCGCGCTGGGGCAGGGTGGAGAGAAAATCAAAATCGTTAATGACTGCAAAGGGCGCGGCGAAGGTGCCGAGATAATTTTTGCGGCCGCGGTAGTTGATGGCGTTTTTTACACCGATACCTGCATCGTTTTGGGCCAGCACGGTAGTGGGCATACGAATAAGGCGAATACCCCGGTGGGCCGTTGCCGCGGCATAGCCAATGGCATCTACCACCGCGCCGCCGCCAATCACCAGGGCAAAGCTGTGGCGATCGATATTTTGGGTTTGGGTGCGCTGGTAAAACTCGTCCACCTCGATAGGGTCGGATTTACTGATTTCGCCGCCGCGTACAATCAGTGGCGGGTCGATCAGCTCTAGCACATCGCCGTGAACTTCGGCGTACAGTTGCAGGCGGTCGACAATATCCGGGTGCGCCTCAAGTACATTCTGATCGATGACTGGCAGTATCCGGTGGGGCCCCTCTCCGGCGCGACCGAGAATATCGGTCAATACAGTGCTTTCAGGTGCCAGGGTATCCCGGTCAAAGCAGACCGGGAAGGCGTAATTCATGGTGAAGCTTTGCTCTATCTGATACACGTACAACTGCCTTTAATTTTTGACGGGCTCGTCAATGCGAGGTTGCTGACCGCGCAGCACAGTGTTGTCGCTGAACTTTTGCGACTGGTCGATAACCGGTTGTCGCAGTAGCTCTTCAACGTCAATTTGCCCGGACTGGGCGTAGGCGTCCAGGGCATTCTGCCAGCAGGTAAGTTCAATGGCCGCTTTGTCGATGCCTCGCTCTTGCATTAAATGCGCGGTTTTGGGCACTGACAGTGGGTCGCTCACGCCCCAGTCCGCCGAGCTGTCGACGATAATGCGCTCGGGGCCGTACTGGCGTACCACTTCTACCATCCGCTCCGAGCCCATTTTGGTATTGGGGTAAATGGTAAAGGCCGCCCAGGCGCCGGCGTCCAGCACGCTCTGCACGGTTTCTTCGTTGTTGTGATCAATCACCAGCTTTTCCATGGGCACGCCTATTTCGCGGGCCACATCAATCGAGCGCAGCACGCCGTTTTTCTTGTCGCGGTGGGGGGTGTGCACCATCACCACCATGTCGTGGTCCACGGCAAATTGCAGCTGATGTTGATACACCCACTCTTCGGCGGGGGTCATTTCGTCATAGCCGATTTCACCAATGGCCACCACACCCTCTTTAAGGGCGAACTGGGGGAGTAGCTCCAGCGCTTCGCGGGCCAGGCCCTCGTTGTTGGCTTCTTTGGAATTAACGCCAATGGTGCAGTAGTGGGCAATGCCAAACTGCGAAGCGCGAAAACGCTCCCAGCCTACAAGGCTGGCGAAATAATCAATAAAACTGCCCACGTTGGTGCGCGGTTGGCCCATCCAGAAGGCGGGTTCGATCACCGCGCGAACACCGGCGGCTGCCATGTTTTGATAGTCGTCGGTGGTTCGGCTGGACATATGAATATGTGGGTCAAAAAATCTCATGGCTAACTCTCGCTCTGTCCCGCCACCAGGCGGGCAAAATGGGTTTGTTGAGTAAGTCCGCCCAGGGCGTCATCTATGGCCTGGGCCACTTCGGTGTCCGCTTCGCTGGCGGCTAATGACTGTACATGGGTTTGCAAATCTGCGCGCACCAGTCCGAAAATTATGGCTTTGCGCTCGCGCGCATCGGCGCCCACCCAGCGGCGCTCTGCCAGAGCCTTTAATCGCGCGGCGTCCTGGCTGCCAAAACACAGCCACAATCCCACCGGTAGGCTGCGCCCGGCGCTTTCACGCTCTTCAGCATAGTCCAGTGCCATTCGAGTCAGTTCGGCCGAGCGGCGCTGATCAAGCCCCACAACCCGCCACAGCGGCAAATCCAGAAACAGGGCCTTCATTACCAGCTGGTGCCAGGCTGTATCGTCAAAGTGCTTGGCCGGATAGGGCGAATCCAGCGCAATGGCCTGGAAAACGCTCAGCATATTGGTGCGGCATCCCTCTCCGGCGCGCCAGACAAAGCGCTTTCCCGCCGGTAAAAAGGGCAGGGCGCGGTACAGGGCGCAGGTTTCGCCTTCGTCGGCATAGACGAACTGGGCTTCAAAATCCTCCGCAAACTGCTCGCTCTCAATATCGCGGCGCTGGCAGATAAGTGCGACTCTGAGTAGCTCCAGTAGGTTCCAGTCGTCCATCACCAAGCCGGGTAAAGCCGCGCTCACCTCCTGTTGTTCAATACCACTCAATCCCAGCGGGCGCCTTTTGCTATAGCGGCTAGCCAGAGCAAGCAGCGCGGCAAAACGGTTTCTGCTGCAGTTTGCTGCCAGTTCGGTGCGGGCGTTATGCCAAAACTTCCGCGCTTTGTCGTCCAGGCGGGGCAGGAGCAGCTTTTCAAGTAACGTATCTGGTGTCTCTGTCATAGCGTGATGTTCTTATCAGTTGTGCGCCGATTATACGGAATGCCTCTACCAGGCGCGAGGTACTCATGGCCCCTGCAGGGCGCGAATGGGTTAAGAATTGTTGCCCTTCGTAGGCCCTAGGCAGCCAGCGGGCGGCCTGCCTATGGTAAGCTTAGCGGCTTTGTACGGCTGGAGATCAAATTAACGATGGGTAAGCTCGTTGGCGGTATTATCGGTTTTGTGATCGGGTTTATTCCCGGGGCCATCCTCGGGGTCATACTCGGCCATTTGTTTGACAAGGGCTATGCGGCCAATGTGCGTCAGCCCTCGCAAGCGGATCGAGACGCCATTGGCAAAAGCTTTTTTGAAACCACGTTTACCCTTTTGGGGTATTTGGCCAAGGCCGATGGGCGGGTCAGTGAAGCGGAGGTTGCGCAAACCGAACAGCTGATGACGCAAATGGGGTTGACCGCCGAGCAGCGCCGTGAAGCAATCGCCTTGTTTAAGACCGGCTCTGCTAAAGATTTCGATCCCAACCCTACCATGGCAGCTTTTCGCGCTCAGTGTGGTCGTCGCCATAACCTGGTGCAAATGCTGTTGTCTTACCTGGTTAATCTGGCTCTTGCCGATGGCAGTTTTGATGCCGCAGAAGAGAAAGTGTTGCGTGAGATAGCGGCGGGGCTGGGCATTAACGGTTTTGCCTTTGAGCAAATACTGAAAATGATCAAAGCGCAGAACGCTTTTGCTGGCGGCGGCTACCGCCAGGGTGCGGGCGGTGGCAATCAGTCGAGCCCGAACGCACTGGCTGAGGCCTATGCCGCTCTGGGGGTAGAATCCTCCGCCTCTGACGCTGAGGTTAAGCGCGCCTATCGCAAATTAATGAGTCAATATCATCCGGATAAACTAGCGGGCCAAGGCCTTCCAGAGGATGCGGTAAAAGCAGCTACTGAGCGATCGAAAGAAATTCAGGTCGCCTACGATCTCATCAAAAAGTCTCGCGCCTAGTTCAGGGGAAGGGCTACTTCCCCTGAACTAAATTTGCTGGCGCAATCTGGCGTTTATTCGGCAATATGCTCGATTAAATCCACCAGATCGTCGGCGTGCTCTTCTTCTTGCGCCAGCAGATCTTCGAGAATGCGGCGCGTAGTTGGGTCCTGGTCCCCCACATAGGCAATCATTTCCCGATAGCTGCTGATGGCAATACGCTCGGCAATCAGATCTTCTTTCAGCATCTCCAGGGTGTCGCCGCCGCTGTGGTAGTCACTGTGGGCTCGCTTGCTGAGGATATCCGGGTTCATCTCCGGCTCGCCTCCCAGTTGTGAGATGCGTTCGGCCAGGCGATCTGCGTGCTCCTGCTCTTCTTGCGCGTGCTCCCAAAACTCTTCCGCGGCCGCTTTAGTGCCCCGACCGTTCGCGGTGTAATAGTGGGTCTTGTAACGCAAAACACAAATCAGTTCCGTCGCCAAAGCCTCGTTCAGCAGCTTTAAAATAGTGGCGCGGTTCTCTGTGTAATCTTCTGTGACGGCGCCCTTCATCATGTGCTTACGCGCCTGTTCACGGCGTGAATCTAAATCTTGAATAAACGCTGACTGTGCCATGATCTTCTCCGGTTGCAGCCGGACGGGGTCCGGCTTGTTGTTAACATTAGTTGTGGCGCGTGAGTTAAGAGGCGACCTTCAGGTTGTTGACCACCTTGGTTACACCTTCGCGCTTAGACACAATGGCTTCTGCCAATTTGCGTTGCGCCTGTGTCTCGACTTCGCCAGACAAAGTGACTTCGTCTTTGTAGGTATCTACATCAATTGATATCCCATTGATGTTAGATGAGGCCAGTAGCTCGGTTTTAATTGCGGCGGTGGTGGAGATGTCTTCCATATACTGGGAAAAGTTGCGGCCAGTTTCCTGCTCTTGTTCCGAGCCGAGATCCGTTGCTACCGTTAGTTTGTTTTCGACATCATCAATACCCTCAATGCCGATGGCGACGTTTTCGGCCAGCTCTTTGTCTATATCGCTGGATACTTCGCCCTTAAGGGTTGCGGTGTCGTCGTCGACGCTGATGTCGATTTCAAATGGGTTCAGATGCTCGTTCAGAATTAGCGCAGTTTCCAGCTTGCTTTCAATCCAGCCGTCGCGGAAGGCCTCCTGAGTGTTGTCCCAGTTTTGCTCACTGTCTTGCTTGAATTCCGCCCAGTATTCCTCGGCGCTGCGTTTGTCGTCATAAGCACCCTGCGAGTTAGCGCCTACCGCAGTCGAAATAGAAAAAGCAGTGACCAGCGCGACGGACGTTACCGGTGCAATAAATGACTGTAAGGCTTTGCGTTTCATTTCGTGTCTCCTGACTCGTTAAATGCTTGCGAATAACTTTGTGAAAAGTACTGCCCGGATAAATGCGCAAACTGTGCCAATTTTGAATGGCCCGTAATCACGGGCTTGGTGGCAGTGTCCGCAGCGCGTTCGTGAAAAAAGTGCAGGTTTTTTGTAAGGAAGAAAGAAAAGAGGGTTTAAATCGAATTTTTACTGGTATGAATTTGGCATTGTGGTTGTGATGTATTAATTGAACTTCAATTAAAAAGGCTCCCCTGACGATGAATACTAATATAGATGTGAAACCCGAGATTGCACCGGTTGGCACCGTAAAAGCTAAAGCGTTAAATGTGATAGCGATCCTCGCGATCGCATACACCATATATTTTGCTGAGACGCTTTTAGTGCCCGTGTGTGTTGCGGGTTTTATTGCGCTGTTTTCCAGTCCGATAGTCAGGTTGATGCTGATATTGAAAATTCCTCGGCCCCTGGGGGCGATTTTGGTGATTAGCTCATTGATGACGCTTGCAGTCTATATTGTCGGGCTGCTGGTAGAGCCGGCAACGCGATGGTTTGAGGTGATCCCGGCAATCATGGAAAGGCTGACATCTGAGGTCGGGGATGTAGCGCAGCCGCTCGAAGCGTTGCGCTCAAGTGTCGGCTCTGAGGGTGGTGATGGCAAATCCATTGAGCAGGCGGTAGATTCGACCTTGCAAGGTGTGGTGTCTGTGCTTGCGGAAACCACTATGTTGTTTGCGGTACAGGTCGGGGCAATTATTGTCATCACGTACTTCTTTTTGGTGTTTGGAGATGAGTTGATGCGCAATATTGTCCGCGCTCAAAGCTCGTTTTCACGTAAAAAAACCACCGTGGTTATGTTTCAGACTATCCAGAACGACGTGTCTCGCTATGTTCTGGTGATTTCCTTAATTAATGTCGGTCTGGGTGTGGCGACGGCCGCGGCCATGGCTGCGCTGGGGGTGGACGATCCAATGTTGTGGGGGGCGCTTGCGACCATCTTGAATTTTGCTCCCTATGTCGGGCCCATGTTGTTGGCAATTATTTTAACCGGTGTCGGGTTTATTGAGTTTTACCAATTCTTTCATGTGCTGTCCGTGCCTGGGGCGTTTTTGCTGCTTAACTTTATCGAGTGTCAGTTCGTGACGCCTACGCTGCTGGGCCAGAGATTTAATATTAATCCGCTTTTGGTAGTGCTGTGGATGTTCGCCTGGGGGTGGTTGTGGGGAGCTGTGGGTATGCTGATCGCTATTCCTCTGCTTGTTTGCGTGCGCATTTTGGCGACCCATCTGAACCTGGTGGGAAGCTGGGTTAAAGTTTTGAACGGGGGCTTTGCGTCTTCTATCTTTAGTGGTGCCGAGCAAACTAAGTGATAAGTGTAAAAAGTCGTAAGCTTTTGCAGCCTTTGCAAAAAATCTTACCGAAAACCGGCAAAACTCCCGCAAAAGTACTGCTTTTACAGCAAAAATAATTGGCACGGCATTTGAGTGTGTAACAGCGAAGTCATTTAATAGGAGAATGATGATGTTAGGTTACGCTATCTTGTTTTTTGTTATTGCTTTAATCGCTGCTGTACTTGGTTTTGGTGGTATCGCCGGTGCGGCTTCAGGAATCGCGCAAATCTTGTTCGTGGTGTTTCTGGTGTTGTTTGTACTGTCACTTATTTTTGGTCGTCGTCGACCATAACGATGTCTCAAGTATTGACCTCAAGCAGGTTTAATTATTAATTAACAGGAGTTAGATATGGCTACGCAAGCAAGTAAGACAGGTTCGAATTCTACTGAGCAGGCTTCAGTCAGCGAAGCCTTTGATAAAATCAAGGATGCATCGGCAAGCGTTCGCGACGCTGTAGGTGCCGTGGGTTCCGCGGGCGCGGCTTCGGCCAAGCTGAAAGTCGAGGAAGGTCGTGAAGCGGCCCGCGAGTATGGCTCGCAAGCGGAGAACTACCTGCGTGAACGTCCTTTGGTGACAGTTGGCGTCGCGTTTGCTGCCGGCTGGGTGGTGTCTCGCCTGCTGTCGGGCTCTAAGAAGGGTTAAGCCCCGTGGAGCCGACAGAGCAAAACAGCCGCCCCCGTGAGAATCAGGAGCCTCACGGGGGCGCTGCTCATTCTGAGCTCAGCGAAGAGCTGGAGAGAATTCTGGCGCTCGGAGAACAGAGCCTGGATGTTGTCAAAAGCAGTGCCGAGCTTTTCAAGCTAGAGTTTGTGCTTGCCGTGCGCAGCATCCCTAAAGCTGCTGCCAGCTGGCTATTGATGCTCCCCGCGACCTTATTGGTGTGGCTTAGCTTTTCGGCGCTGGTCGCCTGGGCGACTTTCGAGTGGAGTGGCCAGGCTTTGGTCGGTTTCGCCACGTTGTTCGCGCTGCAGTTGTTGTCATTGTTTGTGTTGCGCTGGGCATTAAAAAAGTACCAGCGAAATATGAGCTTTCCCTATACCACGCAAAGTGTGCAACAGTTTCGTGAGGAGTTGTCCAATGCGACTGCAAAAAAAGATTCAGCACCGCCACCTTAAGCTGCAGGCTCAGGGGCGGCAGCTAAAACAGCTGCTGGCGCAGGACCCGCACACGGATGCCGAAAGTCTCTGGAAGGGGCTCGCGTGCGGCGCCTTTGTCGCAGGGTTCGTCTGGCATAGGTTGGCTCCCAATTCGCGCCTTTCTAAGGTCGCCAAAAGGGCGGCGATGACAGGGTTCATTCAGTCTTTCTAGCGGGTGGTGGATCTTTCCTAGAATAACAGCGCGATGGGGCCCCTGTTGCGGGGCCAGGCGAGCAGGCCTGCGATGGGTTTTAGCGTCCGCACAAGCGTTTCACGAAGTTGAAAATCCCTCCTTGCTTGGCGTCGATGGCGGCGCTGGATTTCTGAGTGTTTGGACGGTTATGACGCGATAGGCTATCGCTCCCCGTGCTATCTACACCGCCCAGGCCTGCCAGGTAAGTCAGGGTCTTGCTGCTTGGGGATGATTGACTCATTGTGCTACTCCTAAGGTTCGTTTAGACTCGGCTGATTCGACTTTAGCAAGCCCTGTGCCAGTGCCAAAAGTACAGTGGTAGGGGGTAGCGCGGCGAGCTTTGGGAGGTTTTAGCCGGAACTGACGGGGTTACGCCCTTCTAATCGGGCACAGATTACAAGCGCGCTGTAATTTTGGCTTCTTCCTGGGCTAGGCGGACTTTTTTCACTACACCAAATCTGCGCGATCAGTGAAACCCTAACGGGATAGATCTTTTAAAAAGAGGGGATAAAGTGGCAAAGATACTACTGGTAGACGACGACCAGGCTTTTCTTGACGCAACCGGTGAATTGTTAACGATGTTGGGGCATTCGGTGGTCACTGCAGATTCGGTAGCCGGAGCTCAGCAGGTAGCGGCGGGGAGAGTGTTTGACCATGTCATTCTGGATTTGATTTTGCCGGACGGCAGCGGCCTGCACGTATTGGATAAATTGGAAAACGGTGATACGACCAACGTCACGCTGGTGACCGGGCATCCCTCGGTTAAATCGGTAGTGAAAGATTTATACGGCCCGAACATTTCCTATCTCATTAAGCCGATTGATCTCAAGCAGTTGCAAGGCCTTTTGGATAATCCGGTGGCCAGTAAAGCGCACCGCGAAGAGCGGGCCGGCATGCATTTTGGTCATCTTGTAGGCGAATCAGCGCCTATGAAAAAACTCTACGAAATGATCGAGCGGGTGGCAGGCACCAAAGCTAATGTCTTGCTTATGGGCGAGAGCGGTGTGGGTAAGGAGGTGGTGGCCGGCGCCATCCACTACGCCAGCCAGCCCGAAGGGGAGTTTGTACCTGCCAACTGCGGTGCATTTGCCCGCGACCTTATTTCCAGCGAATTATTTGGGCATGAAAAAGGCGCTTTTACCGGTGCGTCACATCGCAAAGCGGGGGTGTTTGAGCTGGCTAACAAAGGCACCTTGTTTTTGGACGAAATCACCGAGATGCCTATCGAACAGCAGCCGAACTTGTTGCGAGTGCTAGAGACACAAAAGGTAACCCGCCTGGGCGCTACCAGCGCCATCGATATAGATTGTCGGGTGGTATCGGCGACCAACCGGACAGAAACTCAGCTGGCTGAAGAAAATTGCTTGCGAGAGGATTTATATTTCCGTCTTGCAGTGTTTCCGATTTACATCCCGCCTTTACGTCAGCGCCTGGAAGACATTCCGCTGTTAGTAAGCCATTTTCTGGAAGATTTTAATCGTCAGTACAAGGCCGAAATCGGCATTGATGAGGCGAGTCTTCAGCGTTTGCAATCTTATGACTGGCCAGGCAATGTGCGTGAGTTACGCCACGCAATACACCGAGCTTATATTATGGCCGACCGAACCACCAATACTCTGGTTTTGCCTGATGATTTATCCTCGCCGTTTTCCAAAACAGGTGAGAGCAAAATGTCCGGTATTACGGTGGGGAAAACCGTAGAGGATGTAGAGCGAGAACTGATTGAAACAACGCTTGAACATTTGGATGGTGACAAGAAAAAAGCGGCAGAAATGCTCGGTATTAGTCTTAAAACGCTTTATAACCGGTTGAACAGCTACGCTGATCAAGAGCAATAGTGAGAGTTGGTATGGATGATAACTATCGCAAGTTGATTCACGATGCGCGCAACCCGTTGAATAATATTTCGGTGCACGCTGAGCTTAGTAAGCTCGCCCTGCAGACAAGTGCGGATATAGACAAAGCCGTAGCGTCTTTAGATGTGATTCTTACCGAATGCCAGCGGTGCAGCGCAACCTTGCAGCAACTGGCCGATGAGTTGGACACGGATAAGTGAGTGTAGTGCGCAGTTTAAAAGCGACGGGTATGCCCAGCAAACCGGGAATATTAGCCCTTATAGTAGTGGTGGTTTTTTTCAGCTTTAGTATGGCTGCAGCTTATCGGTCTATTGGCTTGATGCACGATAACAGCCAGAGTGTGACCAATACTTTGGCCGTTATGGGGCTTATTAAGGACTTAAAAACCGAGTTGGTGAATGCCGAAAGTGGCCAGCGAGGCTATTTGTTGACCGGAGATGGTCAGTATTTAGAGCCCTATCACGATGCCCTAGCCAAGCTGGATCACTTATTGGCTACTCTGGCTGAGTCAACCACCGAAATAGAAGAGCAGAGGGTTCGTTTCCAAGCGATCCAGGAGCTGGTCCGCGCAAAAATTGATGAAATGCAGGAGGTCGTCGCTCTTATGCACAGTAATCGACGTGCCGAAGCCGTTAGCTTGGTAAGAACTGACCGCGGCATTGCTCTGATGCGCGAAACTTCTGAACTGATTTCACAAATGGAGTCTGACGAGCGGGCACTGTTGTATCGCAATCGCATGGTGGCTCGTGAAGACAGAGAGTTTATCCTAAACGTATTAATTGCCAATAACACCATTGGTCTGTTGTTGGCGTTGGGCGTGTTCATAGCCGTGTTCCGTCATAACAAGAAAATTACAACACTGTACGAGCGTATTGAGCAGGCAAATAACGAACTCGAAGATAAAGTTGAAGAGAGAACCCTGGCGTTACAGCAATATTCGGAAGAATTGCAGCGCAGCAATCGCGAGTTGGAGGAATTTGCCTTTGTCGCATCACACGATCTGCAGGAACCCCTGCGCAAAATACGCGCATTTGGTGACAGGTTGCGGCAAAAATACAGTAGCGAGCTGGGTGAGCGCGGCGCCGATTATGTTGAGCGTATGCACGCCGCTTCTGAGCGGATGTCGCAACTGATTGATGACCTGTTGAGTTTTTCGCGGGTGTCCACTCGGCAGCAACCTTTCGAGGTTGTCGATCTGAATAAGGTGGTGGCACAAGTTCGAGATGATTTGGAATACGCGATTGAAGACGCCAACGCGACACTAGAAGTAGCCGAGCTGCCGACATTGGATGCGGACGCTTCGCAATTGGGTCAGGTGTTTATGAACCTGATTGGCAACAGCATTAAATTCAGGCGAGAAGGTGTCGCCCCTGTTATTCGAGTTGAGGCTAGCACCGGGGAAGAGTTCGCCCTAGAGGGGGATCATCTCTATGATGGCGTGAGCTGGTGTCGGCTGCGTTTTAGCGATAATGGTATCGGCTTTGACGAACAGTATGCCGAAAAAGTTTTTAACTTATTTCAGCGTTTGCACGGGCGCGACGAATACAGTGGTACGGGGATTGGCCTCGCCTTGTGCCGAAAAATCATTGAGCGCCACGGGGGAAAGATAGAAGCGAAGAGCCAGCCTGGCGAGGGCTCAGAGTTTATTATCCACATACCGCTACAACAACCACAGTTTGATCCTGCAGAGGAAGAATGAATGAGCGCGGATAAGAAGACATTGGTAATTTTAATGGCAGACGATGATGCCGATGACCGTCTGTTAACTCAGGAAGCTTTGATGGAAAGCCGGGTGTTGAATGAGCTGCACTTTGCTGAAGACGGTGTTCAGCTGATGGAATATCTGCGTGGCGACGGTCAGTATGCCGATCGAGAGAAGTATCCTCTACCTGGCCTTATTCTTCTGGATTTAAATATGCCGAAGATGGACGGTCGCGAAGCTCTGGCATTGCTCAAACAGGATTCGGTATTAAAGCGCATCCCGGTGGTTATTCTTACTACCTCTAAGGCAGAAGAGGATATGCTGAAAGGCTATGATTTGGGCGCCGCTTCTTATATTACCAAGCCAGTGACCTTCGATGTTTTGGTGGAGCTAATGCGCACCCTGGGTAAGTACTGGGTGGAATTCGTAGAGTTGCCTTAATATCGCTATGCAAGGGGTAAAGCTGCTCATCGTCGATGACGATGAAGACGATTTTATGTTGGCCCGTGACCTGTTGGATGAAATTACCACAGGTCCGTATCAGCTTGACTGGGCCGACAGCTACGAGGCGGGCCGGGAAATGTTGGCCCAGAATCGTCACGACTTATGTTTAATGGATTACAAGCTCGGCGCTCGCGACGGTATTGAGCTGCTCAGCGAGGCTCAGGGGCTCGGTTATTCTGGTCCTATTATTCTCTTAACTGGCATGCATCAGGGCGAAGTTGATATGCAGGCCCTGCAGGCTGGCGCGGTTGACTACCTGGTAAAAGACAGATTGTCGGCAGAGCAGTTGGCCCGCTCTATTCGTTACGCTTTGGCGCGCCGAGAAATGGAGCACGAGCGTGTTGAACGACTAAAGGCTGAAGCGGAGAATCGCTCTAAAAGTGAATTCTTAGCTCATTTGAGTCATGAGCTTCGCACACCCTTATCGGCGATTCTAGGGTTTACCGAGCTATTAATTAATACCAATAAAGACGAGGATTCGCTGGGTCATCTACGGGTTGTACACCGTAACGGCAAGCACCTTTTGGGATTGCTGAATGACATTCTCGATCTGTCTAAAATTGAGGCGGGCAAGCTTGAGCTGGAAATTCAGCCGGTATACCTGTCTTCATTTCTCACCGATATTTACTTTTTGATGCACGGCGCTGCGGTCGATAAGAGCTTAAAGTTGCAGCTGGACGCGCCGCAGCCACTACCCTATCAAATACACACAGACCCAACGCGATTGCGGCAAGTGCTACTGAACCTGCTGGGTAACGCTATCAAGTTTACCGACTTTGGCTCTGTGTCTATGGAGGTGGTGCCTGTTGTTCAGGGCGGCAAAGAGCAGCTGCGATTTCTGGTGCGAGATTCGGGTATTGGTATACGACAAGAAGCATTGCAGGATATCTTCCAACCCTTTGTGCAAACGCACGGCTCATCCTATGCTGAGCCACGCGCCGGTACTGGGCTTGGGCTTGCGATCAGTCAGCAGTTGGTAGAGCGTCTGGGTGGCGCGATAAAAGTGGACAGTGTGCCGGGTGAAGGCAGTTGTTTTGAGTTCACCATTGATATAGGCGATGTTGGCAATGTTGAGCGCCGGGTTTTCTCGCTGGACTTTGAGGACCAGCGCGCCGCTCCCAATGACATTCCTGTTTTGCAAGGCAAGGTTTTAGTGGTCGATGATTTACGTGATATACGACTGCTAATTGGGCATTTTGTGCAGCAGGCTGGATTGCAGGTGACCTACGCGCGCAACGGTGAAGAGGCTTTGCGGTTGGCCGAGCTAGAGCGGGATAAAGGCGAACCGTTTGATATCGTGCTGATGGATATTCATATGCCGATTATGGGCGGACATGAGGCGGCGCAAAAGTTTCGCGAGTCTGGTGCCGAGCAACCCTTAATCGCTCTCACGGCAGCGCACATGAAAGGCGACATGGATAAATGCCTGGAGTCAGGTTTTACCGCTTATTTAAGTAAGCCGGTGGATCAGCAGCAGTTATACAACACACTGGCGACCTATCTCCGCTCAAGCAACGACGGTACTGCAAATTCTGCTACCGACGGGATATTGGTGGTTGAGGACGACGCCGATGCACTGCAAGCCACCTCTAGCTTATTGGAGCTACTGGGCTGGACGGTGTATCAGGCCTCCTCTGGGGCGCAAGCAGAATCGCAGCTAAAAAATCATCAGCCCAAAGTTATTCTAATGGATTTGAATTTACCCGACGCCAACGGCTATGACTTGGCGGCTCGCTGTAAAGCTATTGCACCCGAAGTGCGGATTATAGTGTTGAGCGGTGATCCGGTGGCGGAAGATAAAGTGACGGCGGCGGGTATCAGTGCCAGTTTACTCAAACCGGTTTCTTTACAGGATCTGCAGACTTTGTAGGGCAGGGCGCTAAGCGCGGCGTTGTAACTCTTGCAACTGAGCGGTATGAGTTTGCATATGTTTATCCTTTTGCGAATATAAGATTTTGGCGGCCGTATAAAAAGTCATATAAATCAATGGCTTATGTGGTTTGTGGAAGTTGGCACGGTTTGAGCTATAGTTTAAAGCGTGAAAGTAATACGCGGCTTGCCGCTCTCACAAAACCAAGAATCAATTTCGTATCAAGGAGCTCAATTATGTCTATTCTGAAACGCATTTTGCTGTTGGCTGTATTTGCCCTGCCACTAGCCGCTTGTGACACCAACGATGGACCGGCTGAAGAGTTAGGCGAGAATCTGGACAACGCGGCTGAAGAGACCGGTGATGCTATGGACGACGCCGCCGATGAAGTCGAAGATGCCGTCGATTAATGTCTGCGAAGAAGTGTCAGGCGAAAACTGCTAAGTTAAAGTAAGACTGACCGCGAGCAGCGGCCCGACCCCCCGGGCCGCTGCTTTTGTATGTATGGAGTAAAGAGGTAACTGATTATGGGCCTGCCCTGGCGCACCGAAAAATTCCTGCCAACTTTAGTCGCCCTTGTATTGCTGCTGGTGGGTTTGATAGTCAATCAGAGCGCCGAAGCTCAAATCCAAGCCATTGCCGAGCAGTTTACTCAAGAATCTTCCTCTAGCAGTGCAAGTAGTGCGTCCAGTGCCGCGAGCGAACAATCGCAAGACAGTGGCCAGTCGGAATCGGTCGGGGTGGATGTCAACGAGGTAATCAACGTCTCAGCGGTAACCGAGTCATGGCAGAGCGTGGTAGAAAAATTCCTCGCAAGCCTCGGTTTTACCAGCGGCTGGTCGGCTCATGCGATCGCCTCGGCGGTGGTTGGCGTCATCGCTTTTATCGTCATTATTCTGATTCGCGTGGGCAATCGAAAGCTTTATGGAAAGCTGCGCAAGCGCACCCGTATGCCGGGCAATATTAAGCGCATTAAACTGTATCAGCGCTTAAGCAATTTCTCCTTAATTCTGCTCACCGTGTTATTCGCCTGTTTGGCGCTGGTGGTTGTCTGGTGGGGCGATAGCTCCAATACAACAATCGTCGAGGGGATAACGGCGTGGTCAACCCGCTTGCTGAGTTTTACCATCGGCCTGATTGTTACCATGGTGGTGTTTGAGGTAATCGTCACCGCCGCCGAGCGCTATTTTTACCGCTTGTCCAACCGTGGCAGTGCCCGGATCAATACGCTTCTGCCGATTATTCGCAATGTTCTCTACGGCACTTTGGTGGTGATTTTCGGTATCACCCTTATTTCCGAGTTAGGGGTGGACGTGACGCCGCTGCTTGCCAGTGCCGGGGTCGTTGGTATTGCTGTGGGCTTTGGGGCTCAAGCGCTTATTAAAGATGTGCTAAACGGCTTTATTCTGATTTTTGAAGACTTGATTCAGGTGGGCGATGTTGCAGGCGTAGGCGGCAAAACCGGTATTGTGGAAAAAATTACTCTGCGCAAAGTGCAGTTGCGCGATCTGGATGGTCGAGTTTACACCGTTCCCTGCGGGGAGATTAAAGTAGTGGAGAACTACACCAAAGAGTTCAGCTACTATATGTTTAATGTGGGTGTCGCTTATCGCGAGAGCCCGGATGAAGTCATTGAGGTGCTGAAGGAAATTGGCGCCGAAATGCAGCAAGAAGACGAGTACAAAGACCTGATTATTGAACCCATAGAAATTCTAGGGGTGGATCAGTTTGCCGACAGTGCCATTGTCATTAAAGCGCGCATTATGACTAAGCCGATAAAACAATGGCAGGTGGGGCGCGAGTTTAATCGCCGCATGAAGTACGCCTTTGATGAGCGCAACATTGAAATTCCATTCCCCCATCAAACGCTTTACTTTGGCGAAGACAAAGACGGATCGGCACCGGCCGCTCGGGTTGCTGTGCAAGAAATGCCTGACACCCAACCGAGTGCTGCGAACGACGGTGAAGCCAGCGAGCAAAAATAAGGGCGCGGTTATGTCTTATAGGGCCAAGCCCTATAAGGCGGTGAATCAAGGGCTAATCTGCCGCGCCAGCGGTTGCAGTGATTTAGTTTGCCAGGCCTGGCCGTTGGGAAGCTGGTATAGCTCAAGGCCGGCGTCGGCGTAATCTACACCAACGCCGGGCTCGTGGTTCATCTGGTAATAGCCGTTACTAATCAGCGCCGGGTTATTGAACACACCTTCGTGCACGCTGCGGCTCGGCTCTTCTACAAACTCTAAAATGTCGGCGGTGCCACGGTTATCATTGGCGCCGAACAGTGCTTGCTTGATCGCCTGCACGTGGCGAACTCCTTCGCATAGGCCAATGCCACCGGCGTGGGGGCAGATACGCACATTGCGCCCCTGCTGCCGCGCTTTTTGTGCCAGTAGCAATATGGCTAGGTTGTCGGCAATACCGGCGACACGGCAATAATCCATCTGCAGCACTGGCAGTGCATAGGTTTTCTCGTGATCAAATCGGCCCAGCTGGGCGAAGAGTAAGTCTTTAAAAACACTGGGGCTGGCGCCTTGCTCGCCCGTGGATATGGGCGCTTGCAACGGTGGCTCGAAATCGGAGAAAGACATAGTCAGGGCCTGCTCGATCTGCACATGGCCCATGGCACTCTGGGCGGAGGTAGGCTCTTCAAACCACTGGATTTGGTAGGAGGGATTAACCCGGTACAAGCGTTTGGCCAGCTTATGAATGAAGACGATCGCGCTTTGCACATCGAAGATTTGATTGCTGTCCACCGCCAGGGTCATTTGCTTCAGGCGTTGATCGTTTTGGGAAATGGTGTCGAACACGGCACTGAGGCGCTCGCAGTCTTGTTCGGCGGCGCGGCTTGCCAGCTCGTCCAGCTGGGTGCGGCTTAACCATTCGCCACGGCCGGCGGCCGCAAGCCGCGCTTTGGCAAACTCGGCGCCGACCTTTACCTTAACCATGGACCAATTGCGTGAAATCAAATCCCTCACCTGTTGGCACAGAGTGTCGATGTCGATTCCGCTCCAGCCCGCGGTATTGTAGGCCAGTAGTCCATGGCGGTGAATGTCGTCAATTCGTGCATCCATACCTTGGCGAGCTTGCTGCAGCATTTGCACTGCCTCGGCGGGCGGTAGCACGTCGGCGATGGGCTCAAAATCGATAAGCGCCGCCAACTGTTCTGGGGCCAGGGTGAGCAGGGCCCGCCAGGCTGGTAACTTCAGGAATCGGCTCATTAAATCCCACAGGGCATTGATCACTGCGCCTATCGCCATACGCGAGGCCCCAGCGGCGCCGAGCCAAGCGTAGTCCGGGTCTTGTAACATTTGCTGGGCGAGGTCGCCAAGCTTTGTGCCCTCATGCAGCTGGCTGACGTCAATGGAAGTTTGCAGGAGAAAGTGCCGCGCGATGCGTTCGGTCATTTGCGCCTGCTCCTGCAGGCCACGGCCATTGGTAAAAATGATGCTACTGCCCGTAAGCGAAGGGTCGGAGGTAAATACTTGCAAATATACATTGGCGTACACCGGGCCGCCCTGCGCAATATTGCGAGGGTCGCCGCCAAACCCGGTAGGTGGCGCTGCAACAGCGCTAACACGAATGTCGGTTATGCTAATCATATAACTTGTCTGCAGGCTAAAGGAGTTTACTATCAGAATAGCAGCTATAGAACGGAGTGCTCGCCATGACTAACGCCCTGATTTATTTGTGTGCCGCCATTATTGCGGTGCCATTAGCCAAGCGCGCCGGCCTGGGGGCGGTGCTTGGCTACTTACTGGCGGGTGTGCTGATAGGCCCCTATGCACTGGCATTGGTGGGGGACCAAACCGATGTTATGCATGTGGCCGAGTTTGGTGTCGTGATGATGCTATTTCTTATTGGCCTGGAATTACGTCCCAGTCGGCTGTGGGATATGCGTCGACCGATTCTCGGACTGGGTGGATTGCAGGTGGTGTTAACGGCCAGTTTAATCACCGCTCTGGTTATGGGGGTGAGCGATCTCGATTGGCGCAGCGCCCTGGCAATTGGTTTGGCGCTGGCACTGTCCTCTACCGCTATTGTGTTGCAGTCGCTGCAAGAGCGCGGGCTGTTTAATACGCCGGCTGGTGGAAACACCTTTTCTGTACTCTTGTTTCAGGATATCGCCATTATCCCTATTTTGGCGCTTCTGCCTTTGTTGTCGAATGTTGCGGGCAGTGAGTCGCCCATGGAAAGCCACAGCTTGATTGAATCCTGGCCTGCCAGTGTGCAAGTGGTGGTCAGTCTGGCGACTATCGTGGCGGTGATTCTGGCGGGGCGTTTTTTAGCGGCGCCGATTTTTCGCAAAATTGCCGAGACAGATCTGCGCGAAATCTTCACCGCGTTTGCGCTGTTTATCGTGGTCGCTATTACCGTGCTGATGCAATCTATCGGTTTATCGCCGGCGCTGGGTGCCTTTATCGCCGGGGTAGTATTGGCGGACTGTGAGTACCGCCATGAAATAGAAGCGGATATCGAACCTTTTAAAGGGCTGTTGCTGGGCCTGTTTTTTATTACCGTGGGCGCCGGCATCGATTTTGACTTGTTGCTGAATAAACCCCTGGTGATCACCCTGGCGGTGGTGGCGCTGGTGGCTGCCAAGTTGCTGGTGCTGATGCTGTTGGCGGTGGTGTTTAAAATGGGCAAGTGGCGCGGTTTGCTTTTTAGTCTGGCACTGGCGCAAGGCGGTGAATTTGCGTTTGTGATTATCGCTGCCGCGAAAGCGAATCAGGTGGTGGATGCCGGCGTTGGCGATACAGTGATTTTGGTAGTGGCGTTATCGATGTTGCTAACACCATTGTTGCTCGCTGCCTACGAAACCCTTTTTTCCCGCACGGGACGTAAAACGGCCTCGTCTCTACCTGAGGATGAGTCAATCCCTTCGTCAGAGCATGTGATTATCGCCGGTTATGGCCGCTTTGGGCAGATAATCGGCCGCCTGCTGTCGGCCCAGGGGTACGACCTGACCATTCTCGATCACAGCCCGGGCCAGGTCGAGCTGGTGCGTCGTTTCGGCAGTAAGGTCTACTATGGCGATGCTTCGCGTGAAGACCTGCTGCGCGCTGCCGGTGGCGATCAGGCCAAGCTATTGGTGATTGCGGTGGACGAACCGGATCGCGCCATGCGCATTGTTCACACCGCCAAGCGCCATTTCCCCAATTTAAAAATATTGGTGCGGGCCATCGACCGTCCGCACGCCTACAAGTTAATAGCCGCTGAGGTAGACGGCTTGCGCCGCGAAACATTTCATTCGGCACTTAAGTTGGGGGTGGATGCACTAAAGCTACTGGGACAACAAAGCGATGCGGCCGAGCGGGCCGGTCATTTGTTTGAACAGCATGACGAAAACTCTCTAAGCAAGCTCGCCAAGATTTGGGGCGACGATAAAAGCTATGGGCGCGCAATTCGTAAAAACCTGGATGATTTGCGCCGGGTTCTGCAGGAAGATCAGAGCCGTCGCTCCGACTCCGGTAGTGCAGAGAGAGACTAAATTCACGGTGGATTTAATCAGGCGATTAATTTTATAATCAACTGATTAAATTTGTTCCTTGCCGGAGGTGGGTGTGAAAAGTTCTGCAAAGCAGCGATTGGTTGCTGGGGCGTGGTTGTTATCGCTTTGGTTTGTCTTAACGGCCTGCACCGACGCTGACAAACCACTCGAGAAGCCCGCGCCGAGACTGGTGGATGCGGCGCGAGTAGAGCCCGCCAATGGCGCCAGTCAGGTGAGCTTAAGCGGTCGGGTCAGGGCGGTAGAGCGTACAGTGCTGAGCTTTGAGGTGGGCGGAGAAATTAAGGCCATTCACGTGGATGTGGGCGATGCGGTTGAGCAGGGTCAGGTGCTGGCGAGTTTACACGCTGAACGCTACCAGCTGGTTCTTAAGCAGGCGCAGGCGCAAGCGTCGGAGGCCAAGGCTGCTTTGACGGAAAAAGAGCTGGATTACAGCCGCCTGAAGGAGCTGCAGGGGCAGGGTTTTGTCAGTAAAGCAAATTTAGATACCGCCAAAGCGGCGCTGGATACGGCGCAGTCGCGTTATCGTTCGGCCCAGGCTTCGGTGAATATTGCCGAGCGGGATGTAGCGCTTACCGAGTTAAAAGCTCCCTTTTCTGGGTCTATCAGTGAGCGTGTTGCTCAGCCTGCGCAGCGTGTCGCACCCAACGAGCCGGTGCTAGAGGCTATCTCGGAGCGCGGCGGCTTTGAGGTTTATACCCATGTGCCCGAGGCTTTGGTAGGTAAGTTGCGCCGTGGTAGTGAGCAGCAGGTGCTTATACCGGCGCTGAGTCAAGAAAAGCTCCGTGCCACTATTGAGCATATTGGCACGCGCCCCGAATCTTCCAATAACTATCCTGTAGTTCTGGCGTTAAGCGCCCACGGCTCTGATCTGCGTGCGGGAATGACTGCTCAGGCGCTACTGTCTCCAAGCGGCGGAAAAAACAGCCAGGGCAGTTTTTTAGTGCCGTTAACTGCACTGGTACACGGTGAACAAAACAGTGTTTATGTGCTGCGCATTAAAGCCGATAGAACACTGGAGCAGGTTGATGTAGAGATTATCGAGCCGCGTGTCAAAGTTGCCGAGGTGCGGGGTGCTTTAACCGCTGGCGATCAAATTGTCGCTCGCGGTGCAGAGTTTGTAGCGCCGGGTGAAACCGTAGAGATTATGGGGCAGGGACCGGAGCGTTTTAATTGATGAATATCTCCGAGCTTGCTTACCGTTACCGTCCCGTTTTGCTGCTGTGTTTGGTGTTATCGGTGCTCGCGGGTATTGCCAATTATTTCACTTTGCCCGCGCGTGAAGATCCGCAGATTATTATTCGCGAGGCACTTGCCAGCACCGCTTACCCGGGTTTATCCGCCGAAGAGGTAGAGGAAAAAATCACTAAACCCTTGGAGGCGCGCATTCGCGAGGTGGGGCAGGTGGAGTCCATTCGCTCAACATCTATGCGCGGTCGCTCGTTAATTCATATTGAGGTGCGCGACGAGTTTTTTGATCTGGACCAAATATGGGATGAGGTCAGGCAAAAAATTAATGCCGCTTACCCCTCGCTGCCAGATGGCACCCAAGAGACCGTTTTTAACGATGACTTTGGCGATGTTGCCGTAGTCACCGCGGCACTGTCATCCAGCGTTTACAGTCATGCCGAGCAGCTGGAAATGGCCGAACATATTCGCGCCGAGATCTACGCACTGGAGGGCACCAAACGAGTTGAGTTGTTGGGGGTGCAGGAAGAGCGGATTTATATCAATTTACCCGAGGCGCGTTTAGCCGAGCTGGGGCTGTCTCCGGGGCAGCTGGCTTCGCAGTTGCAACAGCGCAACATATTGCCACCCGCAGCAGAAATGGAAGCGGGCGAGCAGCGCTTTGCGGTTCAGGTGTCGGGCTCGTACAGCAGTTTACAAGATTTAGCCAGCGCTGAAATTCAGCTGCCTAACAACGGCGGGTCTATGCGCCTGGGGGATTTGGGCGAAATAGAGAGAGGCTACCAAGAGCCTGTCAGTCAGACTGCTTACTTTAATGGCAAGCGTGCCATTGTATTGGCTATCTCCATGCTGGATGGGCGCAGCGTGCTGGATTACGGCCATCAGGTAAAAGACAAAATAGAGTATTTGCAAACCATTTTGCCCGCCGGCTATGAGCTGGAGATTATGACCTTTCAGGCCGATCAGGTTGCCAACGCGGTTTACGGGGTTACCTCTAGTGTCTTGCAAACATTGGCCATCGTTTTAGCCGTAGTGATTTTATTTTTGGGCCTTCGCACAGGCTTGATTGTAGGTTCAATTATTCCCGCTGTTATGCTGGTCACTCTGGCGGTTATGGGCTTTATGGATATGTCGCTGCAGCGTATGAGTCTGGCGACACTGGTTATCTCTCTGGGCCTTTTGGTCGATAACGCAATTGTGGTCGCAGAGGATTTTAAAACCCGCTTAGAGGACGGCGATACGCGCGACGAGGCTTTACGCGTTACCGGTTCGGAGTTGGCCTTGCCGTTATTGTCTTCTACCCTGACGACAATTTTGGTCTTTCTGCCGCTGATGCTTGCCAACCATGTGGCCGGGGAGTACACGCGCTCCATTTCTATTGTGATTGCCATTACCTTAACGACCTCTTGGTTTTTGTCGCTAACGGTCACGCCGGTGCTGTGCCACCGATTTTTAAGCCTGCCTGCTGCGAGAAACAATAACAGCGAGTCCGGCCCTACCACGTTGTCTGATCGTTTATTCCGCGCCATGAGCGGACGTTATGAATTGCTGCTGCGCCACGCTTTGGCGCATCGCGTGGTATTTTTGTTTGTCATGCTGGGGTTGTTAGTGTTGGGGGTGGGGCTAATGCAGTTGGTGCCGCAGAAGTTTTTCCCCGACTCGGACCGCAACCAGGTATTAGTCTATGTGGACTTTCCCGTGGATATTTCACCCACCCAGGCAGACGAGGCCATTCAAAGACTCAGTGGGGAGATTCAACAGCATTCGCAGCTGGCTGAAGATATCACTAGCGTGGCGGGTTATGCGGGCTTTGGCGGACCGCGTTTTGTCCTATCTTTAACGCCTATAGACCCGGCGGTCAACAAAGGTTTTTTGGTGGCTAATGTCGCTGAGCGCGACAAGGTGGATGCGGTTAAACAGCGTTTACACGACTATTTTGTCAATCATCATCCAGAGCTGCGCGCTCAGGTGGTAAAAATGTTTTTGGGCCCCTCCGACAGCAATTTGCTGGAGGTACAAATAAAAGGCCCAGACCGAGAAGTGCTGTTCTCTCGTGCCAAAGACGTTGAGGCAATTCTGGCCAAGCAGCCGGGTGCGCGCGATATTAAGCACAGTTGGGAAGCGCGTAATTCGGCGTTGGATGTGCAGGTAAACCAGGCGCAGGCCCGTGCCGCGGGTGTCACCTCGGAGGATATCGCCCAATCATTGCGCGGCGCCATTGACGGCTATCAGCTATCGCGTTTTCGCCAGGGGGATAAGTTGATTCCCATTATGCTGCGTAACGAAGCAGAAGAGCGCGCAAGCCTTGAGCGGCTCAAATCCCTGACCGTTTATCCGTTAGAGTCCAATGGTCGTGGCGTGCCTCTGAATCAGGTGGCCGAAATTAAACTGGTAAGCAGTTACGGCAGAATCGACCGCGAAGATTTAGTCCGTACTATTACCGTACAGGCGCGCAGCACCGTGATGACCGCCGAACAAATGCAGCCTAAAGTAGTCGCCCAGTTGACTGAGCTGGAAAAAACACTGCCGCCTGGCCATTGGATCGAGTACGACGGCGTAGTGAAAATGTCTGCGGAAGGCCAGGCGGCATTGCAGGCAAACTTGCCCATGTGCATCGGTTTGATCTTTATCTTGCTAGTCGCGCAATTTAACTCGTTTAAGCGGCCGCTTTTGATTGTGGTGACCATTCCACTGGTTATTCTCGGCGTATCTGTGGGGCTGCTGATTATGCGGGCCGACTTTGGTTTTATGGTATTGCTGGGGCTGTACAGTTTGGCGGGTATCATTATTAACAACGCGATTGTATTGATTGACCGTATTGATATCGATCGACAAAACTCTGCATATACCGCGGTTGAGGCTGTGATCAAAGCTTCTGTGCGGCGGTTGCGCCCCATCATCATGTCCACCGTCACCACGGTGTTGGGTTTTTTGCCATTAATTGCCGGTAACGATCCGCTATTTTATGGCATGGCCTGCGCGATGGCCTTTGGTTTGGCGGTAGGTACCGTTATGTCGTTGGCGGTTGTGCCTGTGCTATACAGTTACGCCTTCAAAGTATCAGTAGAGGGCGTACGTGGAAAATAATCGGCAGGATATATCAATACGACCCGAGAGCACTGAAGCCAAATTGATTGATGCGGGTATTGCTCTGTTTGGCGAGCTAGGTTTTAAGGCCACTACCACCCGCATGATTGCGGACCAAGCGGGCGCCAATATCGGCTCAATTGCCTATTATTTTGGTAACAAACAGGGGCTGTATCTCGCCATTGCTGAAACCATCAGCCGTTGCATACTGGAAAAATTATCGTTTGCCGATGCGCCCAATCCCAAAAGGCTTAATAAGCAGGAAGCCAGGGCCGAGCTTACCGCTATTTTGCATCGCATGATCGACGTATTTACCAAGGACAATGAAGCGGAGAAATGGTTAATGCTGATTTTGCGTGAGCAGGTATCGCCTGGCGCAGCCTTTGATACGCTCTACGATAATGCATTTTCCAAAGTTCAGAGTCATCTCAGCCAGCTGGTTGCCAGAGTATGCGGCACCAAGCCGAGTTCGCATCAGGTTATTGTGCAAACACACATGCTGGCGGGGCAGGTTGCCTTTTTGCTAGTGGGGCGAACTCCGCTATTGCGTCGCCTGGCTAAGCGTGAATCTCAGTTGGACGCGGCAACTATTGCCATTGCCAAAAACACTATCGCACTCAATATCAATGCCCTTGATGCTTGAGGCGTTTTTGCAGACCTCTGAGGATACTATCGCCCTCGGTTTCGCGGTTATGGCAATTTGTCAGGTACCAGTTCTGACTTATACCTCGCTTACTTTCCACTTTTGATTGCAGGCAGCTGCCGTGTCCCAAATCTACTTGGGTGCTGCCACTGATATCTCTATAGGTGCTTGGCGCGGATTCGCTTTGGCGCAGATAGCCGCCGCCAAGCCTCCCTCTCAGGCGCGGATCAAAAGCGCCTTGCGGCGCTTCCTTGGCAGATTGTAATCGCGGGTTGATCTGTTTCGCGGGCTTAGTGTCGTATTCCGGCTCAACCGGCTCAACCGGCTCAACCGGCTCAACCGGCTCAACCGGCTCAACGGTTGTCACTTTGTTCCGTTTACGGGGGGCAGGGTTGGGCTCTTGCTTTGATGTTACCCGTGGCATCGGCTCGGCTGCTATTGCAACCGGCTGTGGATTTGCGTTTGGACGTTGTTTCAGGGTAATCGCGAGAGGCTCGGTAGGCTCTGGCACACTCGTTGTTTTGCCGGGCCAAAGTAAAAAGATGCCCAGGTGTAATAATATGGACGCCCCCAGCCCCAGCGCTAAAGCCCGATGGCTGATCTCCCTACGCGCCGGCCTGCAAAGCGCATCCTCGATTGGCAAAGAATCCATTTATTACACCTATTAAACGCTAAGCCGATAGACCGCAGCGCGCAACACATGTTCCGATCAAGGTCTCGATTACCGACGAGCGAGGGTGCGGAGAAATTTTCGTCTAGAGGAAGAGCTGCAAAACGGCATGTTTTTACGCAGTAAAATTGACCGTTCTTATAGCTCTGCACCGGTGGGTTGAGGGGAGCCGAGAAAGATTCGATAGGGCTCCAATATAGAGCTACGGGCAATAAAAAAGCCGCTATCCGAGAAGATAGCGGCTTCTGTATGGTGGGCCCGCCCAGAGTGGGCTCGGCACATCCTGTGCCTCAGGCTTCGCCCGCCGTCGCTGCGCTCCCGCGCCCAAATCTGATCCCGTCAAATTTGTGAACTGGGGACCTGCCCCAGGGTTTTATAGAGAGGTGAGTCGGATGCTCTAACCAGCTGAGCTAGAAGTAATAAAAAAGCCGCTACCCGAAGAGATAGCGGCTTTCCGTATGGTGGGCCCGCCCAGACTTGAACTGGGGACCTGCCGATTATGAGTCGGATGCTCTAACCAACTGAGCTACGGGCCCTGAACTTGATCTTTTGTCCCCTGAACTGCGTTGCTTGCTCGCAATCCTCAGTCACATATTAATATATGCTCCTTGCGGGTGGCTCCCAAGCGCCTTGTCAGGGAACAAAATCTACTGCGTTCAGTAGTAATGTTTGTTTTCTGCAGCGAACTACAACACACTGTTCTGCGTTCTGCGTTCTGCGTTCTGCGTTCTGCGTTCTGCGTTCTGCGTTCTGCGTTCTGCGTTCTGCGTTCTGCGTTACGGAGCGGCATTATAGCCAGCTCCGAACTCTTGTAAATCCCTTATTCGTCCAAAAAGCTGCGCAAGTGGTCGGAGCGCGAAGGGTGGCGCAGTTTGCGCAATGCCTTGGCTTCGATCTGACGGATACGCTCACGGGTTACGTCGAACTGTTTGCCAACTTCTTCCAAGGTGTGGTCGGTGTTCATATCGATACCGAAACGCATGCGCAGTACTTTTGCTTCACGTGCGGTCAGGCCTGCCAACACTTCGCGAGTGGACTCAGTCAAGCCGATGCTGGTAGCTGACTCCACGGGCGAAACAATGGTGGTGTCCTCAATAAAGTCGCCCAGGTGAGAGTCTTCATCGTCGCCGATGGGGGTTTCCATCGAGATGGGCTCTTTGGCAATTTTAAGAACCTTACGCACCTTGTCTTCTGGCATTTCCATGCGCTCGCCCAGCTCTTCGGGGGTGGGTTCGCGACCCATTTCCTGCAGCATTTGGCGTGACACACGGTTCAGCTTGTTGATGGTCTCTATCATGTGCACCGGAATACGGATGGTGCGGGCCTGGTCCGCAATGGAGCGGGTAATGGCCTGACGAATCCACCAAGTAGCATAGGTTGAAAACTTGTAACCGCGGCGGTATTCGAATTTGTCGACCGCTTTCATCAAACCGATGTTGCCTTCCTGAATCAGATCGAGGAACTGCAGGCCACGATTGGTGTACTTTTTCGCGATAGAAATTACCAGGCGCAGGTTGGCCTCGACCATTTCTTTCTTGGCGCGGCGCGCGCGGGCTTCGCCAATGGACATGCGACGGTTGATGTCTTTGATGGCGGCCAGGCTCAGGCCGCTGTCTTCTTCAACCTGTTGCAGCTTGCGCTGGGCACGGGTGATTTCTGCCTCATAGGGCTTAAGTGCTTCTGAGTAATCGCGCTTTTTCTTGATGATTTCCGCGATCCATTCGTCGTTGGACTCGTTACCGGGAAACTCTTTAACAAAGGTCTTGCGCGGCATTTTCGCGCGACGTACACACAGTTCCATAATCGCGCGCTCTTCCTGACGGGCGCGATCGAGAATGCTGCGTACGTTGATGTAAATGGGGTCGAACTGGCGCGGCGGCAGTTTGAAGAATTTAAAAATCTCGCCCAGGGCGTTCAGTTCTTTCTCGGCCTGCTTGCTGTCACGGCCGTGTTTTTCGGCCGCTTTTTCGGCTTTAGCCAGCTGCTTTTTCAGCGCGCCAAAGCGCTCTTTGGCCTCTTCCGGGTCTACCCCAGAAGTGCTTTCCTCTTCGTCGTCGTCGCTGTCGTCGTTTTTCGACGGCGCGGCGCCAGCGGTAGGAATTTCATCAGAAGGATCGAGCCAGCCGATAATCACATCGGCGAGGCGGCGCTCTTCTTTTTCCACCAGTTCGTATTCGTCAATGACCTGCTGTACCGAGCCCGGCCAGTATGAAATGGCGTGCATCAGCTCGCGCACACCTTCTTCGATGCGCTTGGCAATGGCGATTTCGCCCTCGCGGGTGAGCAGCTCTACGGTGCCCATTTCACGCATGTACATGCGCACTGGGTCGGTAGTACGGCCTGCCTCGGTTTCTACGGCGGCCAGGGCAGCAGCGGCCTCGGCAGCGGCAATTTCATCCGCGGAGGAATCGCCGTCGGCCATCAACAGATCATCGGCATTGGGCGCCTGTTCGAAAACGCGGATACCCATGTCGTTGATCATTTGGATGATGTCTTCGACCTGATCGGGATCTGAGATGTCCTCGGGCAGGTGGTCATTAACCTCGGAGTAGGTCAGGTAGCCCTGTTCTTTACCTCGAGCAATGAGCTCTTTGATGCGAGACTGTTGCTGTTTAGCGTCGTCAGCCATTCGATACCCTGTGAAAGTAGCAGTTAAAAAGCAAGCGCGGGATTATAGCTCAAAGGGTGTGGTCAGTTCTAGGAAAATCAAGGGAAATGCAGGGTTTAAGAGGTAAAAAAGTTTATTTTTCCCGGCCGATGGCCTGCGCTACCAGAGCGGCTTTTTCCTCGCGCGATAGTTGTTTGGCTTCTGGGCTTTTCAGGCGTGCCAGAGCTTGGTTGCGCTGCATTTTGCTTTGTAGTTCGCGGATTTTGGCGAGACTGGACTCTAGAGCGGCGCGGTAGTTATAGCTGCGCTCGCTGTCGGTTTCTTTGCGCGTAATACTGGTGGCTGAGTGTAATAGGTCATTCCCGGCAATCGCGGCGAGGCGATCTGATTCTTCCTCGCCGTAGTTGGCGCGCCAGTGGCCGAGGATATGGGGCAGCTGGTAATGGCTGCGCTCGTGCAGCAGCTTTAGCAGCCGGCCCAGGCGGCGCAGTTCTATGTTGTCTTGATTGAGCCAAAATTCGTGCTCGGGTTCTGCCTCGGCAAGCTCTGGGTGTGCTAGCAGTAACGCCATGGCTTTGTGCTGAGGTGGCATCAGGTAACGGCTGGCGGTTGGCGCTGGTTGTTGTTCGCGCTGCGCTGTCGGGACGTCGTGTTCGTAATCCGGTGGTGGCAGGTCGGCGGCTGGATAGTATTCGTCCGGAGGAGGGATGTCCTCAAGCGGTGGTTGCAGCTCCTCTACGCGGATGCGCGCCACGGGTTCGGGCTCGGCGGTGGGGGTTGGTGCGGCGCTTGGCAGTGCCTCGGGTGTTTCTACCAGCTCTTCCAGAGTGGCGCGGCTGAGGCCAGTGCGGCTTGCCAGCGAGTCGAACATCAGCTCGCGAAACACGCCTTTAGGCAGCTTTTCCAGCAGTGGGGCGGCGCGCTTGCTGAGGTGAGCGCGGCCCTCCATGGTGCGAATGTTGATGCCTTCGGCGGCGGCGTCGAAGAGGTAATCTTCGAGTGGCACCGCCAGGTTAATCAAGTTTTCAAATTTTTCCGGGCCAATTTGGCGCACCAGGGTGTCCGGGTCTTCGCCTTCCGGGAGAAACAAGAACTTAACCGTGCGGCCGTCGGTCATGGCGGGCAGTGCGGCTTCCAGGGCGCGGGTGGCGGCTCGGCGCCCGGCGCTGTCGCCGTCAAAGCAAAACACCACTTCACTGGTGTAGCGGAAGGCGCGCTCTAAATGGTTTTCGCCGCAGGCGGTGCCAAGCGTGGCGACGCCGTAGCGAATGCCGAACTGCGCCAGGCTGACGACGTCCATATAGCCTTCTACCACTAGTAGTCGGGGCAGGTTGCGGTAAGCCTCGCGGGCCTCGTACAGGCCATAGAGTTCTCGCCCTTTGTGAAACACCGGAGTTTCGGGCGAATTTAAATATTTGGGTTTGTCGTCACCCAGCACCCGGCCGCCAAAGCCAATAACCCGGCCGCGGGTGTCGCGAATCGGGAAGACAATACGAAAGCGAAAGCGGTCGTAAAGCCGGTCGGTATTTTCCGGTTGAATTAACATACCGGCGGTCAACAATCCGTCTTTGGTTTCGCCGCTGGTGCCAAGGGCGCTGAGCAGGTTATCCCATCCGGGAGGGGCGTAACCTATGCCGTAATCGCGCGCAATGCGGCCGTCCAGGCCGCGGCTTTTCAGGTAATCGACGGCTTTGCTGCGCCCGGGATGCTCGCGCAGTTGCTGCTGGTAAAAATCGCTGGATTTTTCCAGCAGGTCGTAAAGACGCTTGCGCAGTCGGTCCTGTTTGGAGGCACCGGGGCTGGTTTCTTCTTTGGGAACGTCCAGCCCGCACAGGTGGGCGAGCTGCTCTACCGCTTCGGGAAAGCCTACCCGCTCGTAGTCCATCAAAAAGCCGACGGCGTTGCCGCTGGCGCCGCAGCCAAAGCAATAATAGAACTGCTTGTCGGGGCTGACGGTAAAGGATGGGGTTTTCTCGTCGTGGAAAGGGCAACAGGCGGAGTAGTTTTTGCCCGTCTTTTTCAGTTTGACGCGATGATCCACCACCTCGACGATGTCGACGCGGTCCAGCAGTTCATCAATAAAGGGCTGGGGGATACGGCTCATGGAATGATTTTACGTTCTCCGTGAGCCGAAAGAAATGCGATTCAGCCGAGTGAGGCTTTAATCCGCTTGCTTACCTCGGCCATGTCGGCGCGGCCTTGCACCTGGGGTTTCACCAGGCCCATGATCTTGCCCATGTCGCGCATCTCATTGGCGCCGGTTTGTGCGATGGCTTTGTCGACGATTTCGTCCAGTTCGGCACTACTCAGAGGCTGTGGCAGAAACTCCTGAATAATCACGCTTTCAGATTGTTCCTGCTCGGCCAGCTCGGTGCGTCCGGCCTGCTCGTACTGGGCGATGGAGTCGCGGCGCTGCTTGAGCATTTTGTCCAGCACGGCCAAAACCCGTGCGTCATCCAGCTCGATGCGCTCGTCAACTTCAATTCGTTTAAATTCCGCCATGATCAAACGCAAAACAGCCACGCGCGCCTTCTCTTTGGCTCGCATGGCGGTTTTTAGCTCGTCATTAATACGGGTTTTTAGCTCGGAGGCCATAATTTACCCTATTGTATGCTGAGCGTATGGCCCGGCCACCAGCGGGTGGCCGGCACCAGCTTAGTACATGCGCTGGAACTTGCGAGATTCGCGCTGTACTTTTTTGGCGTGGCGCTTAACAGCGGCTGCCATGTTGCGTTTGCGAACAGCGGTGGGCTTCTCGTAAAACTCGCGGCTGCGAACTTCGGCCAATACACCTGCTTTTTCGCAAGCGCGCTTGAAGCGACGCAGAGCGACGTCAAACGGCTCGTTTTCTTTAATCTTTACTGAAGGCATGCTTTTACCTTTGGTTGAACAAAAAATGTCTAACGTTCTAAGGGTGCGGGATTCTATACACTTCGGCTCTGGGCTGCAAGCGCTTCTTGCGTGTTTTTTGCGGTCGCGGCTGGCCCCCGACAAAAGGGATCTATATGATAGCGAGCTTTTACGGCATACAGGCATAAAGCATGCGAGTGTTGGGTATAGAAACCTCGTGCGATGAAACCGGAATCGCACTGTTTGATACTGAAAATGGCCTTCTGGCTCACGATCTGTATTCGCAGATCGAGGTGCACGCCGAATACGGCGGTGTAGTGCCAGAGCTGGCCTCGCGAGACCACGTGCGTAAGATTTTGCCCCTTATAAAGGAAGTGCTCGGTAAGGCCGGATTGCAGCTGAATGATATTGACGGTATTGCCTATACCGCAGGCCCGGGGCTGGTAGGGGCTTTAATGGTGGGGGCCAGTGTTGGCCGGGCGCTGGCCTATGCACTGCAGGTGCCCGCCATCGGTGTGCATCATATGGAGGGGCATCTTTTGGCTCCTATGCTGGAAGACTCGCCGCCCGAGTTTCCCTTTGTTGCGCTGCTGGTCTCCGGCGGCCATACCCAGTTGGTCAAAGTAGAGGGGATTGGTCAGTATGAGCTGCTGGGTGAATCGTTAGATGATGCCGCGGGCGAGGCGTTTGACAAAGCCGCCAAAATGCTCGATCTGGACTACCCGGGTGGCCCCCACGTGGCCCGGCTGGCAGAGCAGGGTACTGCTGGCCGGTTTACCTTTCCCCGGCCTATGATTGATCGCCCGGGGCTGGATTTTAGTTTTTCAGGCCTGAAAACTTATACGTTAAATACTGTTGCAGAGCACAAAGGTGAAGATGGGTTGCCGGATGAGCAGACCTGCGCAGACATCGCGCGCGCTTTTGAAGAGTCGGTGGTTTCTACCCTGGTGATCAAGTGCCGTCGCGCCCTGGAGGCTACTGGTTTTAAACGTTTGGTGATTGCCGGTGGTGTTTCGGCTAACAAGCGCTTGCGCACCGACCTGGAAACCGCATTGCAGAAAATCGGGGCGCAGGTGTTTTACGCTCGCCACGAGTTCTGTACCGACAATGGCGCGATGATCGCCTACGCCGGGGCCCAACGCCTGGCCGCGGGGCAGCGCGAGGGTTTAGCGATTAACGTGCGTCCTCGCTGGCCACTGGATACCCTGGCGCCGCTTTAAACGAGCCTTGGCGGATTAAAACCAACAAAGAGAACATCATGGATATTGTCTATATAAGAGATCTGCAAATCCAAACGATTATTGGTATTTACGATTGGGAGCGTGAGGTGCGTCAGACCGTCAGTATTGATTTGGAAATGGCCAGTGATATTCGCCGTGCCGCCGAGACAGACAATATTGAATACGCGCTTAACTATAAGGCTGTATCCAAACGGATTATCGCTCATGTGGAAAATCGCAGTGCGCTATTGGTCGAGTCTTTGGCGGAAGAAATTGCCGCGCTGGTGCGTGAGGAATTTCATGTTCCCTGGCTGCGCTTGCGCCTGAGCAAGCCTGGCGCGTTGCGCGGGGCGCGGGATGTGGGGCTGATCATCGAACGCGGGGAAAAGCCGGCATGAGTCGCGTGTACTTGAGTCTGGGCAGCAATATTGACCGCTATCGCCATATCGGGGCGGCCTTGGATTCGCTGGCCGCAGAGTTTGGCGAGCTGGATATTTCTACTGTATACGAGAGCGAAGCGGTAGGCTTTAACGGCAGTAACTTTTTGAACTTGGTGGTGGGTATTAATACGTCACTGCCTGTGGGGGGGCTGTCGCTAAAGCTGAAGCAGATAGAAGACGCTAACGGCCGCAACCGCGCTGGCCCCAAATTCAGTCCCCGGACTCTCGATATCGATATTCTGACCGTAGCGGAGAAAGCCGGTGACATTGATGGGGTAGAACTGCCCCGCGACGAGATCACCAAAAACGCCTTTGTGCTGTTGCCCATGGCGGAGCTTGCCCCCGACGAAGTTCATCCGTTATTGCAGCGCACCTATGCGCAACTGTGGCAAGAGTACGACCAGAGCTCGCAAAAGCTCTGGCCGGTATCGTTTGAATGGCGCGGTAAAGAGATATCGGTTGGAAAGAGGGTCTAATGTCGGAGGTCTGATGTCAGACGCGGAATGCACAATGCCTAACGCAGAACGCAGAACGCAGAACGCAGAACGCAGAACGCAGAACGCAAAAAAATGTTATCCAGCGTCCATGGCGTCCGACATCAGATGTCTGACCGCATTTATAGCCACCGCAGTTTTCTAAACAGTACCAGCAGCCCAGCGCCAATTAAGCCCATTAATCCCATAACAATAAAGTAGCCGTTTTTAACGTGCAGCTCCGGAATATTGTCGAAGTTCATACCGTATATGCCGGCGATAAATGTCAGTGGAACGAAAATGGCGGTAATGACCGTCAAAACGCGCATGGTGTTATTCAGCATGTGCGAGGTGAGCGACAGATAGCCTTCAATTAAATCACCGCAAATTTCGTAGTACATGGTCGCCAGGCTGTGTACTCGCTCGCAGCGGTCGAACAAATCCTGCAAGGCGTGGACGATATCTGGCTCGGTGCGTATAAATAGATCCGGGGTTTCTTTTAACAGGGTCTGTGCAATGCGCTCGTGGTAGTTAAACACGCGCTTTAATTTACGCAGACGAGATTTATAGGAGATTAACGTGCGCATTACTGAGTCGTTAGGACTTTCCTGCATGGCATCTTCCAGATCGTTAATCCGCTCTTCGAATGCCAGAACTGCGTCCAGATAGCGGCCTACCGAATAATGCATGATGCGAATGGCCAGCAGCGCTGGCTGGCGCACCAGAGAGCTTTTGGCGTCGTTCCAGTGCTGTTGGATGCTGAGTGATTTACCCTGATGGATACTTATAAAACACTTTTCTGAGGCGAACAGAGCAATGGGAACAAGTTCGACATTGAGTTCTTCGTCAAAGTGAGTGATACCGCGATACAGCACCAATTCCTGGTCGTCAAAACTCTCGGTCTTGGGAGGGTGTCTTTTGCGCTGGGCATCTTCGACCGCCAGAGGGTGGCAGTCCATGGCCAGCAGTAAGTCGCGTTCGGCGCGAGGGTCTTCACTTAAAATATCAATCCACAGGTGGCCGTCGCCACTTTCGCGCCATTGCGCGATAAGCTCTTCGCCGCCGCAGCGGCGTTCACCCGACTCGCTAAGCCAGAGGGTTTTAATCATAAGTTTATCCCTTACTGTTGTAGGCTGCGCCCGCCGTCAACGGCGATAATCTGCCCGGTGATATAGGGCGCCTCAGTCAGTAAAAATGCCACCGTGCGGGCGATGTCGGCAGGCTCGCCGCTGCGCTGCAAGGCGGTTTTCTCCAGTATAGATTGCTGCGCTTTATCGCTCAGCGCAGCGTCATCTTCTGGCCAGGCGATGGCCCCCGGAGCAATGCCATTGACTCGCACCTCGGGTGCCAGTTCCCGTGCCAGGGTTTTGGTTAGCATCACATTGCCCGCCTTGGCCATACAGTAAATGCTGTGATTCTTGAGAGGACGCTCGGCGTGTATGTCGGCAATGTTGATGATGCAGCCCTCGGTTTGCTGCAACGCCTGGCTCAGTTTCTGACTGAGGAAAAAAGGCGCTTTTAAATTGCTGGCAAATAAATCATCCCACTGGTGTTCGCTGGCGCTGGCTAGCGCGGTGGGATAAAAACTGGAGGCGTTGTTGATCAGAGCGTCCAGGCGGCCCCAGCTGGAGCATGCCGTTTCCGCCAGTGCTTTGAGCTCAGGCATCTTGGCTAAATCCGCGCGGACTGTGCACACACTGTTGTCCCGCTGAGCGTTTAGGTGCTCGGCCAATGCCTCCGCCTCGGTGACCGATTGGCGGCAGTGGATGATGAGGTTCCAGCCCTGCTGATGTAAATGGGAGGCAATGGCGGCGCCAATGCGTCGAGCTCCTCCGGTAATGAGGGCGACCCGGGGTGTGCTCATAAACTCTGCTCCTGTTTAAAGTCTTGCAATAAACGTAAGCGCTCGGCTTCGATTGCCTCGCCCAGCTCGCCGCCCTGGTAACCCTGTTTTACCAGAGCCTGAATATCAACTTGTTGCGCCACGTTTAGGGCCTCGGCTAGGTATTGGCTTTGTGGATAGTCGTGCTTGGTAAAACCTGTGCGCCCGCGCGAGTCGGCCTTGCAGGTCAGTAGAAATTGATGGAAACGTTTGGGTTTGCGGTAGGCGTCTGTCTGCTTAAATAATTTAAGTAAAGTGGCGGGCTTAAGTTCAAACGCGCGGTGACAGTGGGTGTGAAACTGCGCCGCTAGCAGAGCCAGATCGCGGCAATCGTTGGGCACGGCTAGGCGCTGGCATAGCTGCTTGATGGGCGCGATGCCCCGCGTTTCGTGACCAATATGGCGGGGCCATTCGTCTTTTGGTGTGAGCCCCTTGCCTAAATCGTGCATTAGGGCGGCAAAACGTACAGACACATCATCGCTTAGTTCGCAGGCTTGTTGCAGCACCATCAAGCTATGGACGCCGGTATCCACTTCCGGGTGGTGCTTGGGCGGCTGGGGGAGGCCAAACAGAGTGTCCAGCTCTGGCATGACCACTGCCAGCGCGCCACACTGGCGCAGTGTGGTGATAAACACGTCCGGATGCCGTTCGCCCAGAGCGCGTTGAAACTCTTTCCAGACTCGCTCAGCTACCAGATGATCTGCCTCGCCGGAGCTGACCATTTGTGCCATAAGTGCCATGGTTGGCTCGGCCACCGTGAAGCCAAGGTGGTGATAGCGGGCGGCAAACCTGGCTACTCGTAAAATTCTTACCGGGTCTTCGCTAAAGGCGCTGGAAACGTGGCGTAAAGTCTTTTCCCGCAGGTCGCGCGCGCCACCGTGTGGATCAATCAGTTCACCTGCTTCGTTCATTGCCATTGCGTTGATGGTCAGGTCGCGGCGAACAAGGTCTTCTTCCAAGGTAATATTTGGCGCGCAGTGAAAGCTGAAACCGCCGTAGCCGGGCGACGTTTTACGTTCTGTGCGCGCCAGGGCGTACTCTTCTTTACTGTCGGGGTGAAGAAAAACGGGAAAGTCTTTGCCTACCGGGGTATAGCCGAGCTCTGCCATTTGTGCGGGCGTGGCTCCCACCACAACCCAGTCTTGCTCGCTGTAGGGGTAGCCCAGCAGGCGGTCGCGCACAGCGCCCCCGACCAGGTAAATTTGCATCTGTTTCGCTGTGTTTGTCATGCCGACATATTATCGATTTCGGCGTTTTAGTCCCACCAATAATTTACTGCTGCGCCCGCAGTTAAGCCCCCTAAGGACGCCCACTAAGCTTCACTCATGACCTGGGTGGCGGATGGAGGCTTTGCGTCTGCTGATACGAAAAAGCCAGCTTGGCAGCAGCGTTATGTCTCACGGTGGTCATTTTTGGTGCGTAGTCTATTGTTTAAGTTTTCCGAGTGCGCAAGTTTGGTGCTTTGGCGCGCATGGTTGCTTGAGGTATTTGCTGTAAATTTGTATAAGATGTTGATATTAAAGAATAAATTCAAGTTGGCTCGCTCTTCGCTATTAACCGGGCAAGCTGGGTCGGTGTGCTAATCGACAGCTACAAAAGAAAATTACTGCCATTAGAAACTAGAGGAAGATTTCATGAAGATGATGAACAAAAAAGTACTGGCCAGTGCCGTTGCCGCTTCTGCCATTGCCTTGAGCGCCGTTGCACCCTCCGCCAGTGCCGAAGTGTCTGCATCGGTAGGCGCTGCTAACATGTACTACTGGCGCGGTATGGATCTGGGTAATGGCGATCCAGCCATCTCAGGTGACATCACTGTAAGCACTGGTGGTCTGTACGCTGGTGTGTGGGGTTCCTCTGGTGACGCTAGCTTGGGTACTGAGTACGATCTGTACGTAGGTTACGGTGGCGAAGCTGGTAGCTTTACTTATGACTTCAGCCTGTGGAACTACAACTACCCAAGTGCACCCGCTAACGCCGATGGCTCTGATGGCTCACCAGACCTTGGCGACTTGACCGAGGCCGTAGTTTCTTTGGGTTTTGGACCGGTTGCTGTGACTTACTACCACGGTCTGGAAGATCTGGATGAGTACTGGTACACCACTCTTGGCGCGAGCTTTGACAAGTTCAGCGTGACCTATGGTCTGCACGAAGACGATTATTCTCACTTGGATCTTGGCTACTCATTCAATGACAACCTGAGCTTCACCATTGGTGTGCCGGTTGATGACGTAGATGGCACTTACGATGACGATGCGAAATTCATCGTTTCTTTGAGCCTGCCAATCGAGTTTTAAGGAAGCAACAATAAGCCGCCGCCAAGGTGCGGCGGCAAAAAACAGCGAGCATGAAGCTGTGGGGGCAAACTGAGGTTTGCCCCTTTTTTGTATTGGCTTGACGGTGATAAATAAAAACGCAAATCTCGTTCACCGTTCACCGTTCACCGTTCACCGTTCACCGTTCACCGTTCACCGTTCACCGTTCACCGTTCACCGTTCACCGTTCACCGTTCACCGTTCACCGTTCACCGTTCACCGTTCACCGTTCACCGTTCACCGTTCACCGTTTCCGCTCCAGGTAGCCTGACCGTAAATCTGGCGCCGCCTAGAGGCGAGCGGGATATTTTGAGTCCGCCGTGGTAGCCGGCTGCTATATCGGCGCAGATCGCAAGGCCGATACCCTGGCCGGGTTTGGATGTGTCCAGACGCTGGCCGCGCTCGACCGGGTTAGCGTTGAGTGATTCGGCAATTCCGTCACCGTCGTCATCGACGTTAATTTGTAGTTGTGCCTCATTGAGCTGGGCGCTGACTGTTACCTGGCTGTGGCCGTATTTAAAGCCGTTGTCCAGCAGGTTGCCTAAAATTTCCAATAAGTCCTGCTCATCGCCAACGAAGGTCAGCGCCGGGTTTATATCCAGCGCGAGGTTGATGCCTTTATCGCGATAAATTTTTTGCAGTGATTGCCCCAGGCGATCGCAGGCTTTTAGAAGCGGGACTTGTTTTTTGCTGCCCGAACTCTGTTCACTGACGGCGCGTTGTAACTGATATTTCACTACTTGATCCATCCTTTCAACTTGCTCTTGTACGTTTCTAGCATAGTCCTTTGCCTCTGGTGGCGGTGTAGCGTTTTGTAATACGGCCAAAGGAGTCTTTAGGCTGTGAGCCAAATCGCCCAAGCTGTTGCGGTAGCGCTTACGCAGACTGGCCTCGCTTTCAAGTACTTGATTGAGTCTATCCACCACCCGCTGAATTTCGCGCGGGTATTGTCCCGTTAGCAGGCTTGTTTCGCCGCTTTGCATTTTGCTTAATGCGTTTGCCAGTGTTCGCAACGGACGCAGTGCCCAGGCGAGTAGCCCGGCGTAAAAAGCGGCCATGGCGGTAACGGCAAGTAAAAGCCATTTAGCCATGGCGGCGCGAAACGCACCAAGCGCGCTGTAGAAGCTCTCACCGGAGTGTACCAGGGCAAATCGGTAGGGGATGACGGCACCGCTATCGGTTTCCCAAAGTACGTCATAGTCGGCATAAAATGCTCGCTCATTTGGTCCACGCTTTCGCTGAATCCGCATTTGACCTGGGTGGTGATGACTGCCGAAATCTCGGTATTGGGGCGGGTGTTCGCTCAATAAACCCGATGCCGAGCGCCAGACCTGCGAGCCGTCGGTGCGAAAGACGTAAGCGGCGAGGCCTGAAGTCGGTTGTTCTAAGTCTGGTTCTAGCAGCGAGTCTGGCAGCTGTAAGTGCTCACCCTGCATTTCGGCGAGTGAAAATAACAAATAAAAGTAGCGCTCCAAGCGGACCTGTTCGGCCGCGAACAGGCTGCTGCGCACAGCCCGGTCAAGCGCTAAGCCCGCGAGTAACAGCAGTAGCAGTAGCGCCAGCAAGGTGCCAAACCAAAGGCGTGCCTTGAGGGTGGAGGGCTTCATGGTTTGGGCGCGGGGTGGTCCGGCGTCAGGTTAAACCGGTAGCCCAGTCCGCGCAGGGTACTGATGGGGTTAATGCTGCCGTCAGGGTCCAACTTTTTGCGCAGGCGGCCGACAAAGACTTCAATGGTGTTGCTGTCGCGGTCAAAGTCTTGCGCGTAGAGGTGTTCGGTAAGTTGCGCTTTGGATAGCGTCTTGCCGTTATTGAGTGCCAGTTGCAACAGCGTATTGTATTCATAGCCAGTCAGTTCTACCGTTCGCCCGTTTACCTGCACGCTTTTGGCGTCGGTATCCATAGCAATGGGGCCAAACTGTAACTTGCTTTGTGCCAGCCCGTGGGAGCGGCGTAGCAGAGCCTGCGCGCGAGCGCGCAGCTCCTCGGGGTGAAATGGCTTGGTGAGATAGTCATCGCCCCCGGCTTCCAGCCCTTCAACCTTGTCCTGCCAGGCGTCGCGGGCGGTGAGAATCAGAATGGGAAAGTTGCGCTGCTGCTCGCGCAGCTGCCGGATCAGGCTGATGCCATCCAGTTCGGGCAGTCCGAGGTCGATAATTGCCAGGTCATAGTTAAACTCCTGCCCCAGATAGAGCCCTTCACGGCCGTCGTGAGATGTGTCGCAGGCGAAGCCGCTGCCTTGCATTTGCGCGGCGATTTGCTGATTGAGCTGGGGGTCGTCTTCAACGATTAAAAGGCGCATGAGGGCTCCGCGGTGATTTACTTGAGGGGGCGGCCGCTGGCGGCGTCAATCAGGACTGAGTGAATGCGCCCCGATTGTTGTAGGAGCTTGACCCGGTAGGCGAGTCGGTTTTTGATTTTTACCTGCTTAATATCAATCACCTTGCCGCCAAAGGTTTTGCTGGCGATTTTACCCGCCTGAGCAGCGCTGATGGCGCAGGAGATAGGCGTGCTCAGTGGTGGCGACAGCGGGGCGGGGGGCGCGGCTTGGGCACAGACGCAAAATACTGCGGCGAACACCGGAATCAGCCATTTGAGCATTACAGTTACCTGCGAGATAGAGCGATTTATCGGTAAAACGCTATTGTAGTGTCTGCGCTTGTGTTGTGACCAGCGACAGTCAGGGAGCAATACTGAGCCTGCACGCCTTAACAAAAGCTGAAGCACCCGCTTTGTTCATGGTTTTAAGCACTGTGTTGCAGGTATAATTGCCGCAATTTTCTGCAATTTACACGGGTTTAGCATGTTGGATAAGGTTTCTGTCAAAGAGTATATGGCCCAGGTGGGTATCGACGCGCGCGCCGCGTCGCGATCCCTGGCTGCTACCAGCACCGGGGTAAAAAACGAAGCCCTGCTGGCAATGGCGCGCGAGCTGGATGCGCACCGCGAACATTTGATGGCCGAAAACGAAAAAGATCTGGCCGCAGGCCGGGCCAATGGCCTGGACGATGCACTGGTGGATCGCCTGGCGCTCAAGCCTAAAACCATCGATGGCATGATCGAAGGCCTGCGTCAGGTAGCGGCGCTGCCCGACCCCTGTGGTGAGATTACCGATATGAGCTATCGCCCCAGCGGCATACAGGTGGGGAAAATGCGCGTGCCTTTGGGGGTGGTGGGCATTATTTATGAGTCTCGCCCCAATGTGACCATTGATGCCGCGAGCCTGTGTTTAAAGTCGGGCAATGCGGCGATTTTGCGCGGTGGCAGCGAGGCGATCCATTCCAATCGCGCCATTGCCGAGTGCATTGGTCGTGGCCTGCGCGAGGCGGGGCTGCCTGAGGCTTGCGTGCAAGTGGTACAAACCACCGATCGCGCCGCTGTGGGCGAGATGATCACCATGCCTGAGTATGTGGATGTAATCGTACCGCGCGGTGGCAAAGGCCTGATTGAGCGCATCTCGCGCGAAGCCTCAGTACCAGTGATTAAACACCTTGATGGTATTTGCCACGTTTACATCGATGCCAAGGCCGATCTGGATAAAGCCTTCGCTATTGCTTTTAACGCCAAGACCCATCGCTACGGTGTGTGTAACGCCATGGAAACGCTATTGGTCGATGAGACCGTTGCCGCCAGTATTCTGCCCCGTTTAGCCGAAGCTTATGGCGCCGAGGGAGTCGAGTTGCGTGGTTGTGAGAAAACTCGCGCGATTATCGAGGCAGTAGCGGCCAGCGAAGAAGACTGGGCGACGGAGTATTTGGCGCCGGTGCTGGCCATTCGTGTGGTTAGCTCTTTGGATGAGGCGATGGACCATATAGCCAAATACAGTTCACAGCACACAGAGTCCATAGTCACCGAAGACTATACCCGCGGACGCCGCTTTATCACCGAGGTGGATTCCAGTTCGGTAATGATTAACGCCTCGACCCGCTTTGCCGACGGTTTTGAGTACGGTCTGGGAGCCGAAATCGGGATTTCCACGGATAAAATTCACGCCCGAGGCCCAGTGGGGCTGGAAGGGCTGACTTCGCAAAAATGGATCGTGTTTGGCGACGGCCACATTCGCCACTGATGCGCCGCAAAATTGCTGTTTTTGGCGGTACCTTTAATCCGATTCATCACGGGCATTTGCGTCTGGCTTTGGATCTGGTGCAGCAGGTTGGGTTTGACCAAATGCGCATGGTGCCCTGCCATATTCCCATGCACCGGGAAGACCCCAGTGTGGCCAGCCGTCGCCGTGCGCGCATGGTGGAACTGGCTATTGCCGACAGCCCAACCCTGACTCTGGACACCCGCGAGCTGGAGCGGGGCAGCGCTTCTTATTCCGTGGACACCCTGGCAGAGCTGCGCGCCGAACAGGGTGAAGATGCCTCTATTGCCCTGATTATGGGACTGGATGCTTACCAGGGATTAATGCGCTGGCACCGCTGGGACGAGCTGCTGCAGTTAGGACACCTAGTGGTGGTGGATCGGCCCGGCTATCAAATGCCCGCCAGCGGTGAGCTGGCGCAGTTTGATTGCGAGCATCGTGCAGCGGTAAAGGTTCTGGATCAGGCCAGCGCGGGTTTTGTGGTGCATTTGGATATTCGCGCTCTGGATATCAGCGCCACCGAAATTCGTAATCTTACCGCACAAGGGTTATCGACCCGATACCTGTTACCGGAAACCGTGCGCCGCTATATTGCTGAGCGCGGACTCTATGGGGCGGGCTGATTGTGTTGACAACATTTTTATTTTTGATTTTACAGATAGGTAACTCATGACCGAGCAAGTAATGCCAATTTTGTTAGAGGCGCTGGACGATTTGAAAGCGAAAGACGTGCAGCAGGTGGATGTGCGCGGTAAAAGCGATGTGATGGATACTCTGCTGATCGCTTCTGGTACCTCCAAGCGCCATGTTAAATCCCTCGCGGGCAACGCCGTTGAAGACGCAAAAAAGGCTGGTTTTCAGCCTCTGGGGGTTGAGGGGCTCGAAGGTGGTGAGTGGGTGCTGGTGGATTTTGGCGATATCGTATTGCACGTGATGATGCCCGAGACGCGCGAATTTTATGATCTGGAAAAACTCTGGTCGGTGGAACCGGCGGGACGTTCTGCGGACTAATGCGAGTTAAATTGCTGGCGGTAGGCACGCGCATGCCCGCCTGGGTTCAAGAAGGTTACGGCGAATACGCCAAGCGTTTGCCGAAGGGCGATATGCCGGTTGAGTTGGTCGAGCTGCCTCTAGGGGCGCGCGGTAAGAACAGTGATGTTAATCGCGCGATGGAAAAAGAAGGTGAGGCCATGTTGGCGGCTATCGGCCGCAGTGACCGGGTGATAGCCCTTGAGGTAACAGGCCGCAACTGGAGCACCGAGCAACTGGCGGGCAAGCTTGAAGACTGGCGTATGGACGGACGCGATGTGTGCTTATTGGTAGGCGGCCCAGACGGCCTGGCACCGGCGGCGCTGGCGCGGGCCGATGAGCGCTGGTCACTGTCGGCGCTGACCCTGCCGCACCCGATTGTGCGCGTGCTGCTAATGGAGCAGCTTTACCGAGCCTGGACAGTTATCAACCACCATCCGTATCACAAATAACAAGACCTGTTGTAAGTCTCTATGTCCGAAGCGCGTCAATTTAAAGATCACCACCGCGAAGCCAGGCTGTTTTTCGCCCGCGCAATCCTCGCCGGATTGGTGATTGTCGCACTGACGGCGCTGTTAGTGGTGCGCTATTACTCGCTGCAGGTTACTCATCACGAAGACTATGTTACCCAGTCGGATCGCAACCGGGTGCATGTTCTTCCTATTCCGCCCACCCGTGGGCTTATTTATGATCGCAATGGCGAGTTGCTGGCGGAAAACCGCGCCAGTTACACCCTTTCCATTGTCCAGGAGCGGGTCGACGACCTCGGGCTCACCCTTGCGGTGCTGGGTGAGCTGGTGGACATTTCACCCAATGACATTGAAAAATTTAACGACCAGCTGCGTCAGCGTCGTCGTCCGTTTGATGCGGTCCCTCTGAGGTATAACCTTACCGAAGAAGAAATTGCCGGCTTGGCGGTGAACGAGTTTCGCCTGGATGGGGTAGAGGTACACGCCCAGCTGGTGCGTCACTACACGCACGGCGAATTGTTTGCACACACCATCGGTTACGTGGGGCGTATTAACGAGCGCGAGCTGGCCAGCTTCAACGAGGAGCAATATCAGGCCTACGCCGGTACCCACTCGATTGGTAAAAATGGGCTGGAGCGCTCTTACGAGTCAGACCTGCTTGGGGAAGTGGGTTATCAGAACGTTGAAACTAACGCCCGCGGCCGGGTGTTGCGGGTGCTGGAAAGCGGCGACCCTAAGCCCGGTAAAGACTTGGTCTTGCACCTGGACACTAATCTGCAACGAAAAGCGTTTGAGGCTCTCGAAGGGCATCGCGGCGCTGTGGTGGCGATCGACGTGAAAACCGGCGGTGTGCTGGCAGCGGTTAGTGCCCCCAGCTTTGACGCCAATTTATTTGTCACGGGCATCAGTTTTAAAGACTACCGCGAATTGAATCAATCGCGGGATTTGCCGCTGTTTAACCGTTTCCTGCAAGGCCAGTATCCACCTGGGTCTACGGTCAAGCCAGTGATTGCCATGGCGGGGTTGCACTACGACATTGTGACTCCAGAGTACAGTGTTTACGACCCGGGCTTTTATCGCCTGCCTAACAGTAGTCGCCTGTATCGCGACTGGAAGCGGCGCGGTCATGGTACCAAGGTGGATTTAAAACAGGCGATTGCCGAATCCTGCGATACCTACTTTTACGACCTGGGGCACAATATGGGCATCGATAAAATGCATGCCTTTGGCTATCAGTTCGGTATGGGCGAGCGAACCGGTGTCGACGTGCCCAATGAGCGCCGGGGCATCTGGCCTTCGCGCGATTGGAAGCGCGGTGCCCGTGGCCAGCCCTGGTACCCGGGCGACAGCCTTAATGTCGCCATTGGCCAGGGGGATGTGTTGGCCACCCCCATGCAGCTTGGGGTGATGGTGGCCACCCTGGCCAGCCGCGGCGAACACTATAAGCCCCATATGGTGGCCAGTGTGGGCGGCGAGCCCGTAGCGCCCGAACTGATCAACCAGGTTCAGGTCGAGGGGGCTCACTGGGATTCCATACTTGAAGCTATGAAAGAAGTCGTGCATGGCACTCGCGGCACCGCCCGGCGCATCGGCCAGGGCGCCGAGTATCAAATGGCAGGCAAAACCGGCACCGCTCAAGTGGTCGCCATCGCCCAGGGCGAGGAATATGACTCGGAGGCCCTGAGCGAGCGCAACCGCGATCACGCGCTCTTTGTGGGCTTCGCTCCCTTTGATGATCCGCGCATTGCGGTGGCGGTGTTGGTAGAAAATGCCGAGTCCGGTTCAGGGGCTGCGGCGCCTGTTGCTCGCAAGGTTTTTGACGCCTGGCTGGTGGGTGAAGATAACGCGCAACAGGGGAGCGACTAATGCCTCATCAGGATTTTCTCCGCCGTCTGCCGGAATCGGACCGCTCGCTACGCAAACGCGATAGATTGCAGCAGCGTTTGCACATTGATTTTTGGCTGCTGCTGCTGCTGCTGATTATTTCCGCCGGTGGCCTGGTGGTTCTGTTTAGTGCCAGCGATCAATCCATGACCACCATTAAGCGCCAGGGCATTTACTTTTTAATCGCCTACATAGCCATGTTTATGGTGGCGCAGGTGCCAGTGCACTTTATGCGGCGCATGGCGCCCTGGGCTTACGTAGTGGGGGTGGGGTTATTAATCGCTGTGATTTTTGTCGGTGTCGGTGCTAAAGGTGCGCAGCGTTGGCTGAGCTTGGGCGGCTTTCGCTTTCAGCCCTCTGAATTTATGAAGCTCGCCATGCCCATTGCCATTGCAGCCTACCTGGGGCAAAGGCACTTGCCGCCGGTGTTTAAGCATGTATTTTTCACTTTGGTACTGGTGGCGATTCCGGTGGTGCTGATTATTAAGCAGCCGGACTTAGGTACTTCTATTTTGGTGGCGGCCTCGGGCCTAATGGTGCTGTTTTTTGCCGGTTTATCCTGGCGCTATATTTTTGCCGCTGTCGCGGCTTTATTGGCGAGCCTCTGGCCTCTGTGGCAGTTTGTGCTGCACGATTATCAAAAAAAGCGCGTCTTAACTCTACTCAACCCCGAGGCCGACCGCTTGGGGGCTGGCTGGAATATTATCCAGTCGAAAACCGCTATCGGCTCGGGTGGTGTACCGGGCAAAGGTTGGCTGCAGGGTACCCAGTCGCACCTGGATTTTTTGCCCGAAGGGCATACGGATTTTATTATCGCTGTGCTCGCCGAAGAGTTTGGCCTGATCGGTGTGCTTACTTTACTGGGGCTTTATGTGCTGGTGGTGCTGCGCGGTCTGACCATCGCCATTCGTGCCCAGGAGAGTTTTGGCCGTTTGCTGGCCGCCAGTCTTACCCTGACCTTTTTTGTCTATGTATTTGTTAATGTCGGTATGGTATCGGGCCTGCTGCCAGTGGTGGGTGTGCCGCTGCCGTTGGTAAGCCAGGGGGGAACGTCGATCGTCACCCTGATGACGGGCTTTGGTATATTGATGGCCATAGCCACAGAGCGCCGCAAGGTTATTCGTTAAGGAGTGAGTGGGTGAAAAGAACAATAATTGGCAGCTGGCTGTTGGTGATGTGGTTGAGTGCTAGTGCCGTGCCAGCGCTGGCCGATTATCGTGAGCATGCCGAGACGCAAAAGTTTATCGATAAAATGGTGAACGAGCACGGTTTTGAGCGCGCCAACTTAGAAGCTTTATTCGCCAATACCGAAAGGCAAGAGCGCATTTTAGAGTTGATTGCCCGACCGGCGGAAAAAACCAAAAGTTGGGCTGATTATCGCAAGATTTTTATTCAGGACAAACGCATCAGCGACGGGGTTAAATTTTGGCAAGAGAACCGCAATGCGCTGGCCCGCGCCGAGCAGGTTTATGGCGTACCCGCTGAGTACATTGTCGCCATTATCGGTGTGGAAACTCTCTACGGGCGGGTCACCGGATCTTACCGGGTGATGGACGCGCTCAGCACTCTCGCATTTGATTACCCGCCGCGCAGCCCGTTTTTTACCAAAGAGCTGGAAAACTACCTCATTTTAATGCGCGAGCACGGCAAGGACCCGCTGATTAACAAAGGCTCTTACGCCGGAGCCATGGGCTATGGTCAGTTTATGCCATCCAGTTACCGTCACTATGCGGTGGATTTTGACGGCGACGACTGGCCCGATATCTGGAATAACACGACTGACGCCATCGGCAGTGTTGCCAACTATTTTAAGCAGCATGGTTGGCAGCGCGGCGACTTTGTTACGGTGCGGGTGCGGCCTCCGGCTGAGATTGGCGATTTGCCCAGCCCCATTAATAAACCCGAGCAAACGGTTCCCGATTGGCAAAAGGCCGGTTTTACCCCAGTGCAATCTGTTCCCGCCGAAGCCCCGGCCGTGGTTGTTCGCCTGGATGGCGCCTTGGGGGATGAGTACTGGCTGAGCTTTATCAATTTTTATGTGATTACCCGCTATAACCGCAGCGCTATGTACGCTATGGCCGTGCATCAGTTGGCACAGGCTATTTATCGCGCAGCCGATTTGGCGCAAGGAGACGATTGACCGTGACACCTAAGCCCTACAACCGTTTATGTTTTTATCTGCTTTGGCTGTTCGCGGCCGCCGCTGTCATCTCCTGCTCGTCTAAAAAGCCTGCCAGCTCGTCGCGTTATCACATTGAGCAGGACGTCGGACCGGATAAACCCATTGATATGTCTCATGTACCGGACGCTGTGCCGCGCGTGGAGCCTCGCACCCGCGCGGGCAATAAAAACCCCTATACCGTATTGGGCAAAACCTATTACCTGATCGAGGACGAAAGCGACTATAAAGAGCGGGGCAGGGCGTCCTGGTACGGCAAAAAGTTTCACGGCCACAAAACCTCCAACGGCGAGGTTTACGATATGTATGGTATGACCGCAGCGCACAAAACTTTGCCTATTCCCTCTTATGTTCGCGTCACTCATCTGGAAAATGGCCGCAGTGTGGTGGTGCGGGTGAATGATAGGGGGCCGTTTCACGAGGGACGTATTATTGATCTGAGTTACGCCGCCGCCCAGCGTTTGGGAATCACCCAGACGGGGACCGGACCGGTTGAAGTTGCGATTGTGATGCCGGGGGATACTCCGCCGCCGCCGTTGAAGCCTGATGATCGACCCGCGAGTCAATCCGACGGTATTTATTTGCAAGTGGGGGCGTTCAGTTCTGCTTCCAGTGCTCGCGCCCTGAAAGACAAGGTGGCCTCCGCAACAGGCGAGCGGGTATTTATCAGTGAATTTTTAGCGGCTCGACCACTCTACAGAGTGCGTATTGGTCCGCTTGCCGATCAGCAGGCTGTGAATCGCGTGCGCGCACGCTTGCCTCAGGCTGGTGTATATTCCAGCCACACCGTGCAAGACTGACGGGCCCCTTTGGGGTAAGATAAATTTTGTTGTCCACTAACCAGATTAGATAATCCATGTTTGCCAAATTATTTGCCGTTCTCGGGGGGCTCGCCCTCGCTTTTTCCGCCAGTGCTCAACAAGTGCTGATCCCCGCTCCGCCGCAGTTGGCGGCCAGTGCCTATTTATTGCTGGACGCCGAAACCGGTAAGGTTCTGGTTGAGCACAATGCCGATGAGCAATTGCCCCCGGCAAGTTTGACCAAAATGATGACCAGCTACATCGTCACCCACGAGCTGGAGCAGGGCCGGTTGAGTGAGCAGGATCTGGTGAATATCAGTGTGCAGGCCTGGCAAATGGGCGGCTCAAAAATGTTTGTGCGTGAGGGCACCCAAGTACCGGTAATGGATTTGCTGCGCGGCGTGATTATCCAATCGGGTAATGACGCCAGTGTGGCGCTGGCCGAGCATGTGGCCGGCGGTGAAGACGCCTTTGCCGATGTGATGAATCAAACCGCTAGCATGCTGGGGATGAAAAATACCCATTATGTTAACTCTACCGGCTGGCCCGCCGAGGGGCACCTGACCACCGCCCGCGACCTGGCGATTCTGGCTAAAGCAATAATCGAAGATCACCCACAGTACTATCCCTTGTATGCGGAAAAATATTACGAGTACAACGGTATTAATCAGCCTAACCGTAACCGGTTGTTGTTTCGCGACGAGTCTGTGGACGGCCTGAAAACCGGTCACACCGAAGCGGCGGGGTACTGTTTAGTTGCCTCGGCTAATCGCGGCGATATGCGTCTGATCTCAGTGGTTATGGGTACCAGCAGTGAAAACTCCCGCGCCGCCGAAACGCAAAAGTTACTCGCATATGGCTTCCGTTATTTTGAGAACACCACGGTTTATCGCGCCGGTGAAGCCCTGGAAACCGCGCGTATCTGGTACGGCCGCTCCGACCAGGTGTCTCTGTCGGTGGCAGAAGACATTCGCCTGACCATACCACGCGGCAGTCGCGGCAGCATTGAAGCCAACCTACAGTTAGCCGATACCTTGAAAGCGCCTGTTAGTGCGGGCCAGCAGCTCGGGACGGTAACTCTGACCCTCAACGGCGAGGTTCTGGCTGAAGTGCCTGCGGTAGCTGTGAATGCGGTGGAAGAGGCTGGCATTTTCGCCCGTCTGATAGACGCCATTAAGCTGTTTATCAAAGGTTTGCTGAGTTAAGCTCTGCTATAATGCGGCCTGGTTTAAAGATGACGAGGCCGCATGACACAGCAAGACCCGCCCAAAATTGAGTTCCCTTGCCCCAACTACCCCATCAAAGTGCTGGGTGAGGCTGGCGAAGTGTTACAGTCGCTGGTCGTCGAGGTAATGGCCCGGCACGACCCAGACTTCAATGCCGAGCGCATCAGCGTGAAAGACAGTGGCAAAGGCCGCTGGCAGTCGGTAACGGTGTTTATCACTGCGACCGGCATTGAGCAGCTTGAAGCTATCCACCAGGATCTACGGGCGCATCCGGCCACTAAAATCGTCCTCTGATGTCGACCTCTGAAATCATCGTCCGCCAACTTGGCGTCGCGGATTACGAGTCCGTATGGCGCGCTATGTCGGCGTTTACCAATCAACGCTGCGCTGACACCCCTGATGAAATCTGGCTGGTAGAGCATCCTCCGGTGTTTACTCAGGGGCAGGCGGGCAAGCCCGAGCATTTGCTGGCGTTGACAGATATACCCCTGGTGCAGTCCGACCGGGGCGGCCAGGTCACCTACCATGGCCCCGGCCAGCTGGTGGTTTATCCGCTATTGAACTTGCGCCGCTATAAACTGGGGGTGCGAGATTTGGTCACTCTGCTTGAGCAGAGCCTGATCGAGCTATTGGCTGCCTACAGCATAGAAGCCGCTGCCAAGCCAGATGCCCCTGGGGTTTATGTGGCTGGTGCCAAAATAGCCTCTTTGGGGCTGAGGGTGAGGCGCGGTTGCAGCTTTCACGGCCTGGCGCTTAATGTGAATATGGATTTAGCCCCCTTTGCCCAAATCAATCCCTGCGGTTATCAGGGCTTGGCGATGGTGGATATGGCGCGGTTGCTGCCGAATGCACCGTTAATTGATGAGGTCAGCCACAAGCTGGTCTCAGTGCTTGTACAGAAATTGGGCGGCAAAACCGGTATAATGCCCGCCGCTCAACATACCCGGGGTGAGATCCACCCCTGAAACTGCGAGTTATCTATGACGACACAGACTCCCGAGATACAACCCGTTAAGCGTACCCGCCGCCACAAGCAGGGGGAAAAGCTGCGCGATGCCGACAAAGTAGAGCGTATTCCGGTGAAAGTTATCGCCACCGATGCTACAGAATCGCCGCGCAAGCCCGACTGGATTCGCGTACGTGTGCCCGCTTCCCCCGAGGTGGATCGGATTAAAAAACTGCTGCGCAAAAATGGCTTGTCATCTGTGTGTGAAGAGGCCAACTGCCCCAACTTGGGTGAGTGCTTCTCCGGCGGTACCGCCACCTTTATGATTATGGGTGATATCTGTACCCGTCGCTGTCCCTTCTGTGATGTCGGCCATGGTAAACCTAACCCTCTGGATGAAAGCGAGCCTGTGCACCTGGCCGAGGCCATTGCCGAAATGCAGCTTAAATATGTGGTGATTACCTCGGTGGATCGTGACGATCTGCGCGACGGCGGCGCCGGGCATTTCGCCGACTGTATTCGCGAAGCGCGTGAACGCTCGCCCAAGCTGCAAGTGGAAATTCTGACCCCGGACTTTCGCGGCCGCATGGAGCCCGCGCTGGATATTCTAGAAAAAGAAGCCCCAGATGTTTTCAACCACAACCTAGAAACCGTGCCTCGTCTCTATCGCCAGGCACGCCCCGGCGCCAACTACAAGTGGAGCCTTAAGCTGCTGGCCGAGTATAAAAAGCGTCGCCCAGACGTGCTGACCAAGTCTGGTCTGATGGTAGGGCTGGGAGAAACCAAAGAGGAAATCTTCGAGGTTATGCGCGATATGCGCGATCACAACATCGATATGATTACCATTGGTCAGTATCTGCAGCCGTCTAAAGATCACTTGCCTGTGGATCGTTATGTGCACCCGGACGAGTTCGCTGAGTACACCGAGCTTGCAAAGCAAATGGGGTTCACCCACGCCGCCTGTGGTCCGTTGGTACGTTCTAGCTACCACGCCGACAAACAGGCCCACGGCGAAGACATCAAATGGTTTGACGCCAAGGCCTGATTCTGGTGTCTGAAGCCTCTGCGTCCCGCTGCCGGGTTGAGCCTTTGGGCGCTCACCCAGAGTGGCTGGAGCTGGTAGCTCAATGGCACCATAGCGAGTGCTTGCGCCAGGGGCTAAGCAGTCGCTATGAGCGGCGTTTGCGCCGCTTACGCGCTCACACTATTGGTGGGCAGAGTGTCCCGCAGACCTGGCTGGCATTCTCTAATTCACAAGCCGCGCCAGTCGGTTGTATCAGTATTGTTAGCTATCAGCTTAATACCAGCGCTGGGGTGCCCGCGGCGGATGTGCCATTGTGGTTGAGTAATTTGTACGTAGAACCCGAGCAGCGCCGCCGCGGTATTGCCGCGTGTTTAATCGCGAAGGTAGAAGCGTTTGCGCAGCAATTGGGGCATGACTCGCTATGGTTGATTGCCAAAGAGCACACCGAATTCTATACCAGGCGCCACTGGCAAACGCTGCGTAAAACCCGTATCGCCAAGCAATGGGTGAATGTGATGCGCCGCGAGCTATAGAGATTTTGCGTTCAGATACTTCCGTAATTGCGCTGCCTTGTCGGTAAAGCAGCCGTCCACGCCGAGCGCTTCTAACTGGCGCCAATCTTCTTCGGTGTTAGCGGTGTATACCCAGTGCTGATAGCCGCGTCGGTGAATGTCCTGGGTCAATTCTCTACTCAGGAGGTTGATCGATGTGTTCACCGAATAGGGCTGTAAAGGCTCGGCGCAGGCCGCGTAACTCAGTGGCAAACTGGCTAACAACACACCGAGTTTTATGTGCGGTAGGTGTCTCCTGCACTCTGCCAATTCGTGGTGATTAAAGCTAGAGATAATTATATGCTCCAGCTTAACACCGTTGTTCCGGCCAAAGGCCGTCAGTGTTTTGCTAAGCAAATCGGCGCCCCCGGCATTTTTAAGCTCTATGTTCAACAGGCATTTATCCTGCACCAGGCTTAGCAGTTCGTCCAAATCCGCCAAGGGCTCACCGTTGCTCTGCCGAATCGCCTCCAGATCGCCCCTGGAGAGGGCTTGCAAGCTTTGCTGAGCACCCTGCCAATGACGGTCGTGAGTCATCCAAAAGCGGCCGTGGAAATACCACAGGTCAATTTCAATCCCCTCGACGCCGAGCTCGAGAGCCGCCTTGACGGCGGCTAAGCTGTTTTCTGGGCGCCCTGGGCCAGTGTGGCCTCGGTGGGCAATACAGAGCATAAGTATAATTCCAGTTGTGTCGGTAAAAACTGCTGTTAGTATGCGTCTTTTCTGTTTCGTTACATAGGTGTGGGATGCTGTTAAAAATCTTGCTGGTTTGCGGTGTTGTTGTATTGTTTTTGTTGGTGGCGCGAATTATCGATCGGGTGATTGGCGAGCTGGCTAACAAACGATCGGTGAGTGAATACCGGGTAGAGTATGTGAGTAAGATTACTCGCTTCTCCCTGTTGTTTTGCGCCGTGGCAGTTATCTGCCTGCTGTTGGGACTGGGTTATGGTGATGTGTCGCTGTTCCTGTCATCGATTTTTGCCGTGGTCGGTATTGCGCTCTTTGCTCAGTGGTCGATTCTCAGCAATATAACCGCAAGTGTGATTATCTTTTTTGGTTTTCCCTATCGGGTGGGAGATCGCATTCAGGTGTTGGACCCGGACGCGAAGCTGTGCGGCGTGATTACTGAAATTACCATGTTCCACGTTATCGTGCGCATGGACGACGGCAATACGGTAACTTATCCCAATTCATTAATGTTGCAGCGCGCGGTGCTTAAAGTTACCTCGGGGGCGCAGCCCTTAGAGCGGGATACCGGCGAGGACTAAACACTTCGCCGGTAAGACGCTGGCGTTAAATAACTTTGATGATGGCGTCGGCTAAATAATTCAGGTTGTTGCTGTTGATACCGGCAACGTTAATGCGGCTGTTATCGGTCATATAGACGCTGTATTGGCTTTTCAGTGTTTGCACTTGATCAACGCTCAGACCCAAAAAGCTGAACATGCCAGCTTCGCGGGCAATAAAGCTAAAGTCGCGTTTGCTTTGGCGTTCATTTAAGGCATTAACAAGCTGCACTCTGAGGCCGGCAATACGCTCGCGCATAGCCGTCAGCTCCCCGTGCCACTGATTGCGCAGTTCATCACTGTGGTATACCAAATCGACAATGCTGGCGCCATGGGCCGGGGGCATGGAATACAGGCCGCGGGCAATGCTCAGGGTTTGACTTAACACCGCATCGGCCCCAGCGTGGGTGGCGCTGACGATGCTCAGGCTGCCAGCGCGTTCGCGATAAAGCCCCAGGTTTTTGGAAAACGATGTTGCCAGCACCAGCTCAGGCTGAGTGTCGGCCATCAGGCGCACGCCATAGGCGTCTTCGGCTATGCCACTGCCAAAACCCTGGTAGGCCATATCAATAAACGGCGTAAAGCCCCGTTCACTGGCAAGTGCAGCCAGTTGCTGCCATTGCTCGCGACTCAGGTCGGCGCCACTGGGGTTGTGGCAGCAGGCGTGCAACAGTACCAGGTCATTCGGGCCCGCGCTTTCCAAGGTTTTCAGCATGGCCGCAAAATCAATTTTGTGCTCGGCAAAATCATAGTAGGGGTATTCTTTTAAACGCAGTCCGGCGCTGGTTAACAAGGGCACATGATTGGCCCAAGTGGGGGTGCTGATCCATATGCTTGCCTGAGGATTGGCTTTGGCGATCAGCTCAGCGGCCAGACGCAGGGCGCCGCAGCCACCGGGTGTCTGCACAGTGCTCAGGCGGTTTTCGCCAATCACCTTGTGCTCGCGGCCAAAGGCGAGTTCGGCGGCGGCGCGATTGGCTCCGGCAATTCCCGCAGGCGGGGTGTAAGATTTTGTTGTTTGCTGCTGTAGCAGTTGTGCTTCGGCGGCGGCGACGCTGCCAAGCACTGGAGTTTCACCATTTTCAGTTTTGTAGACCCCCACACCCAAATCGACCTTACTGGGGTTGGTGTCATTGCGAAAGGCGGCGCTCAGACCTAGGATCGGGTCGGCTTGCAGCAGTGGCAACTGATTGAACATGGCAGCTCCTGACGGGTGAAAAACAGTGGGCGAATGATAGCAGTAAATTGCGCTTGGCAGTGCTGGTATAATGCTTCCCTTTTTAGTCGGAGTCAGCATGTCCAAATATTGGAGCCAGGTCGTTCAGGGAATTGAGCCTTACGTGCCGGGAGAGCAGCCGCAGGTTGAAGGCTTGATTAAGCTCAATACCAATGAAAGCCCCTATCCTCCGTCACCTCGGGTGGCGCAAGCTATTACGGAAAATGTGATAAATCGCTTGCGTTACTATCCGGACCCCAATGCGCTCAAGCTGCGCGAATCCATTGCGAGCTATTATGGCGTGGACGTCCAGTCGGTGTTTGCTGGCAACAGCTCTGATGAAGTTTTGGCGCAGACGTTTATGGCGTTTTTTCAGCAGCCAGAACCTATTCTTTATCCCGATATCACCTACGGTTTTTATCCGGTTTACTGCCAGCTGTTTGGCATTGAGGCGAACTTAATCCCGCTGGCGGAGGACTTTTCCGTCGATTTTAGCGCATACCAGCGCCCCAATGGCGGTATCATCTTTCCCAATCCCAATGCACCCACCGGGCTGTTGAGTACCCTGGAACAAATCGAAGCTCTGTTGCAAAACAATCCGCAGTCGGTAGTAGTGGTAGATGAAGCCTACATCGATTTTGGCGGTGAATCGGCCGTGCCTTTGACGGAGCGCTATGACAATTTGCTGGTGGTGCAGACTTTTTCTAAGTCGCGTGCTCTGGCTGGGCTGCGGGTTGGCTTTGCGATCGGGCATCCGCAACTGATTGAAGGCTTGGAGCGGGTCAAGAACTCGTTTAACTCCTACCCTCTGGATGCCATTGCCCAGGCCGCTGCCACGGCAGCTATGGATGATGTGCCCTACTTTAAAGAGTGCCGCGACAAGGTGATTGCCACTCGCGAGCGGGTGGCAAAAGCGCTATTAGAAAAGGATTTTACTGTGCTGCCGTCAAAAGCTAATTTTGTCATGGTAAAACCGCCGGGCAGTTTATGTGCAGCCGATTTAGCCGCTCACCTGCGCGAGAAAAAAGTGTTAGTACGGTATTTCGCTAAAGCGCGTATCAGTGATTATCTGCGAATCAGTATCGGTTCGGATCAGGAAATGGATGCGCTGTTGCAGGCTTTGACCGAGCTCGGTCTATAGCTCACGGCAGGGCCTGACGATAAATTCGCGCGTCAAGCCACTCCACAGGAGGCGCTTGTAAAGCTGATTGTTGCATTGGGTTAAGCTTATATCTCGCGCCTGGGCCTGCTTGTCATCTTTAAACATTAACAGCATTGCTAGGCCGGCCAGGCTCAGTGATTTGACCTCTTTGAGGTCAAACTCAAACTGGTGGATACCATTTCCACTGGTTTCTTTTATAAGTCTGCGCCACTGCGCCATGCACTCGATATTGATATCTCCGGCAACATGAACCTTGATACTGTGGCCGTTATTGATTGGGTGCCAATCAATATGAGGCCCATGGTTTGCTTCTGATTCATCCGCAAAAGTGGTGCTGTCGCAAAAAACTCGGTTGTCGGCCTGTCTTTTGAGATATTCATCGCCGAGGAAAGGTGCGGCTTTTTTCATGGTTGCTACCTGGGTGCTCTCGGGGCTACAGCTCCCGATTGTATTATTTGTAACCAGTATAGCGGCAGTTGTGGCGTATTTTTAACCTTTTTTCTGATCCCCGTAGCGCAATTCCCCGAACAGAGTAGGAAGGTCGTTGCCAGTATCGCTATCTAGGGCCTGTCAACACTAATTAAATGCGCCTGCTGGAAGCCAGTTTTGTCTCCAGCTAGGCGTCGTGAGCGCAGTTTGTTCAGCATATCCTTATGCTTCACCCCTCCGGGGCAAAAGCGCAAAAACGCTCCCGGCGTTTTAGTGGTTATTCCAAATAAGCGATCGGCAACAACGCTGGGGGCAAAACTGGCTCCAGCCCTTCGGGTTGCGGCTAAAAATCCGCCACTCTGCGTCGCCTGCATGGACGCAGGTGAGGCGCGAGAGCAGGATGCGGTAAGCTTTGCTCGTCGTTCATTTGGAATAATCAAACCACTCTCCTCGCGCCTTGATTGGCAAATTTTTAGTGGCAACAGGCTGCATTTAATTAGTGTTAACAGGCCCTAGGGCTTCGTTATGGGCGTTGGTTTGCGAGTTGGTTATTTTTGCGACAAAAAAATCTAGCCGATTTTATCTATTTGCCGATAATTTAGTCATGTAGGCGCATTAGGAGAAAATCTCGAGGATGTTGCTTGCGTCCCACAGGGGTTTCTAATAGATTGCGGTTATTAATGCCCCAGATTATGGATGACTTAGGCATATTAAAAGAAGTGGCACGGTGCTCTTTTGAGGACAAAAACACCGGTACTTGCGCTTCTGGCGAAGCCGTTGCTCACGTTTTTGCGTGCGCCGACATTCAACTGGACACTTATGCGAGCCAAACAAGGTACCGCTGCGCTGATCAAAAAGTATCAGCAGCTGTTTAAGCGGTTAAATCACAAACAAATTGCAGAGAGGTTGGTCGGCCTGCTTGCTGCACGCCCTCATGTGAAGCGTGCAGTTCTTGTGGTGGAGTACAATGGCGAGCTGAATATCGAAGCATTGGCCGTACGTGATACCCGCGGCAGTGTGGATATTCGCGGTCTTTCGACACTCTTAAGCCAATCGCGAAATCTGCCCGTAGCGGCCATTGAACAGGCGTATCGTATACAGCGTTCGGTCAGTATTCCTCTGGCCCAAGCAGACTGCCCTGTTGATCTAAGTGCCGCCCTGCACCCGATAGAAGAGTGCGGTGAAAGCGTGGCCGCCTTTTACCTTGAGTCCACGTTGGATGCTGACAGCCTGATCGACGAGTTGGCTGAGCTTGAGTCAATTTGGCTTATTAGCTCTTTGGTGGTGCGCCAGTTTTTGGACATGAAGCGCTTCAGCCAGCAGTCCGAGCGCAGCCGCACCACTGAGAAAGCGCTGTGGGCGAGTGAAACTTACCTTAACGCGATACTGCGCTATTCACCGGCGTTGATTGCGGTAAAAGATTTGAACGGTAATGTGATCATGGCCAGTGATCACTACAAGCAATTAGCTCACACTAACGACGGCCCGCTTATCGGTAAAAATACCGCCGACATTTATCCTCCCGAGCTGGTTGAGTCGCTAAAATCCATTGAAGCGGCCGCTCTGGATGCTCGCAAGCCTTTTGAAACCGAAATTGAATTGCCGCACAAAGATGGCAGTATTCATACCTATTTAATGGTCAAGTTCCCGCTCAGCGATCGCGAAGGGGATGTGTTTGGGGTGTGCACTATCTGCACCGATGTGTCCGATCGCAAGCTGGCCGAGAGTGCCTTGCGCGAACAACAGTCGCGTTTGAATTATATGGCGTTTCACGATGCCTTGACCGCGCTGCCCAACCGCTCGCTATTTTATGACCGGATCAACCATGGTATTGCCCGGGCGCAGCGCTCGGAAAGCAAGCTGGCGTTGATGCTGCTGGATGTGGACCGATTTAAAAACATCAATGATAGCCTGGGTCATGACTCGGGCGATTTACTGTTAAAGTCTATCGCCGCCCGCCTCAATGATGGTGTGCGAGATATGGATACCGTGGCTCGCTTGGGTGGCGACGAGTTTGTCGTATTGCTTGAAGGTGTACACGATTTGGACGACGTGCGCTTTGTCGCCAATAAACTGTTGGCTCAGGTTTCTCGGCCTATGGAAATTGTGGGGCATGAGATTTCGATTACGGCCAGTATCGGTATCAGCGTGTACCCGGCCGATGGTGAAACCACTGATGAGCTTTTAAAGAACGCCGACATTGCCATGTACAAGGCAAAAGAGGCCGGTAAAAACAATTGTCAGTTTTACGCCAAAGGCATGAGTGCGACAGCGGTGAATTATTTACTGCTGGAAAACGACTTGCGCCGCGCGCTTGAGCAAGAGCAGTTGACCTTGCACTACCAGCCGCAAATTAATCTGCATAGCGGAGAGCTTACCGGGGTCGAGGCCCTGGTGCGCTGGCAACATCCGGAGCGCGGTTTGGTCTCGCCGGCTCACTTTATTCCCCTAGCTGAGGAAACGGGGTTGATTGTGCCCCTGGGCGAGTGGGTATTAAAAGCTGCTTGTCAGCAGCAAAAGCGTTGGTTGGACGCAGGACTGCAAGTGCCACAGATGGCCGTTAATCTTTCCACCCGCCAATTCCGGCAGCGGGACTTCCCCGGCAAAGTGGCAACAGTGCTGCGCGAGACGGAGCTGCCGGCCGAGTATCTAGAGTTGGAAATTACCGAAAGCTGTGCGATGGAGCACGCCAGTGAAACCATTAACCAATTAAACCAGTTGAATCAAATGGGGCTGCAGCTTTCCATTGATGATTTTGGCACGGGGTATTCCTCGCTGGCTTATTTAAAGCGCTTTCCTATCGATAAGCTAAAAATTGACAGCAGTTTTATACACGATGTCCCGCTGGATCAAAACGACGCTGCAATCGCCAAGTCCATTATTGGGCTGGCTCATAATATGCAGTTGACGGTCGTCGCAGAAGGGGTGGAGCAACAGCATCAAGCCGAATGGCTGGCAGAGGAGGGCTGCGATCAGGCCCAGGGCTTTTTGTATGCCAAGCCTATGCCCGCCGCACAATTTGAAAGCCACTTTAACGGGGCGGGCCAGTTTGATTTCAATAGTAATATCGTTTCGCTGAAGGATTTTGCGTAAGGGTTATTCGTTTTCTAGCGACTCGTCCTCGCCGATAAAAAATGGCTCTTCTTCATCTTCGGGCGTGCCAAACGTATCGTGAAAATTCACCACCTGATCTGCCACCTGATGAATTTGTTTGCTGTAATTTGCCAAGTGAAACAGCGCTTCGCCCTCGTGAATCAACGGTAAATGAGTCAGGCCAATGACGATAGATTCGGCGGGGGCACGCACCGGCATTTGGGTTAAACCTACGGGATCGGCAATATAGGCGAGAATAGTGCCTTTTTTGACTCTGGCGCCAAGCCTTACCAGCGGTCGCATCACCCCGCTGCAGGGCGCGCGCACCCAGCGACTGTCATCGGCAATAGCGACCTCGGGCACTTTTTTACTGCGACTTTTGCGCGCGAGCATTCCCAGCTCACGCATTACATTGATCACGCCCCGGGTGCCGGCTCGAATACTGAATTCATCAAAGCGCAGTGCCTCTCCCGCCTCGTAGAGCAGCAGTGGAATCCCTTTATCTGCGGCGGTCTGGCGCAGCGAGCCCTCGCGCAGTTTGGCATCGAGAATAACCGGTGAGCCAAAGGCGACGGCCAGGTCACGGGTGTCGTCCCGGCTTAAATCAACGCGAATTTGCGGCAAGTTAGTTCTGTGGCGTGCCCCCGTGTGTAAATCAATACAGTGGGTACAGTGGCCGAGAATATCATTGGCGAGGGTGTAGGCGACGCGTCCGGCCAGGGAGCCCTTCTGACTGCCGGGAAAGCAGCGGTTTAAATCTCGCCCGTCGGGCAGGTAGCGAGACTGATTGAGGAAACCGTGTACATTGACCACCGGAATGGCCATTAAAGTGCCGCGCAGTTTGCTCAGCTCTTTTATGCCAAGAATTCGGCGGATTATTTCGACGCCGTTAATCTCATCGCCGTGCACAGCGGCGGTTAACAGCAGGCAGGGGCCTGGGCGCTTACCATTGATTACATGAACCGTCAGGCCCACGTTCGTATGGGTGTACATGGCAGCCAGCGGGATGTCGACACTTTTGCTCTCTCCGGGGGCAATGGTTTCTCCTCCGATAACAACGCTGGCATTTGCTGTGCGACTCATCCTTTACCTTTCGTGCGATTACTGTGTGGGCGTGCGTTCTCTTCAATAAACTTTACAATGGCGTCGGCTACGTCCTTACCTGTGGCGCCTTCGATACCTTCAAGCCCAGGGGATGAGTTTACCTCCATGGTCAGTGGTCCGCGCGAGGAGCGTAGAATGTCTACACCGGCTATTTTTAGGCCCATGGTCTGCGCCGCTTTTATCGCGGTGCTGCGCTCATTGGGGCGCAGCTTAACCAGCTGTGCACTGCCGCCTCTGTGCAGATTGGAGCGAAATTCGCCATCGGGTGCGGTGCGTTGCATGGCGGCGACGACTTTGTTGCCTATAACTAGGCAGCGGATATCGCTGCCGCCGGCCTCTTTAATGAATTCCTGCACCAAGAATTCAGCCCGTAGTTCGCGAAAGGCTTCGATCACGCTTTCGGCGGCTTTGGCGGTTTCGGCCAAAACCACTCCGCGCCCCTGGGTGCCCTCGCACAGCTTAACTACCAAAGGTGCGCCGCCTACCAGCTTAATCAGCTCTTTGGTGTTGTGAACATTGTGGGCAAAACTGGTGCGTGGCATGCCGATGCCTTTGCGGGACAACAGCTGCAGGGCGCGCAGTTTGTCGCGCGAGCGCCCCAGTGCGACAGATTCAGTCAGGCAGTAAACGCCCATCATTTCAAATTGGCGAATAACGGCAAGGCCATAGTGGGTAACAGAGGCGCCAATGCGAGGAATGACCGCATCGAATCCTTCCAGCTCTTCGCCCTTGTACCACATGGCCGGTTTGGACGGGGTGATATCCATGTAGCATTTGAGAATATCGATAACTTGTACTTCATGGCCACGCGCTTTGCAGGCTTCCACCAAGCGGCGGGTCGAATAGAGCTTGCTGTTGCGAGATAAAATTGCAATTTTCATTTAGAGTCCTAACTAATTTCGGGTGAAAAGTGGCGCCTACGCCGAAAAGCCATTGTGGCTTTCTTTATTGCCACCGCATAAAAAGGATAGCTCTGGGTCTACCTGAAAGTGACCGGCTAGGGTATTGCGCCCGATAAGCATACGAAACAGCATGGATTCGCGGTTGGTCAAGGTCATTTCCGTTATAAATGTTTGCGACGCTACGCGGATAGCCGTTTCGATCACATAACGCTGCTCTTTGTGGCCGCCAGAGTCTGTAACTTGGCGCTGATCTTTTACCGGCGCTTCGCAGATAAACTCCGGCTCTGAGGTCCCCTGATGCGGGTGCAGGCCAAAACGTACCCATTGTTCACCCTGGCGCTCAAATGGTTCAACGAAAAAGGCATGTAGCGCCGAAGTTTTAGCCCCAGTGTCTACCTTAGCTTTGATGTGAAATGAGCCAAAGTCAGGGAACATTACCCATTCGCGCCAGCCTACACAGGTTTTTTTTTGCATTACCATGTTTTACTTCCAGTAAATTTTATTGCGCCCAGTTTGCTTGGGCGGCACTGGGCAAAGCTGCCCTCCACTATAGCAGTTAATCTCTGGGGCGTGTCCAGAGCGCCAGTCCACAGGTCGGAGGCTTTTTTTAGTGTTCAAACTAACTGTATTTGTTATGCGAAAAAAAGTCTTTGTAGAGCAAAAAAACTATGGTACATAGCGCCCATGGGCTCGCTCCTGCAGTTTGGCTTGGCGCGAGTTCGCATCTTTAGAGTATTTCGTGTGAGGTAGTAATATGACTGAAGACCACGATGAAGACGCCTTTATGGATGATGATAGCGAGTCAGAAAAAGCGGAAACTATAGCTGCAAGCGCTAAGGATAATCCCCAGCGGCAGCTGGAAATGCGGCGGCGCCTGGAAGACAGGCTAGAAAAGCGCCGCTTGCGCGATGAGCTGGGTTTTGATGATTTGTGGGAGTTGGAGCTGTAAGACTTACTAGGGCGGACTCTCGTCCGCCTCAGTTCAAACACAAGCGGGCACAAGCTGATAGATTATGGTACTTTAAGTGCCATATGCTATACCAATAAAAACAATCCAGCCCTGGGCTAGCCCAAAATGTTTAAAACCCTACGCCTTGAGAAAACTTTACTCTTGCTGGTGTTGCTCACCGCTGTTGCCATGTTTGGTCAGAACTGGCTGCTGCGCGAGAGTCATGTTCTGGCACCTGCTGAAGACACCCCCATCCGTATTTATGGCGATCAGATAGCCGGTGGTAATAGCCAGGCCGAGTTGCTTGCCAAGGGGCCCGAGGGTATTTCCTGGCGTTGTAATCTATTAGCTGGCGACCCCTACCCGTACTGTGGACTAGAGATTTTTCTCGGTGAAAGTCGCAGTCGAGGGTTGGATATGCGCGATTATAAAAAAGTGCGCTTGTGGCTTGATTATCGGGGCACCAATAAGTCTGTGCGTGTTTTTTTGCGTAACTTTGATCGCCGCTACAGTTCTGTTAATGACAATACCTCCACTAAGTACAATCAAGTTGAGTTCGAGGCGAAATCCCCTCAGGGCTATTATGAGTTTGCCTTTGATGATTTTTTTGTCGCCAACTGGTGGTTGCGCGAACACAACATCGAGCCCAACCTGAGCCACCCCCAGTTCGATAATTTAGTCAGTCTGGAAATCCAGAGCGGCTCTTCCCACCTGTTGGGCGAGCAGATGTTTACCCTGCATAGGGTCGAGCTGGTGGGGCAGCGTATCGACACTGCCGATTGGTACTTGGCAATCATTCTGGTGTGGGGTGTAGTAATTGTAGCGTTTTTGCTTTATCGGTTGATAAAAATGTCGGCTGAGCTGCGTGAGCGAAAAAGGCGTGAGCTTGAGTTAATGGAGGTGAACGCACTGTTGGATAGCCGTAGCCGCACACTTGAGACCCAGGCTAAAACCGATTCGTTGACAGGCGCTTTTAATCGTAAAGGCATTGAGGAAGCGATTAAGCACGGCCTTTGGGAGTGGCGCCATAGTCGCAAACCTTTATCCATTGTGATGATGGATGTGGATCATTTTAAACGCATTAACGACGACTTTGGTCACGCCGTGGGAGACGAAGTACTGGCAGGCATATCAGCGCTGGTAAAAGACAATATTCGCACCACAGACCTCTTTGCCCGCTGGGGCGGGGAAGAGTTTGTTCTGGTGTGTCGCAATACCCGCAGTGATTATGCCGAGCACATAGCGCAGAAACTGCGCACCCTGATCGAACAGCATGAGTTTGCCGAGGTCGGCAGGGTGAGCGCCAGTTTCGGTGTGGCTAATCTGCGCGGAGACGGCAGTATCGAGGCATTGTTTAAAGCGGCTGATGCTGCGCTTTACACGGCCAAAGAGCGGGGGCGCAACAGGGTTGAAGTGGCCCCGCGCTAAGGCTTTGCATTCCTGGTAATAGCTACGAAGCTTCGCATTTGGTGCGAAACAGCTCACCGTCCTCAAGTCGCAGCGCCGTTAAACAGCCGCCCCACACGCAGCCTGTGTCCAGTGCGGTAACATTTGCTGCCTCCGCTTTTCCCTCAAGGGCGGCCCAGTGGCCAAAGACAATCCTGTGCTGGCGGCACAGGTGATTCGGGTGAGCAAACCAGGGTAAAAAACCTTTGCTATGGGTGCGGGTGGGAGCCGATTTGTTCTCAAACTCCAGCTCACCTTCGGCGGAGCAAAAGCGCATACGGGTGAAGTAATTGGTGATTACCCGCAGCCGTTCGTTGCCAATTAACCGGTTGCGCCAGCGGTTGGGCTTGTTGCCGTACATGTTGGCTAAAAAGTCGTTGATATAGTCGCTTTGTAATACCGCTTCAACTTCGCGTGCGTGGGCGGCGGCTTGCTGCAGCGACCAGATAGGCGGAATGCCAGCGTGCACCATGGTGTAACCCAGCTGTGGGTCTGTGTGCATAAGCTTACAGTGGCGCAGCCACTGAATGAGTTCGTCGCAATCATTGGCGCGCAGCAGGTGGTCCAGGGTATCGAAAGAGCTCTTCTTTTTATAACCGTAGGCGACCGCAAGAAAGTGCAAATCGTGGTTGCCCAGCACGGCTGTGACCGCATCGCTCAGCGAATACAGATAGCGCAGTGTGGCGAGAGAGCTAGGGCCGCGATTAACTAGGTCTCCCGCGATCCAAAGGTGGTCGTGACTCGGGTTAAAACCTACCTGATTTAGCAGTCGCTGCAGGGGTTTTAGGCAGCCCTGGATGTCGCCAATGGCATAGGTGCTCATCGCTTTAACGCCTTAATGCAATGCGCCCGGCCGCACCAGCGCAAATACGGGTATAGGGGTTTCAAACTCATCACCGTTGGGATAGCGCATTTGATAAGCGCCCTCCATGGTGCCGGCCTGGGTTTGCAGTACGGCACCACTGCTATAGCGGTAAAAGCTGCCTGGTTCGATGGTGGGTTGTTCGCCCACAACGCCTTTACCCTGTACTTCTTGCACCTGGTCTTCGGCATCGGTAATGCGCCAGTAGCGACTGATAAGTTGCGCTGCCAGCGGGCCCTGGTTGTGGATAGTAATCGTGTATTTAAATGCATAGCGGCTATGCTGTGGCGCAGATTGCTCTGGTAGATAGCCGGTTTCAATTTCTATAGTGATATCGCTCATGATCCTTGCTGTAATCGCTCGTCTATTGCATCGCTAAGGGTAACAAAGTCGGCAACGCTTAAAGCCTCGGCGCGCAGCGATGTATCCACCGGCAGACCCTCCATTTGCTCAACACTGAGCATTGATTTTAAGGCGTTGCGCAGCGTCTTGCGACGTTGGCCGAAGGCGGCTGTTACCAGCTTTTCCAGAGTTTCAATGTTACCTGCAGGGTAGGGCAGGGTTTTGTGCGGTACCAGACGTACAATGGCTGAATCTACCTTGGGGGCCGGGTCGAAGGAGCCTGGGGGTACATCAAACAGCCAAGCCACGTCACAGTAGTATTGCACCATCACGCTTAAACGCCCGTAGGCCTTATCGCCCGGCGTTGCTGCGAGCCTTTTCACCACTTCTTTTTGCAACATAAAGTGCATGTCTTGCACTTGGTTTGCGTAGCTAATCAGATGAAAAATAAGAGGTGTGGAAATATTGTAGGGCAGGTTGCCAACAATTCGCAGGGGTTTGTCATCTTCGCTTAAGCTGGCAAAGTCGAATTTAAGTGCATCGGCTTGGTGCAGCTTAAACCCCGGGTGTTTTTCAAAGCGAACTTTCAGCCAGGGTACCAAATCACGATCCAGTTCAATCACGTGCAGGGTTTCGGCCTGCTCGGCCAAGGGCTCGGTTAGGGCGCCCTGGCCCGGACCAATTTCCACAATCACTTGGCCACTCTTGGGGCTGACGGCGCGAGCAATTTGCTGAATGATGGTGTGATCAATAAGGAAGTTTTGCCCGAACCGCTTTCGGGCGCGGTGTGGGTTGCCGGGAGCTGACGTGTGCTTCATAACGGATTTACTTGTCGGCGTGCGCGGGCCATGCCGCAGGCGTATTCGAGAGCTGTGTATAGGCTGCCGCTATCGGCTGTGCCCTTGGCGGCTAAGTCCAGGGCGGTACCATGGTCTACAGAGGTGCGAATAATCGGCAGCCCCAAGGTAACGTTTACCGCTTGGCCAAAGCCTTTGTATTTTAGCACCGGCAATCCTTGGTCATGATACATGGCCAGCACAGCATCGGCGTTTTGCAGGTGTTTAGGGGTGAAGAGCGTGTCGGCGGGCAGGGGGCCAATGAGGTTCAGTCCCTTTGCTCGCAATTGTTCCAATGCAGGCTCGATGATCTCTATCTCTTCACGCCCAAGGTGACCGCTCTCTCCCGCATGGGGGTTGAGACCGCAGACTAGGATGCGTGGCTGTGCAATACCAAAATGTGTAATTAGGTCTTGATGCAGTATCTTAGTGACATCGCTAAGGCGCTTGGCGGTGACGGCGCCGGCCACATCTTTTAACGGCAAATGGGTCGTTACCAGTGCTACACGCAGGCCCTTTGTAGCCAGCATCATGACCACTTGCGGGGTGTTAGTGCGCGCTGCTAAATATTCGGTATGGCCGCTAAAACCAACCCCTGACTGATTAATAATGCCTTTATGTACCGGGCCTGTCACCAAGGCGTCAAAATAGCCAGCTGTACAGCCATCGATGGCGGTGTCCAGAGTTTTTAAAACGTAAGGTGCGTTGGCGCTATTAAGTTGTCCTGGGATGACGGCGTCCGCTAATTCTACGGGCAAAACGTGCAGGCAGCCGGCTTGCGAGGGTTGCGCGGCGTCGTTGGCGGCTACGGTTTTGATCTCTAGTGCCAGCCCCAGGCTTTTGGCGCGCTCGGCCATCAGCTCAGGGTCGGCGATTACCACATACTCGTTTTCGTGGGCTTGTTGCGCCAGGGTCAAGGCCAAATCTGGGCCAATACCAGCGGGCTCGCCGGGTGTAATAGCAATGCGAAGTGGAACTGGCGCCATTAGCTGTCTGAACTCTCAAGCTCTTTAATATCGATAAAGGCGTTATCGCGCAACTCCAGCTGCCACACTTGCAGCTCTTCGTTAAAGCGGCGTTCGCGCATCATTTGCGCCGCTTTGTTGCGAATAACCACATCGCTTAGGTCTTCCTGGCGACGGTCAACAACCTGCAGAATATGCCAGCCAAATTGGCTTTTAAAGGGCCCGGCAATGCCGCCGATTTCGGTTTCGGCCATGGCGGCTTCGAAGGCGGGTACAAAGGTGCCGGGGTTAGCCCAGCCTAGGTCGCCGCCGTTAAGCATTGAGCCTATATCTTCAGAGTTTTCACGAGCCATTTCGGCAAAATCGGCGCCGTCTTCAATCTGCTGTTTAATCTCGTTCAACTTTTCCTGTGCGGTTTGGTCGTCCATGATCTCACTGGTCTTAATCAAAATATGGCGGGCTTTGGTTTGCTGTACCAGTTGCTCGCCGCCGCCACGCTGTTCAAAATTCTTAAGAATATGAAAGCCGGCGCCAGAGCGAATAGGTTTGGAGACTTCCCCTACGTCCAAATTGCCCACGACATCAGCAAATAGTTCGGGCAGTTGCGCTAGTTTACGCCAGCCCAAATCCCCGCCATCCAGGGCGGTTTGGTCATCGGAATTACTAATGGCCAACTGGGCAAAGTCGGCCCCGCCTTGCAGTTGCTGGTAGAGGGTTTCGGCCTCTTGTTTGGCAGCCTCTACCTCATCTGGCGTGCTGGAGCCGGAAACGCTGATTAATATATGCCCCAGGCGATAGTCGGGCGATGTCGCGAATTTGCCATCACTGGAGGAGAGAAAGTTGTCAATCTCTTGCTCGGTGACGCGAATGCGGTTGTTGACCACGCCTTGCTGCACCTGGTTAAGAAGTAGGTCGCGACGCACTTTCTCGCGTAGGTGATCTAGCGTCATGCCGTCGGCGGCCAGGCTTGCCGCCAGCTCGTCCATAGAGCTCATGCCATTGTTGGTCATAATCTGTTGCAGGGTATTATTAAGCTGCTGATCTGGTATTTCGATGCCATAGCGGGCCGCTTCTTCCAGCTGCAGTTGCTCCAAAATCAACTGGTCGAGAATTTGCTGGTTGAGTACGTCCATGGGAGGCAGCTGATCATATTGCCCCTGTAGTCGCTGCAAGACGGCATTTTTGCGTTCATCGAACTCGCTCTGCAGCACCACGCCGTCATCGACAATGGCGATGACCCGGTCGATAATCTGGGTTTCGGCTGTGGCGGAGGCGCCCAAGCAAAGTACTAAAGCACCTCCCATATTGGCTAGCATGCGTCTGAGCCGAAAAACTGTCGAGCTGTTATTTAGCATAATATCGTCGCTGTGTTTTAAAAATTGTCATTGCGCTGGTCGTAACCCAGCACGGTTTTGCTAAGCAGGTTGCCGATACGGTCGCTGATACTGCCCAGACCTTTAAGCTGAAGGTCCAGCATCCAACCATGGTCGTAGTCGTCGCTGTTAACTGTTTCCAGTCGATTGCCGGAGTTATAGTCAAAATTCAGCCACTTTCGCCACATCAGGCGGACTCGGTAGCAGCAATCGCTGTATTCGAACCCTGCGTAAGTGTCGAGTTCCAGGTTGTAGGTAAAATCGTAATTGGCGCGCGCCATGATGCTCCAATTATTGGATATCGGCAAATAGGTAGCTAGATCCACTTGATCAAGGCTGTGGTCGGAGGAATATTGCCCGTCAATATCCTGTCCGGCGGTATTATCGCGCATTTGGCGCATATAGCGGTATGTAAGGCTAACCAGGCGGTTTTCTTCATCGGCGTATTCGAGTAGTGCGCTGGCGCTGGAGAGGTAGTTTTGGTTCTGGTCGTACAGCACATCACTGGTAACATTAAGGGTGTCGCTTATTCTGGCGCTGATCCGGCCAGCCAGCTCCGACCACTCATAGGTTTCTTCTTCGGGTTGGTACAACGGATTAAGCGCTACTTTAGGGGCGCTAAATCGGTGGATTTGCCCTAGTCCCAAGCTCAGGTATTCCTCGCCAGTTTGCGCCGATAAAAAACGGCTGGTAATGCCCATGGCGAGCTGGTTGGCATCATCTATCCGGTCGTGGCCAGTGTAGCGGGTGGTGCGAAAAATCTGGTTGTAATCAAAAGTGAGGTAGCGCGAGTCGAACATAATCGGCGCATTGTTATCATTTAGCGGATTGTATATTTCCTCATGATTTTCGTAATCGCTGTAAAAATACAGCATCCGCGGTTCAAGGGTCTGAATAAAACTGCTATCGCCCAGGCTGCCTAGTCGCTCAAACAATAACCCCATGTCCAAGCTGGCTTGAGGCACTACCAGCGATGGGGTGCTGCTGTTGGTGACCGCATTCTCGCTATTGGACTGGTCGGGCGCTTGTTGCAGATCATAACTTAGGGTTTTTACCCCTACTTTTGGGGTTATAAAGCCCCATTCCCAACGGTTGTTCCAGGCCAAATTGTAGTCAGTGTTAATACGGGTACCCTCTACCAGGCGGTTAGTGGGGGACTCGTAATATTGGGTTATACCAAACTCGGTAAATTGGTTGTCGAGGGTAATTTGCCAATCGCCTAGATGGTACTGGCCTAAGGCGTAAATGTGGGGTAGCTCTTTATAGGGTCTTTGCTGCGATTGGTTTAAATAGCGAGTTTCTCGCGCGCGGGCGCCAAACTGCCAGGCATCGGCGGTATAGCTTATCGCTCCCATCTTTTGCACGTTTGTTTGGTGCTCGACGTCTAAATCGCTGGTGCTAATGTCCCGTAAATAGTCCACATCGCTGATGTCGGTATAGTTGATATAGGTTTTTAAGCGTGAGTTTTTACCGCCGGTTTGATTAAACTGAATGATCCAGCGGTCGTCACCTTTGTGGGGGTAAGCTTCTTCTGGGGTCAACTCGCCATTGGCGATATCGTTCTCGGCCTGACGGTCATAGCCACCTTTGTCGTTATTGAGGTAAGCGCCGGCGACATCGGTATAGAAAAACTGGTTTAGATGACGTAGCTCCGCGCCCCATAATGCACCGCGCTTTTGCATGTAGGTGGGAGTGAAGGTGGCGTCTAGCTGCGGAGCAATATTCCAGTAGATCGGCTGCGAATATTCTAAACCGTTGCGATCACTGCTGCTGAACGAGGGAAACAGCAAACCGCTCTGACGCTTGTCTCCCACCGGGAATATTAAGTAGGGGACATAGAGTACGGGGATGTCTTTGATTTCCAGGCGGGCATGTTTAGCTGTGCCAAGATTGCGAATATTGTCGACTTTCAGCTCGCTGGCTCTAAATTTCCAGAACTCGTTGTCGGGCTCACAAGTAGAAAAGCTGCCGCTTTCCAGTTGGATAACCCGGTCGCCAAATTTCTTGAGCTTCTCTGCGGTGCCATGAATGCGGGCCTGATGCAGCACATACTCAGCTTGCTCAAGGCTAGCGTCTTCATTGGCAGAATTGAGCTTTGCGGCATCGGCATAAATCAGCAGCCCTTGCTCGCGCAGGGTTATATTGCCTGTGAGCACTAGGCTGTTGTCAGTTTGGTCGAGGTCGGCCCTATCGGCCTTTAGCAGGCGAGGGCCTTGGGTCATAGTAACCTCGCCCTTTAATGTGATCCGGGTGCCATTAATTGTGCGAAAGCTATTGGCTTCGACTTCAATTGGCAGTGTTTCAATCGCTGATTCGCTATTTTCCGGATTATAAGGGTTGACATAGGCGCCGCAGCAGCCGGCAGGAAGTGCCTCAATCGCTTGCGGCGGAAGATCTTGAATGGCAACCCAATCCAGGCGGTGCGCCGAGGGTTGCGCGGCCTGGGTAGAGAGACCGATCGCCGCTGAAAGGGCGGTAAATGCCTGTACAAGGCGGATTTTCGAAGGTCTAACTACCATCAATAACTCTCAAATTGCTGCTGCGCGCTGAGCGCGCAATTCTACTGTAAAACAAGCCTCTAACACTAATTTGTTGTTGCGGCTTGTGTTGATGGGGGTAAATAAGCTAAAACAAGCCGAGTTATAAATAGGTGGCAGGTGTAAATAAAGTGCATTCAGAGGCAGATAAGCGTCTGCTGCAGCTCCATAATTGGGTTGATAAGCAGTTGGGGCTAGCGACAACTTTAGCTTCCATGCAGGGTGATGCTGGCGGGAGACGTTACTTTTATATAGAGGAAAAACCCGGCTGGTTGGCGGTGGATGCTCCGCCTGCCACTGAAAAGGTGCGTCAGTTTCTTTATTTATCCGACATTCTGCGCAAGCAGGGTGTACCTGTCCCGTCCATAGTGGCGTCTGAGCCCGAAATGGGCTTTTTACTGATTGAAAATCTTGGCGAAGGCCTGTTTTGCCGACTTGTGAGTGCCGAAACTGCGCCAGTGCTGTACGGTGAAGCGCTTCTGACGCAGCTGGCCATGGCGCAAACCCCCTTGGAGGGGGTGTCAATCCCCGTTTTCGATCGCGAATTTATTGTCCGAGAGCTGAACATCTTCCGCGACTGGTTTGTACAAGAAATGCTCGGTCTTTCTCTGGGGGCTGAAGAGAACGCTTTGCTTGACTCGCTCTTCGAGTTACTGGCCGATAAAGCTTTGCAGCAACCGCAGGTGTTTATGCACCGGGATTATCACGCCAGAAACATTCTATTGGTAGATGGTAAATCAGTAGTGATTGACTACCAGGATGCGGTTGTCGGGCCGCTCACTTACGATTTGGTTTCCCTGTTAAAGGATGCCTATTTGAGACTTCCGCCAGCCGATGTAAAACGTTGGGCTCTGGTTTACGGCGACATGGCCCGCGAGGCTGGCCTTTTAGGGGATGTCTCGGCTGAGTCGTTTATCTCGAGCTTTGATTTTATGGGGCTGCAGCGCCATTTGAAAATACTGGGGATTTTTGCACGCTTGCATTTGCGGGATCAAAAGTCGGCTTACCTCGCCGATCTGCCAAGAGTACTAGGTTATGTGCTAGAGGTAAGTGCATGTTACCAAGAGCTAAGCGAGTTTCACCACTGGCTGAACGAGCGTGTAATGCCTGTATGCCGGTTGCGTGAGTGGTATAGCGAACAGCGCTTGAGCGATACTGCCTACCCGTTGGTGGAGAGCGCATGAAGGCAATGATTCTGGCCGCTGGTCTAGGCAAACGTATGCGCCCACTGACGGACCACCTGCCCAAACCGCTCATCGAAGTGCGTGGCAAGCCTTTGATCGAATGGCATCTAGAGCGCATCGCTCGCGCGGGTATCACCGAGGTGGTCATTAATATCTCTTACCTCGGGCAGATGATTCGTGAATATATTGGTGATGGCAGCCGCTGGGGGCTCAAGGTTGCTTATTCGGAAGAGCCGGAGCCGCTTGAGACTGGGGGCGCAGTTCTTCATGCGGCCGACTTGCTCGGAAGCGAGGCATTTGTCCTGATTAATGCCGATATCTTCACAGACTACGACTTGGGTCCCCTCATTGAGAGAGGGCTGCAGAACGGAGAGAAGGGTAATTTGGTGCTGGTGCCCAACCCCGGCTTTAAGTTTCGGGGGGATTTTGATGTTCAAGAGGGGAAGTTGTTGTTGTTGGAAGATGGTAGTCATGGCTATACCTTCGCAGGTATCAGTTTGTTGTCTCCCGAGCTGGTGTTGAGTTACCCGAATTCAACACCGGTCTTTGGGTTGGCTGAAGTTTTTCGCCGCCTGGTCGGTAAGCGGTCCCTAGGCGCTGAATTGTACCTAGGGCAATGGAGCGATGTGGGGACGGCGGAGCGCTTAGCGGCTGTTGATGCTTCATTGTGATCAAAGTGTAGCATTATTGGGTTGCATTTTTGTTGGCGTAAAAAACTCGTTGTTTGGACCATCCCATAATAGGTCTTTCGATCAAATAAAAGCTGGCAGCAGCGCAAGGGATGGTAAGTGCAGTGCAAACCAATAGTGCATATAAGCTGCCGGCTGGCGAGCTCCAATCTAACATGTCGGATTGTGACACCAGCTTTTGTATGGGAAAGTGCCAAAGGTAAAGGCCAAAGCTAATTTCTCCCAGCCAAACCAAGGGGCGGCTACTTAGCGGCCTCCAGCGGTTGTCAGAGGTGGGCATGGTTTGGCTAATCAAAATCAAAGCTAGCATAAACGCGGCAAGACTGTTCCATAGCATTAATAGAAAACTGCCTTGCCAGTAGGTGTCTAGGTTGATCAAAAGTAGCTGCATCAAGGCAAGTAAACCTATGGTTCCGGCTGCGAGCAGAAGCCTGCGGTTTGTTTGTGTGTTGTTGATTCTCAGAAAGGAGGCTGCGAAGCCTGCGGCAAATGAGGATAAACTGCCAGGAAGCATGTCGAGCCACGGTAAAAGAGGTACATAGTTTGTGCTAGGGTTGCTTGCAATGATCCAGGCTCGCCATATTATCGAGCCGGTGACGCAGGCTAAGTAAACGGTCAGCCATCCCAGCTTTCTTTGGCTCACAATTAACATTGGGAGAGCCACGTAAAACGTGAGTTCAATCGGCAGTGTCCACCATACTCCGTTTAAGGGTTTTGTCATCCACGGGGGCATGTTGACCCATAAAATGGCATTACGGAAGAGTTCCGCTGTGCTCGGGTGGTAGCTAATGGTTGTGAATGTTTGGCTTGCTAACAGTAAGATGATGCCTTGAAACCACACCGCCGGGTAAATGCGTAAGAAACGACGCGTCCAAAATCTTTGTAAGGTCTGCCTATTTAAGGATTTGTCTTTCAGTTGTCCGCCCAAGAGATAGCCTGACAGCACGAAAAACAATGGCACTCCCAGCCAGCCAAAGTGGATCGGGGTGAAGACAGACCAAGTGGCGGAGCCTATAGTGAATCCCGGGGTTGCTTTATTTAATGCGGGGAATAATGAGTTCCAATGGAACAAGATGACGCCGATTGCGGCAAGTGCGCGCAAGCCGTGCAGCGACGGGGTGAACGAGGACATGAAGGTAGAACTCCAGTATATTCTTAGAGGGTTGCTATCCCTTGATGGTATTATAAAGCAAGTTGATGTCTTCGTGGCATCTGCTCTACTGCTCACTTGGTATTAAATGTGGTGATAAATGCAAGCACGGTCAAATGATTTAATTATTGCTCCTTCTATTTTGAGCGCAGACTTTGCTCGGTTGGGCGAAGAGTGTGACGCGGTGTTGTCTGCTGGGGCCGATATGATCCATTTCGATGTTATGGATAATCATTATGTGCCCAATTTAACCATGGGGCCGATGGTGTGCCGATCACTAAGGGAATATGGTATTAAAGCGCCTATAGATGTGCACTTAATGGTGGAGCCTGTAGATGCTCTGATTGAGCAATTCGCGGCCGCTGGAGCTTCTTATATAAGTATCCACCCCGAGGCGACACGCCACTTGGATCGCTCTTTGTCTTTAATTCGGGATTTGGGGTGTAAGGCTGGGCTTGTGCTAAACCCTGGTACTTCGTTAGATGTTGTGGCGCAGGTTTTAAGTCGGCTGGATATGTTGCTTCTGATGTCAGTTAATCCGGGGTTTGGTGGGCAGTCGTTTATTTCTTATGTGCTCGAGAAACTTAGGGGCGCGAGAGAGATGATCGACGAATCTGGTTTGCCGGTCAGGCTGGAGGTGGATGGTGGGGTTAAAGTTCACAATATGCCAGATGTCGCTGCTGCGGGTGCAGATACTTTTGTGGTGGGTTCGGAGATATTCGGGGCCCCGTGTTATAAGGACGTTATAGCGCGTTTGAAGGCGGCGGCTGGCTAATTAAATGCCACTTTAAGGAGTGGGGCTAAGTGCTTGCTGTGCTTTGCTTAAATTGCTTTATTTTTTTTGGGCTGGGGCCTTCCCAGTGATGAAAACAGCAGGTAAACTGCTGGCGTCTGGTAAAAGTTAGGTCTCGTGGCCACTGGTTACTTGGCAGTTACGGCATGTGACGCTGGTCTAAGTTTGAGTAAGGCGCCATATGAATTGGCTTTTGCCTCGTAAAACGCACTTTTAGGCTATTGTTATGGCTTGTGGGGTGTGGTAATTTAGAACGCGATTGGGTGTTCGACGAGCATCTGGCCGGTCATGTGCTGGTGGTAAATCGAGTTTGTAGGGCTTTGCCCGCTAACAGAAAACAATACGATACTTTGTAAATCTAGGAGCTAGAAATGAAGAAAAAACTTCTACCTTTGGCAATGCTGGCGGGACTGGCTGGTGCAGCGGGTACCGCACAGGCAGCTTATCTGAACTCAGATGGCCTGGGTCAAGTGTTGATTTTCCCTTACTATACTGTGAATGGCGAAAACTTCACCAACATTAACCTTGTTAACACCACTGGCGACGCGAAGGCTGTTAAAGTTCGCTTCCTGGAAGGTGAGAACAGTCAAGAGGTTCTTGACTTTAACTTGTACCTGTCTCCTTACGATCACTGGTCTGGTGCAGTTGCTTTGTCTGAAAACGCAGATGATGGCAGCTTGCCTTGGAGCACTGGTGATGGCGAAATGCCAGCTAAAATCATCACCCAAGATACTTCCTGTACTGCGCCTGAAATCAGTGAAGATGGCGAAGACTTCCGTAACTTTGCTTACGCGGTAGATAACTCTGGTGCTCAGCCGGTACTGTCTGACGACACCAACAAGAGCTTGTCTCGTACCCGTGAAGGTTATGTAGAAGTAATTGAAATGGGTGTTTTGAGCGATGTTGCTGACTCTGATCCGGCTGATGATACTGATGATTCGTTTGCAGTAGCTACTGCGGTAACTCACGTTGATGGTGTGCCTGCCAACTGTGATCTGGTTCGCAATGCTTGGAATGGCGGTGTATGGGAAAATGATCCTTCTTTAGGTGTTGATGCGCCTGCTGGCGGCTTGTATGGTTACGCCTCTATTATTGATGTGGCGGAAGGTACTAACGCTTCTTATGACGCGGTTGCCATCGATGACTTTATTGACACTCAGTTGAACCAGGCAACTGGTAGCTTGCTGCCTTCTTTGGCGCAGGCTCTGCCAATCTCTGATGTGTTCTACTACGACGAAACGGCTATGGCTGGCTCAGTTGCAACCAACAACTTTACCGCCGGTACTGCTGACACTGTTAGCTCGCTGTTTATGCGTGACACCCTGTCGAACGACTATGTTCTGGATGAAGTTCTGAACGCTGAAACCGACTGGGTAATTACCATGCCCACCAAGCGTTTCTACGTAAACGGTAACACTGTTACTAACGATAACGGTACTCCAGGTGACACTTCGGACGATTTCGATGAGCCAGTTGCGCTGCAGCCATTTAACGCTCCTTGGGATGGTTCTGTTGCCTGTGAGCACATCGATATCGAGTACTGGGATCGGGAAGAAGCATACCCTGTTGCGCCGGTAATTCCTGGTGAGATCGACTTCTCGCCTCTGCCTCCGCAAATTACCGAAACTCCGGATGGCTTCCAGTTCTGTACTGAAGTTAGCATCATGACTTTCAATGGTGGTAGTGTTCTGGATTCCTCTGAGAACCTGACTTATGGTTTGAACTTGGAAGAAGGTTACGAGCATGGTTGGGCGCAGATTGATCTGTCTAACCCATACTTCCCGGGTGAGTCTGGTACAGATCGTGAAGCTCGCGAGATTGCGGGCGATGCAACTACCTTCACTGGTCTGCCAGTAGTTGGCTTTGCTGTTCAGAAGTTTGAGAACGGTACTCTGGAAGGTGGTGTATTGTCTAACTACGCAGGCGTGGTTAAGCACAAGTACACTCGCATGATCACCACTTCAGCGCCTTAAGGTTCTGAAAGGGTGAAAACGCGGCCTTAGGGCCGCGTTTTTTTTGCGTGGAAGAAAAGTGCGTTAGACTTGTTGTAAATTGTACAAGAATTTGACAACCGGTTCTAAATTCTGCCTAATAGGCGTAGGGCATTTGCAGGAGCGCGAATATAATAAAATGGTTGAGTTAAGCTTGAGCTTAAAGTTGGCTTGAAGTGTGCTCTTGAATTATCGAAGTCAAATTTATGACAAAGCTATGCCTCTTTAGAAGGCAGGTACGTTCCTTATGAGGGTGATTATGAAAAAATTATTTGTGGCAGCCTGTGTCAGTGCTGCGTGTACAGCTGGCTTCGCAACGGCAGCATCCCTTACAATTGATGGACAAAATATTAATGTTGATTCGTTAACTATTAACTCCGTCGGCCAAACTTTGAGTGTAGTGGTCACCACTGCTAATGGTGGCTCTAATAGTTCTCAGTCTTCATCGAGCAGTGTGGCGAGCTCCAGCTCTTCCAGCTCTTCCAGCTCTTCCAGCTCTTCCAGTTCTTCCAGCTCAAGTAGCGATTCCAATAGTGCTTGTGGTGCCTGGCCTAGCGGTGTTGACCGTGACAATTCCTACGCTTATGGGACCTCGTTAGGTCAAGAGCGCATACAGATAAAAGACGGTATAACGTCTATGCCTTTTAAAACTTCGGGAAGTACTACTGAAGCGAATAAGGTGGATTTTGCTGCGACAATTGGTGTGACCAATATTAAGATGGAAGCTTGGGTAACGGAGTGTCCTGGTCAACCGGTAACGCAAAAAGTGTCTTTTTGTCACGGCGTAGGTTCTGAGGTGACTGGTATCAATATGTCTCAAGGCTCGCGTCGTGGTTACTGCAAGCTCCAGCCAAATACCCAATATTACCTGAACTTGCGGAGTAACGGCTGTACTAGCTACTCTGGCTGTCCGGTATATCGGTCATTGACCAAAGCATTCGACTAATTATTGTTTGATGTGAATAAAGGCGGGAGTCCTATGGGCCCCGCCTTTATTATTTGTGGTTTAGGTTTTTGGGGCGCCCCAAATATCCACTTCAGCCGAACCTTCCGGTTGATGTGCTGTCTGTTTGGCCGTACATCGACTTCTATTCTATGGCTTCAAATTGCTGGCTGTAGATGCTTCTGGGTCGTGATCAATAGTTATAGCGTGTTACTATTCTCTGCCTTATTTTTAAGGGAGTCTCAAGGCAGTATCGTCACGAGGGATAAATTCTCAGCTTGTCTTGTCTCAGTTAAGTTTGTTGGATGAAGGTTTGAAAATATGCGAGTGATACCAATAATTGCCAGTTCTGCTTTTATGAGTTTTTTGCTTGGTAGTAGTATTGCTGTGGCTGATGAAGTCAAGCCAGATGATGTTTTGCTTACAGCTGGTGACGTGACTATTACTGTGGGAGATATGCGCCACTATGTTCAAGAGCGTATTGACCATGGTTTGCCCGCTGAACGCTTTGCTGAGCCTGGTGTGGTGCCGCAGCTAATGGAAAATCTGATGTCTATTCGGACGTTGGCAAATATGGCAAGATCGAACGGTATAAGCGTCGATGAGCGAATGCAGTGGGCGTTGGATGTTGAACGTGATCGGCAGCTTTATAATCGGTATGTTCACGATACGGTTGAGGATAAACTGGCCAGCACAAATTGGAATGCTTTGGCCAAAGAAGAATACTTGGCAAATAAGTCCAATTACCAGCATCCGGCGCAGGTCAGTGTGTCGCATATTCTTGTTGCGGTCTCCAAGGAGCGTAACGAAGAGCAGGCATTGGAACGCATTAATGAAGTGGCCAAGTTGCTGGAAGAAGGGAAACCTTTTGAGTCATTAGTTCAGCAGTATTCAGACGATAATGGTTCTTTGAAACAAGATGGCGCTCTTGGCTATTTCGCCCCTGGACGTATGGTTAGGCCTTTTTCTGACGCTGCGTTTGCCATGGACGAGGTTGGTGACCTTAGTGAACCCGTCAAAACTCGTTTTGGATATCATATTATTCGTCTTGACGGACAGCGTCCTGCGGGCACTCTGCCTTTCGATGAAGTTAAGGATGAAATCATAAAAAAACTACAAAAAAATATGGAATCAGATCTGAGGACTCAGCTGACGCTTGAGGCGCGCTCGCCCAAAGAATTCGATTTGAATGAAGAAAATCTTAAAGCGCTTGAGTTGGAATATGTAAAGCCTAAACTACCGATGCCCTAGCTGGTACTGTGGCTTTTCGTGCTTAATGAATTTTGAATAACAGGTGTGCAGACGAGCTATGAGGTTAGGCGAGTGGTTGGTTGAAAGAAATAAGCTTTCCGCGCGGGATGTTGAGCGTGCACTTCTGGCTCAATCGGAAATGGGAGGCTATCTAGGTCAGGTATTGGTTAAGCTTGGGCTAGTAGCGGAGCAAGATGTAGCTCATGCGCTGGTCGATCTGCTGGGGGTGCGTTTGCTCGCAGAAGTAGATTATCCGGCAGAGCCAGTAGAGATCGCTCAATTGTCCGAGAGTTTCTTGCTTAGTAATGGTGTTGTACCGGTAGCAGCTCCCTCTGACACGTCTAATGCTTGGCAATTTGTGTCTGTGATACCGCAGGACGAGTATATCTTGAAAGCTCTCAAGATGGCTCTGGGCGAGCAGGTAGATGTGCATTTGGGGTTAGAGGCGGATGTGGCCAACGCCTTGAAACTCCGTCAGGATTCAGGTGAGGATGAAGACGAAGATGATGCTGGCTCTTCGCTAGGTGGCGTGGATGACGATGAATTTGTCGAGCACCTGAAAGATTTGGCCAGTGAGGCTCCGGTCATTCGATTGGTGAATCAAATTATCCACCGGGCGTTAGACTTGGGCGCCTCAGATATACATGTTGAGCCGTTTGATGGCGCATTACACTTGCGCTATCGAGTAGACGGTGTGATTCAGAGTATGCCTGATGCACCTTCACTTGATCTTGCCCCAGCCATAGCGTCGCGGATTAAGCTGCTGGCGCATATGAATATCGCCGAACGGCGCTTGCCGCAGGATGGCCGTATTATGACCCGTGTCAAAGGCCACGAGCTTGATTTACGGGTGTCTACGATTCCAACAGTGCACGGTGAAAGCATTGTGATGCGGGTTCTTGATCGTGAGAGTATCCAGTTAAGTCTTGAGAGTATGGGATTTTCTGCGCGAACTCTGGAAAGTTATCGTCACTTGCTCGCCAAGCCTCATGGTGTTTTGCTTGTTACAGGGCCTACTGGCTCGGGTAAGACCACTACATTGTATGCGTCGCTTGCAACCCTCGATGCTAGTGAGTTAAAAATCATAACTGTCGAAGACCCGGTTGAATATCAGTTAGATGGTGTAAATCAGATCCAGGTTCAATCACAAATCGAGCTTACTTTCGCGCGTTCTTTGCGTGCCATCTTGCGACAAGATCCTGACATAATAATGATAGGTGAAATGCGTGATGGCGAAACGGCTCAAATTGCTGTGCAATCGGCGTTAACCGGTCACTTAGTGTTGTCAACTCTCCATACAAATACTGCTGCTGGCGCGATTACCCGGTTAGAAGATATGGGCATCGAGCGCTACCTTATTACTTCATCAGTTAACGGCGTATTGGCGCAACGCTTGGTCCGGACCTTGTGTAAAAGTTGCCGTGTAGCAAAGCCCGTTGACGCCTCGGAAGCGAAACGGCTTGGCTTGGATCGTTTTTTAGTTGAGGGCGAGTCGCAAATTTATGTGCCGCAAGGGTGTTCTGAATGCAAACAGTCTGGATATCGTGGGCGCACTGCTATTCACGAGCTATTTGTTATGGATAGCGCGATGCACAGAGCGATTCAGGCTGGCTATGATGCCACCTTATTACACGAGGAGGCGCGTAAGGGCGGGATGTTAACACTCTTTGAGGATGGGTTGCGTAAAGTTGCGGCCGGTGAAACATCGCTGGAAGAAGTTTTGCGTGTCACCCAAGATCAAAATGAAAGCGTAGACGTAGACATCGCATCCTAGCTAACGCCTATTAATAGGATTTTAAAAGAAGGTTTACTGACATTGGAATGCTGTAGGTTTTGTTAACTCTTTGGTCGCGGAGTTGTTCATATGCTTGATCAACAAGCAATCTTACGTGTCTGTTTATTTAATAGTATCTGGTGCCGCTTAAAATATGCCGAGTTTTCATTATAAGGCAGCGAGAGCTGATGGAAGTGTAGTTAGCGGAACGCTAGAGTCGATTTCCAGTGATACGGCCAATCGAGACTTGCGCAACCAAGGGCTTGTTGTGCTGTCCATAAAGGCTGATATAGGTGATCGTTCCGATATAAGTGGCAAGGTAAAGTTCGGGCCCAATCAGGTGTTGTCCTTTACCAGTGAGTTGGCGGTTTTGCTGCGTGCAGGATTACCGATAGATCGCGCCCTTAAGGTACTTATTGATATGAGTGCAACGCCTGGGCTTCGGGGTGTCATTGAGGGGCTGCTTAAAACGGTCAAAGGAGGTAAGGGGCTAAGTCAAGCGTTGCAGGATCAGCCGGATTACTTTGATGATTTTTATGTCAACATGGTTCGCTCGGGTGAAGCGAGTGGTAATTTAGCGGGTGTTTTGGCTCGTCTAGCGGCCCAGCTAGAGAGATCCAAACAGGTTCGCTCTAGTGTTATTTCAGCGCTTATTTACCCGGCAATATTGGCTGTGATCGCTGTGATTTCAGTTCTGGTGATGCTTGGGTTTGTTGTGCCCCAGTTTGAGGCGTTGTTTGAAGATATGGGGGAGGCGTTGCCGTTGTTGACGCAATGGGTCATCGCCGGTGGTGAGGCTATAAAGAATTATGGCTGGCTACTTGTTTTACTTGTGGCAGGCTTTATTTGGGCGCTTCGTCGCTGGTTACGTCAACCTCGGGGTAAGCAGTGGCTGGATAAAACAGTGCTGAAGCTGCCTATTCTAGGTGCTGTTACTTTTAAATATGAAATAGCCCGTTTTTCTCGAACAATGGGTACCTTACAAGCCAGTGGCGTGTCGGTTCTGAAGTCTTTAAATATTGCTGTATCCACTGTGGGCAATGGTGTTGTCAGGGGAGCGCTGGAATCACTCTCTCCAGAGGTTAAGCGCGGTGGGCGGATGTCACATGCGCTGGCGGAAGCAAAGATGTTTTCCCCTATGATGATTCAAATGGTAAGAGTAGGTGAGGAATCTGGCCGTCTGGATGAGATGCTGCTGGAGCTTGCGCGAGTCTATGATGACGAGGTATCTAATGGTGTTAAGCGAAGCCTTACCTTGCTGGAGCCGATTTTAATATTGGGCATGGGGGGGATGATTGGATTTATCATTGTGGCTATTTTAATGGGCATACTATCGGTTAACGATTTGGCAGCGTAAAAGAACTTTTAGGTGATATAGGTGTTGGGTATGAATAATAGAAATCAGCGCGGTTTTACTTTGGTAGAGCTGTTGGTGGTCTTGGCTATCATCGGCTTATTGGCTGGCCTTGTTGGTCCTAGGGTTTTAAACCAGCTGGGCGGAGCAAAATCCAAAACGGCAAAGGTGCAGATTCGGGATTTTGAGTCCGCTCTAGAAATTTACAGTTTGGACACTGGGCATTTCCCTACATCCGAGCAGGGACTGGAGGCGCTAGTGACTAACCCGGGAAATGTTACTGGCTGGAATGGCCCTTATTTAAAGCGTAATGATTTGCCTCAAGATCCTTGGAATAATAACTACCATTATCGCTTTCCCGGGGAAAAAGCTGAATTTGATATCTATTCATTTGGTGCTGATGGGAAAGCTGGAGGGGAAGGCGATAATAAGGATATAGGCAACTGGCAGTTGTAATTAAGCTCGCTATGAACGCTCGTGCTGCTAATCCAGGTATCACTTCTGGTTTTACGCTGCTGGAACTAATGGTTGCGTTGGCTATTGCGGCCGTATTGATGGCGGCGGCTGTTCCGGCTGCTAATAAGATGTATGCAAGTATGCAGTATCGCGGTGCGGTGGCCGAGGTTAAGTCTATGCTAGAGGCCGGGCGTTACCAAGCCAGTACTACCGGTGACACGACAGTGATGCTTATTAAGCCTAAAGAGCGCAAGTTAACTGTGGGAAGTCGCTCTGAGGTATTACCCAATAGTATTACCATTGATGTGATATCCGCTGCAGAGTTGCGTCCCGATTCTGACACAGCAGCTATTCAGTTTTACCCGGATGGAAGTTCCTCTGGCGGGACTATTACCCTGACTCGCAATACAGGCCAAGCTGTAACCTTGAGTATCGGTTGGCTCTTGGGCGAGGTGGAACAAATATCAGCAATTAAGTCTGACAGATGATGCATAGCTTAAAGAGAGGCTGTCAGTCAGGGTTTTCGTTACTCGAAATGATGGTGGCGGTCTCCATTTTAGGGATTTCCCTTGGCTTGCTCTATCAGGCAGCCGGTGGCGCCGCCCGCACAGTCAATATAAGTGAGGAATATGCTTACGCTGTAATGGTTGCGCAAACTGTGCTTGCCGATCATAGCACCATGATGCCAGAAGGGGAGAGTGACAGTGGCGTTACGGAAGATGGCTTTCGCTGGCAGATTAGCAGTAATCCGGTGGTCATTAGTGCGGAAGAGGAGCCACGTTTACATAACGTTAGGGTGACTGTGACCTGGGGCTTGGGGCGTACTCCAAGACAATACAGCTTAGACTCTATTGTCCCTGTGGTCGTGCCTGAATGAAGCGCCAAAGGTCAAAAGGTTTCACTCTCGTCGAGGTGGTGGTGGCGATCACGGTCTTGTCACTGATTGTGCTGGCAACTGTAACTGCTATGCAAACTTTGGGCGTGAGTCGTCAGCGTGTGCAACAGCACGCTGACACTGTGGCCGAGATGCGTGCAGTTACCCAATTTATCCGGCGTACGCTGGAACAGGCAAAACCAGTATATGTGTACGAATCGGGCCGCCCTTTGGGGCAATATTTTTATGGTAGCAACAGTCAGTTGCTGTTTGCAGCCCCGTTGCCCATTCCTGGGCGAAATGGTGGAATAACATCCTTGCGCCTGCACGTGGATGATAGTCGTCAATTGTTGGTGCAGTTATTGGATCAGCCTACAACTGATTTGCAAGCCGTCGATGAAGGAGAGGCGTATTTACTGGCCTCCGGTATCACGGCTTTCGAAGTTAGTTATCGTGAAAACCGAGCGGCGCCTTGGCAGGAATCCTGGGGAATCGGCGGGCAGATTCCCAGCCCTCCAGGTCACGTCCGTATTAGAATACGCCAGGGGGAACGTTTTTGGCCCACTATCATTGTCGCTGTGGCTCAGCTTTAACGTGATGCTGTGATGAAATCGATCAGTGAGAGCAACTTGGGTCAATTGATTCAGCGGCACCGCTGCCCTCCGAAGTTTAGGCAGCTGCAGGGTGGAATGGCTTTAGCTATTCTGCTGTGGTTTATTGCCGCCCTGACGATCCTAGTTAGCGGGGTTGCGGTGGTAGCGAAGGTCGAAAGTCGTACCGCTAAAGCGCAAATGGCCATGGCCAGAGTCGCGGCGGCAGGGGATGGGGCTGCATTGCTCTATATGGAGACAAGAGCCGCGCTTAAGGCCAGTATCGAAGATGAGGATGCCAGGCCTCTGCAAGGCGTGTTTCAAGTTGGGGCAATGCAGGTGCACGTGCGAGCTGTGCCAGTTTCGGGTTTGATCAATCTGCTTAAAGCGCCAGAGGATGTCTTGCTGCAGCTCTTTCGTTATGGGGCTGGTGTGCCCGACGGGCGCGCTCAACGATTGACTGCATCTGTGGTAGAGTGGCGCCGGCGTAAGCTTGAAAAACGCCAGATGTTGCATGCCTCCGACACTTTTTCCCGGGTGCAGGTGCTTGAAGATGTCATGTCTGCAGAAGGAGTGACACGGGATGTATTCGAACGGATCCGTTACTTGAGTTACGCCTCGATGGCGGGTAGCTCTGAGGTTAATCTAGCGGCCGCGCCTGTGGAAGTTCTAAGAGTTTTGGCTGGTGGCAATTCAGCCTTATATCAAGAGTTTTTAGCGGCTCAGCGCCAACAACGGGGCGCTGGTGGCGGTGGGCAGATGCGTATAGATACACGTGCCATCAGCGGTTCTCGGGCTTATCAGCGTTCGGTATGGATCAAGCCTAGTGCGATTCTGGGGGGCGGCTGGAACATATACCGGAAGTTTTCTGTGCATGGTGTGCCCAGTGTTGAGTTTGATGAGTAATTTATGAGTGAACAAACGAGTCAATGGGTTCTGTTTGGTTATGATTTGCGAGGCCTCTGGCAATCATTTCGCGGGGCGTGGCGGGAAGTGTTCTGGGCCCAAGGCGCGCCCTTGCGAGAATTGATTGATGAGCCGGTAGCATTAAAATCGCCAGACGGTACCACAGAGCTTAAGGGGCGCGGTAGCGGTAATATTGCTGCTACCGCAATATTACTTCCTGATAGCATGGTGTTGAGCAAAAGCTTAATCGTGCCCAGAATGGCCGGGATAGCCCCCTCATCTGTAGTTGCGAATGAAGTTGTAGCGGCTAGCCCTTTTGGTGCTGATGACACTGCTTTTGGTTGGCGCGTGCTCGACAGTGATGCCTCAAAATCAGTTATAGGTGTCGCCATTGTTAGTAAGTCAGCCGTCATGAATCATGTACACCAATCCCGCCCAGAGGCTGCGGTAAACTCTATTGAAGTTTGGTCGGTGGTGGGAGACCAGTACATTGTATTGTCGGGGTTCGGCGAGCACGAGCGAAATAGCCGCTATCGTCGTCGATTGCAGAAAGTGGCAGTATTAGTTTCGCTTGCAAGCTTGTCGGTGCTTCTATCGGTAGCAGTGCCTGTGACTTATAAATACTACGATCTCGCGTCGACTCAGGCCGCTTATTACGATATTCAGCAGCAAGCTAAAGAAATTGTTGAGCTTCGAACTAGTCTAGCCAATGTGAACCGATATATAGATGAGCTAAACAGTACACAGGAGAATGTGTCGAACCCAATGTTTGTACTGAACTTGTTGAGTGAAAGGTTGCCGGATGACGCGTGGCTGACGAGTTTTGAACAGGAGGGGGATTCGGTAACTATTGATGGTATTGCGGATAATGGTGCAACGTTAATGCAGGAGATCTCGCAGTACCCAAGTGTACAGAATGTGCGTGCAGTGAGTGGTATTCGCAAAGTTGGTAATAACGATGAAAAAGAGCGCTATAGCTTTGCCTTCACGGTTGCGGAAGGAACACCTTAATGTTGAACAAAGCGATTTGGCGTAAACCTGAATATGTGGTTGTCGGATGTACCTTCGGCTTTCTTCTTCTTGTTGCGTTGTATGTGATTTTAGCGTTGCTTTTCAAATGGTATCAATACAGCGCCAGCGTAGCTGATATTGAGCCGAAATATGCAAGATTGGCTGGACTTGTTCAGTCTGAAGCTCAGTTGCGGGAGTTGGAGCAAGAAGGGCGTGAGTCCTTAGAGTCGCTAGTTTACGCGGCTTCTGAAAATACTAATACGGTGGCGACCAAGTTGCAGCAGCAGGCGAGAAATATTTTTTCGGTGGCAGGGCTGGAAGTCAGCGCTAGCCAGATTTCTCGCGCGAAACAAAGGGATGGGTTTATTCATATTAATATCGCTTTGAATGCCGATGGAACTTTGGATTCACTTGCTAAGGCATTTGAAGAAATTAAGCAGGCCCGACCTAAAATTTTTGTGAGCAAAGTGATTGTGCAGCCAAAGCGTCGGCGGAGTACAAACGAGCCACAACTAATCGAAGTGCGTGCGCAGCTGAGAAGTTTGCAAGCGGGGGGGCAAGGTGCCGAACAACAATCTTACTAGGCTAATTGCCGCGGAAACACCTTTTTTAAATCGTTTAATATTGCTCGTAATGGTGCTTGTTTCTGTGTTTTTCGGGTTGGTGGTAATTGCGGTCATTGTCTACGGAGCAAAGAGCTTGCCTTCACCTATTGTTCCTGCCGCAGGAGTGTTGACAGTTTCTAGCTACAACGCGGGCGAAGGCGATTCAAATTACAGTGCTCTTTTAGAACGGCCAGTGTTTTGGCGTGAACGTACACCCTACACGCCTCCGCCGGAGAAGCCAAAAAAAGAAGTTGTTGTGGCAGCTCCAAAACAAAATACCAATATTGAAGATATGCAGCTCATAGGTGTATTTGCTGCCGGCTCTGAATCTAGCGTCACCTTGCGCTACAAAGGTGATACTCATCACCTGCGGGTGGACGATGATTTAGCTGGCTGGACACTTTTGAGTGTGATGGCGAAAGGTGCTCTTTTTGGGCAGACCGACACTTTAGACGGTGACCTTGTGACTGCTCAAATTGAACTGGATCATGGGCCCTCGCTGCCAACCCAATGGCAGGGCGGTCACCCTTTTGAAGGGCAGAAACAAAATTGAATTTGCGCGAAGAGAACTTCATGACGACACGATACATAATCAAGCCACTGAACCTGGTATTGCTAACCTTGGCACTCTCTGGGTGTGCGACCGATGGTCTTTTTCCGCAAGACAGCTCTCCCGCTGTAGGGCTGACAGAAGAACCACCGTTAGATGTTAGCTCAGGAAACGAAGAGCTCGATGCCGGGCATTCTGAACCGAATGCGCAAAACGAGCCGGAGCAACTACCTGCGCAGCTATATCCAGCGACTAGAAGCATGGTTAATATGCCGGCCGCTAGTCGTCCAGTAGCGTTGCAAGGGGAGGATGTAACACTTAATTTTCAGAAAACCCCTTTGATCGACGTAGTAAACGGCATAATGGGCGATATATTGGGGCTTGATTATATTGTCGAAGGAAATCTCAACGGGCAGGTTTCTCTACGCACCCGCTCGGCCATTCCGGTGGATCAGCTGCTGGTCATTCTGGAGTCTATGCTGGAAATTAACGGTGCCTCTATAATTAAAACTAATAACGGGCGCTATATTGTCAGCTCAAACCCAAACCTTCAGCAATTGGCTCCTCGTTACTCTAACCCCGAGTCGTCAGGGGCTGGTTTTAGCAATGTCATTGTGCCGCTTGAGTACATTGGCGCAGCGCAAATGGCTGAGATTTTAAAGCCTGTCGCTCCAGAAAGTGCTTTTGTTCGTGTTGATTCCCTGAGAAACCTACTGATTTTGGGCGGCACCAGAACACAGATTGACGGCTGGATGGAAATTGTACGGACGTTTGATGTCGATTTTTTATCTGGGATGGCCGTTGGTATATTTCCCATCGAGTTTTCTACAGCTGAAGAGGTGGCAAACGCCTTAACTACCGTGTTGTCTTCGGGGCCGGGCGGCGAGGGAAACGAGCTTGAAGGGTTGGTGCGCATTGTTCCGCTCGATAGTTTAGGCAGCATCTTGGTGGTAACGCCTAAAAACAGTTATTTAGAGAAAATCAAAACGTGGGTCGCACGGCTCGATAAGGCTCCGGACGCTTCTACCGAACCGCAGCTATATGTTTATGACGTGGAAAATGGTAATGCCGTTCACCTGGCACAGCTCTTGAGTAGTGTGTTCGGAGGCGGTGGCGGCGGAGTCAGCAGTGTCAACGATGGTGTGGCCCCCGGTCTAACCGCGACATCGACTTCAGGTGGCACCCAGGGTGGAGCCAGTCGCAATCGCGGTTCGAATCGAGGTTCAGGAGGTTCCAGCGCCAGCTTTTCGTTTGGTGATTCGGCTAAGATTATTGCAGATGACATCAACAACTCTTTGTTAATTTATGCAACAAGTTCGGATTACCGAAAAATTGAACCGGCGTTGAAGCGGTTAGATGTTGTGCCGTTACAAGTGCTCATAGAGGCCAGCATTCTCGAAGTAACCCTAAGAGACGACCTCCGTTATGGCCTTGAGTGGTACTTTGATAACAGCCTTCGAAATGGCTGGAGCGGCAATGGGATGCTAGATACTGGTACGGGTGGTATTGGTCCTCAACTGGGATTCTCATATACGTTCAATAACCCATTGGGTGACTTACGTGCGGTTATAAACACCCTGGCTGAAAAAGAGTTGGTAAATGTGATTTCCACGCCTTCTATCATGGTGTTGGATAATCATTCCGCTGCGATTCACGTGGGGGATCAGCAGCCGGTGCGATCTTCGTCGACTGTGACCGACGGTGGTACGGTCACTAACTCCATTAATTATCGCGACACAGGGGTAAAGCTAGAGGTGGTGCCCTCCGTTAACTCAGGCGGTTTGGTTTCTATGTCATTAATGCAGTCGGTTACTGATGTTGGCTCTGTAGATGAAGCCACCGGGCAGACACGCTTTTACGAGCGCAATATCAATAGTGAAGTGGCTGTGCGATCGGGCGAATCTGTCGTATTAGGTGGCTTGATTAAAGACAATAAGACGACCGGAAAGGCTGGCGTGCCCTTTTTTCAGGATCTACCTATTATCGGCAGTTTATTTGGGACAACAACAATTTCTGAAGACCGGACCGAACTGTTAGTGATCATTACGCCACACGTCATTCAAAATGATCAGCAGCTTCGCGATGTTACCAGCGAGATGCGTAGGCGTATGAATGCGCTGGAAATTTTTAACGGTATGCATGGTTCGGGTGTTGAGGCCGACGATTGATAAGTGTCGGAGCCGCCTAGATAAGGCATTGCAAATCGAAATTTTTAAGTAATTTATGAGGAGTCAGAATGCTGCGCAGATATATATGTCTGTCTTTTACAATGGTGTCATTGTTTGTCGGGGTAACTGGCTGTGCTTTGCTCGAGCCCAAGTCAGATGAAGAGGTTGTGGCACAGCGCGCACAAGAGTGGTCTAACGCTTTGTTAGAACAAGATTATTCTTCGGCATATGCCTACACTTCTCCTGGCTTTAAAAGTAGGGAAAGTGCACGTAAGTATACGAAGAGATATGCTGGTTCCGGTATTTGGATTAATACCAATGTAGAAAAGGTTGCATGTGAGGTCGACACTTGCGAAGTTGTGGTGAAGGTTCGCTATAAAATCCAGAAGCAAAACCTCACGGCTAGCACGCTGTTAACTGAGAAGTGGGTTAAGGTCGATGGAGACTGGTGGTTGTATCACAGTGACTAACAATGCTAATTGTGGTGCTTGCGGTCTCTCGCATGGTATGCCTTACGATGAACTTTTTTTGAGTGTCACGCCCTGCTCATTTTACGTGGCGGAAAGTCCATGGTGTATATAGGCTGATAGAGGTTTAGTCACCTTATGTTAGGTAAAAATGTTTGAGCGTGAATGATATTTTAAGCTCAGTCGCTTCGCCTTCCTGTGCTGATGTGATTGTGCCAATGTATAAAGGCTGCGACTCCACGGTCAAGTGCGTTCAATCTGTACTGGCCACTTTGCCTGTCGATTCACAACTGATTTTAGTTAATGATGCATCACCTGAACTTGGTCTGACCGAGCATATAGAGCGATGGAGGTTAGATAAGCGAATTACTTTAATTGAGAATCAGCAGAATCTGGGTTTTGTAGCTAGTGTGAATCGTGGCATGAGTACAACAAATAATGATGTTGTGCTGTTAAATAGCGATACGGAAGTCTCTGCAGATTGGTTGAGTCGGTTGCAGCGCGCGGCATATCAAGAGACGGAAGTTGCGACTGTTACTCCCTTTTCCAATAATGCAACCGTTTGTTCCTATCCTTCGCTGAGTGGAGATGGTGTCATGTTAAAGGGCATGGGCGTGAATGAGCTTCATTCTGTTTGTGCGCTCGTGAATAGTGGCGTGACAGCAGAGTTGCCCACAGCGGTTGGTTTTTGCATGTACATTCGCCGCGATTGCCTGAACGAAGTGGGTGATTTTGATGAAGAGGCGTTTGGTAAGGGCTATGGTGAGGAAAACGATTTTTGCCTAAGGGCCAGCCAGAAGGGATGGAAACATTTATTGGCTGCAGATTGTTTTGTCTATCACGACGGTGGCGTCAGCTTTAGTGAGCAGAAGCAGGGCTTGGTCGCCAATGCTGAAAAAGTGATTGCTGAGCGCTATCCTAGCTATTTTAGCGATGTTAAAAAGTTTATTCAGCGAGACCCTATTCGTCCATTTCGCGATAGAATAGATGCCGAAATTTTTCGCCGTGGCGGTGGGGCAGCGACAGCGCTTTGGGCGTTGCGAGCCCAAGAATACCGTTCGCGCAGCAACTAATTGGCTATCAATGGACGCTACGACAGATATACCCGCTCAAGCTGCACAGGCTCTGGATTTAATACTCCGTTCTGACACTCCTACGATATTATTCGTTACACACGGTTGGGGCGGTGGAGTAGAGCAACACATCCAACAGTTGATAGACCTGTCTGGTCTTAACGTGGTCGTTCTTCACGGTGGAGAAGGTGGCCGGGTAGATGTTGCTTTATTCCCCCTAAATGCCGCTACCACTCAAATTCACACAGCCGGTTTCGGTGCTAAAACATTGGATGCTTGGCATTTGTGGCTGACGGCTTTACCTGTTAGCAGAGTGCACTTGCATCACTTACATGGTTGGCCTATTGAAATTCTTACTTTAATCCAGCGGCTTCAGTGCCCGTTGGATATAACCGCTCACGATGCCTATTTAACCTCACGATTTTATCACCAGCTTGAAAGCGGGCCTTGTTGCAATGAGCCTGGCTGGCCACATCAGGATAGTGAAAGGCAGGAGGTTTTAAAGCCCTTGATTAATTCCGCCGAGCGGGTGATCTTACCCTCGGCTTTTCTCAAGTCCGCACTGAAAGAGGCGTACCCTCAGGCCAATACTGTTGTTCAGGCCCACCCAGAGCGGGTCGAGTGCGCTCCGCAAGCGTACAAGGTTGTGGTCTTAGGAGCTCTGTCGGCAGAAAAGGGGTTGGCGCTTGTAGAGCAACTGGCTCTATTGGCCGACCAGCAGGCGTCCGGATTACACGTAGTTTTACTGGGCTACCCTACTGAGCCCACTCAGGCTCCGATCACAATACGTGGCAATTATCAGCCGGAACATTTATCTGAACTGTTGGCGTTGGAAAAAGCCGATGCGATTTTGTTTCCCGCCCAAGTCCCAGAAACTTATAGTTTTACCCTAAGTCAGGCAATGGCCTCGGGCCTTCCTATTATCAGTTCGGATATTGGAGCTCTAGGCGAGCGCCTCCGCGGCTATCCGGCTCATCACCTGCTGGAGCCGACGGCTCCGGTGGTTGAATGGCTGGCAGAGCTTAAGCAAGCGGTGAACTATAAGAGGAAAGAATACAAGACTTTTATCAATACGCTCGATAGCTACGGTCAGTGGTATGTAAAACCTATCAAGCGGGATAGAGTCGAGCCTTTAGCTGATGTGTTAGCGCTGATTGAACTGCTGCAAACTTTCCCTGCTCCGGTCCCCGTGCCAGGCAAACCCATTAAGTCGCTATTGCACTACGGTCTGCAAACGCGTCATTTTGGTGTTCTTCATGAAGTCGCACGACGGTTGCAGGTTGTGCCCGACACCGAAGAGGAAGTGGCCGGGATGCAGCAGTATCGCGAAGCATTGCAGCAGCGTGAAACTATAAGATTAGAATTAGACCGTGCCTGTGAAAAATTAGATCTAACCAAGGCCGAGTTTCGCTCATATGTTTTGGAGGCAGAAGACGATTACCGTCAGTTGACCCGACGTTACGAAGTCGATATGGCGGCAGCGGATGAATCTCTTGAGCTATATCGGGAAAATTTAGAGCAAGCTAAGGACAGTATCGAGCGCTTCCAGGAGCAGGGGCAACAGGCGCAAGGATATATCGATCATTTAGAGTCAGAGCTAAATAAGGCACGTGATCAAGTTCAGCAGGCAATTGATGAGCGAGATGCACTACTAAACAGTTTTTCCTGGAAGCTTACACGACCTTTGCGTGTTTTAAAGCGTGGCATTAAAAAGGCCTTGCTCGTACTAAAGGTGGTGTTGCGACATTTGCTTCGCCCGGCGTCTTATCAACGATTATTCTCAATGCTGCGTCGGCGTCAATGGCGTGAAGTTGCAGGCATACTTGGGTATCAAGCCAATGCGCAAGTAACTCAGCAACAGTTGGTGGGGCAGCTAAGCCACGAGGTTCAGGCGCGGGTGCAAACGGTGCAGAAGGCGCTGCAGCCGTTAGACGAGTTGACGCCTTTGAAATTGGCGACCTCGGATCAGCCTGAGGTCTCGATTGTTATCCCCGTGTATGGACAGCATCAGACGACTTATCAGTGCTTAAAAAGCATTGCCGAGAACCCTCCAGCGCAGGCCTTTGAAGTGGTTCTCGCGGACGATTGCTCTCCCGAGCCTGCCGCAGAGGCGTTGGCTGTGGTAGAGGGTATTCGTATTGTACGCGCCGAGCAAAATCAGGGGTTTGTGGGCAACAGCAATATGGGCGCCCAAGCTGCACGCGGCGAGTATGTAGTGTTGTTGAATAACGATACCCTTTTGACACCAGGTGCTTTGGATGCGTTGGTAAGCACCTTCGATCAGCATAAACAAGTAGGTATGGTTGGGGCAAAACTGCTGAACGCTGATGGCAGCGTGCAAGAGGCCGGTGGCATTATCTGGCGTGATGGGAGTGGTTGGAACTGGGGGCGTAATCAGCGCGCCGACGATCCGCGATTTAACTATGTGCGCGATGTGGATTATTGCTCGGGGGCGGTATTGGCGCTTAAGCGAGATTTATTTATCCAGTTGGGCGGTTTCGACGAATATTACAAGCCAGCTTATTATGAAGATACAGATTTAGCTTTCCGGATTCGCGAGTTGGGTTTGCGGGTGCTCTACCAGCCGGCTGCTGAAGTGTTTCACATCGAGGGGGTTAGCCACGGCACGGATGAAACCAGTGGTGTTAAAGCCTATCAGGTGAAGAACGCTAAAAAATTTCATCAGCGCTGGCAGCGTGTGCTTGAATCTCATAACGATAACGCAATAGATCCAGAAAAGGAAAGTCTCAGGTACACGAGCGGCAATGTACTTGTCATTGAGGCCTGCATGATCACCCCTGATCAGGATTCGGGCTCTGTACGAATGCTCAATTTATTGCAGATACTTAAGAGTGAGGGGTATCACGTCACTTTTATTGCGGACAATTTGGAGTTTCGGGATAAAGTGGTACGTCAATTAAACGCCATGGGTGTCGAGGTGCTCTACGGCGCTTGGGCAGGTTCTGTTCGACGAGTGTTGCGTAAACTGGGGCCTTCGTTGGATGCGATTTTTGTCAGTCGACACTATATCGCTTCTCAGTATATTTCACTTGCACGCGCTGTAGCGCCGCAGGCGAAATTCATCTTTGATACGGTTGATCTGCACTTTGTGCGTGAAGAGCGAGAAGCTGAGCTTAGTGGCGATCAGACTCTTTTGCAGCAGTCGCGCGATACCAAGCGTAAAGAGCTTGGACTGATCAAGGATAGCGATATTACTCTGGTTGTATCCGAGTTTGAAAAGAAATTGCTCGCGGATATCGTACCGCAAGCCCGGGTCGAGATTGTTTCAAATATTCACTCCCACACTCCAGAACGTCCTGGTTATAGCGAACGTGAAGGAATTATTTTTGTCGGCGGCTTTAGGCATCCACCCAATATAGATGCTGTAGAGTGGTATTCCGAGAGAGTGCTGCCTCATGTAAAGCGCCTTCTTCCAGGGGTTAAAACCACGATTATTGGCAGTCAAATGCCTGACTCTATTAAAGCTCTTGCCAGCGATGAGAGTTTGCGGGTTTTAGGGTTCGTGGAGGATATTGAGCCCGAGCTAACATCAGCCCGTGTTTCGATTGCTCCACTTCGTTACGGTGCCGGGGTAAAAGGTAAAGTCAACGAAGCTATGAACTACGCTATTCCAGTGGTGGCTACCGCCTGTGCAGTGGAGGGTATGCACGCCGAAGATGGAATTGATTGTCTTATTGCGGATGATGCGGAAGAGTTTGCCGAGAAAATTGCGCGCGTGTATAACGATGCCGACTTGTGGGCGAAAATTTCTGCTGGTGGCGTTAAAAACCTGGAGTCACACTTTTCTCCGGATGCGGCAAAGCCGGCAGTGCAGCGAATCTTTGCCTAGTCGAGTTTGGTGCGGCGCTTTAGCAGTGGAGTGATGGGCGATGCCCTGCATTAGCATTGTAATGCCAGCTTACAATTGTGAGTCGACCCTGATCGAAGCGGTTGAATCTGTGCAAAGGCAGAGCTTGCAAGATTGGGAGCTGCTAATCGTTGATGACGCTTCAGAAGACTCTACCTTAGCGCTGGCTCGTGGTCTGGCTGCCGCCGATAAACGCATAATAGTAAGTTCTAGACCGCACAATAGTGGCGGCGCGGTAGCCCCGCGAAATGAGGCAGTAGCTGCAGCGAGCGGCGACTATATCGCGTTCTTGGATGCTGATGATAAATGGTGCGAGGATAAGCTCGAATCGCAGCTTTTTTATATGCAGCGGGCGGGATTGGATCTGTCCGGAACCTGGGTAACTGTGTGCGATGACCAAGGCGCAGTCACAGGCAGGCGCTGTCCAGAGGAGCTGGTGACCTTTGAATCTATGCTAAAAAATAACGCGCTAGCCTGCTCTAGTGTTATGTGTAAATCTTATTGGTTAAAAAAGCATCCCTTTCCAAGCGTCGGCCATGAAGATTATGCTTTGTGGTTGATTCTGTTACAAGAACAGGTCCGCGCAGGAATTCTGCAGCGCTCACTCACTTTTTATCGCAAACATAAGCGGTCTTTATCTGCGAATAAGTTTAAGGTGGTGCCATATTTTTGGCATATTTACCGCCGCCTGCTTAAGTTTTCTTGGTTCCAGTCCGCGGTTTTTACTTGCCGCTATATGGCTTTAGCCGCCTTACGCGATTTAAAGCGATAACTTCGCTCGCGATCATTTTGCATCTGGATTTTATGATAATTGGCCAAGGCCTGCGGGTGGGGCTTGAAAGATTATTGCCATGTTCTCTTTTGATGAGTACGCACTCTTCTATATGCCCCATGGTGTTGCGGGTATTAGCAATCATTGCGATCCAAAGGTCGTGGGACTCTACCCATTTAGGGATCGGCAGAATCAGTGTCTTTAGGGAGCGGTTAAACCCCATGGCGCAGCCATAATATGCTCTACGGCCTAGTAAGATGCCGCCTAAATTTGTCCAGCGGTGATTGCTTTGGTTGGCTTTTAAAGAGTGTTGGTGCCTGGGCAAGGTTTTGCCGCTCGCGGCTATCGCTGTAAAGTTTCCCGCTATGGCTTCGTATTTTTCAGTCTGTAGGGAGCGGTACATGAGCTTGAGCCTGCCGCTAGGCCATATATCGTCCTGATCCGCTAGAAAAATATGCTCGCCGCGTGTCTCGGATATGGCTCTGGCAAAGCTTTGTACATGCCCCAGGCGCGTTTCGTTTTGCAGTACTCGAATTCGGGCGTCGGCGAACCCGAGGACGATATCGACCGTCGAGTCCTCTGAGCAGTCATCCACAATGATAAGTTCATCTTGCAGCTGCAGCTGAGACAAAATGGAATCAATTTGCTCGTGAATGTACTTGTCACCATTGTGGCTGGCCAGGCAAACACTGATCATCGCTAGTGAGTGTATTCTGCTAAAGCCCGGTTAAGGGAATCTAACCAATGGGGTCTTAGAACATAAAAATCTTTTTCTATCTCACGGCAGTCCAGAACACTAAAGTGTGGACGTTTAGCCGGTGTGGGAAACGCTTCGCTGGGAATGGGGTGGATGACGCATGCTTTGCCTGACCGCTGCATAATACATGTGGCAAAATCGTACCAACTGCAAACTCCGGCGTTGCTGTAGTGGTAAATAGTCGCCCGCTGTTGCGAAAGTGCTGGGCTTTGCGCGACCGCTATAAGTGCCACGGCGAGATCTTTTGCCCAGGTGGGGCTGCCAATCTGATCAGCAACCACGTTCAGGTGGTCTTTTTCTGAGCCCAGACGCAACATGGTGCCAACGAAGTTTTTGCCGAAGGCGCTGTAAACCCAGCTGGTACGAACAATTATGCCTTTCGCGCCGCTGTCGATAAAAGCGCGTTCACCTGCGAGCTTAGTTGCTCCGTATTGCCCCTGTGGGTTGGTTTGGTCCCCGGGGCGATAAGGGCGATAGTGTTTGCCGTCGAAGACATAATCGGTAGAGATGTGAATCAGACAAGCGTCCAGCTCTTGTGCTGCGCGGGCGAGCTCTGCAACGGCCAAATGATTGATAAGATCGGCGCTCTCGCGCTCCTCCTCAGCTTTATCCACCGCCGTGTACGCGGCGCAATTGATGATAACGTCGGGGCGGGCTTTGCAAATAGCTGGGCGGATAGCGTCGATTTTACTTAAGTCGAGCGTTTGGCGATCAAAAAAAGTCCACTGTTCAGCGCTTTGCGATGCCAACCGCTGCAGCTCTTGCCCGACTTGTCCTCCCGCGCCTAAGACTAAAATATGCATTCTGGTTACTCGTACAGATTGTGCTCGTAGCGAAAAAGTGAGTCCGGATCACGATTGAGTTTTTCATTCAGAGAGGGCAGTGCTCTGTCTTTGTCTGAAGTCTGAATCAGCTGCGCGTTTATGCCCCAGTCGATGGCCAGGTCCTGATCGGCAAAGTGAATGCCGCTGTCGTGCTCGGGGGCGTAAAGGTTATCGACTTTGTAGCTGAAAATCGCGGTCTCGCTCAATACCACAAAGCCATGGGCAAAGCCGCGAGGGACAAATAGCTGATGCTTGTTGTCGCTACTTAAGCGTGCGGCAACGTGTTGGCCAAATGTTGGGCTGCCGACACGGATATCAACTGCAACATCGATGACTTCGCCCTGGATAACCCGCACCAGTTTGCTCTGTGCGTAGGGTGCGCGCTGGTAATGCAAGCCGCGCAGGACACCGCGCGCCGAAAAAGATTCGTTGTCTTGCAGGAAGTTGACTGGATAACCAGTGGCCGCCTCAAAAATATCTTGACGAAAAGACTCGAAAAAATAACCTCGGGCATCGCCAAATACCTTGGGCTCTATTAATAAAACGTCAGCAATGGCTTGTGGGGTAATCTTCACAGCGGTAGTTCCTCTTGGGCGCGGCGCAACAGATACTGCCCGTACTGATTTTTGGCCAGAGGTGCCGCCAGGTCCTGCAACTGTTCGCGGCTAATATAGCCGAGCTCGTAGGCGATTTCTTCGATGCATGCCACTTTCAGGCCCTGACGCTTTTCAATGGTTTCAATAAACTGCGCCGCTTCCAACAGGCTTTCGTGAGTGCCGGTATCCAGCCACGCGTAACCGCGCCCCATAAGCTCTACCTTCAGACGGCTGTCGTCCAGGTACATTTGGTTGATGCTGGTAATTTCCAGTTCGCCGCGTTTTGAGGGTTTCACCTCTTGAGCCTTTTTCACCACATCATTCGGGTAAAAGTACAGGCCGGTGACCGCATAATGCGACTTGGGCGTTTCCGGTTTTTCTTCGATGCTGATGGCGTTACCTTGACTGTCAAACTCCACCACCCCATAGCGCTCTGGGTCATGCACATGGTAGCCGAATACCGTGGCTTGCTCGTTATCCGCATTGGCGACTGCGTTTTGCAGTGTCTCTGAAAGATGGTGGCCGTAATAAATGTTATCGCCGAGTACTAAGCATACCGAGTCATCGCCAATAAACTCTTCTCCCAGGATAAACGCTTGAGCCAGGCCGTCGGGGGAGGGCTGTACCACATACTCAAAATTTAACCCCAGATGCCGACCATCGCCCAAAAGCCGTTGAAAGCTACTCTGATCTTCCGGTGTGGTGATAATCAAAATGTCGCGAATGCCCGCCAGCATCAATATAGAGAGCGGGTAATAAATCATTGGCTTGTCGTAAACCGGGATTAACTGCTTGGAAACCCCCTGGGTGATAGGGTATAAACGCGTGCCGCTGCCGCCAGCCAATACTATGCCTTTCATTTTTCTAAGCCTATACGTTCAAGTTGGTAGTGACCGCTGAGCACATTGTCCCACCAGCTCTCATTCTCCAGGTACCACTGCACGGTCTTGCGAAGCCCCGTGGCAAAAGTTTCCTCCGGGCGCCAATCCAGCTCGCGATCAATTTTAGACGCGTCAATGGCGTAGCGCAGATCGTGTCCTGGGCGATCTTTCACAAAAGTGATCAAGTCTTCGTAGCGCCCGATAGAGGCGGGTTTTCTGTCGCCGGCCAATTCTTCCAGTAGGCTGCACAGCAGGTGAACCACGTCGATATTGCGCTTTTCGTTGTGCCCGCCAATGTTGTACGTCTCGCCAACTTCGCCTTGCAAAAGCACCTTAACCAGCGCCCGGGCATGGTCTTCCACATACAGCCAGTCGCGAATTTGATGGCCGTCGCCATACACTGGTAAGGGCTTGCCTGCCAGAGCATTAAGTATCATGTGGGGGATAAATTTCTCGGGGAAGTGGTAGGGCCCGTAGTTGTTAGAGCAGTTGGTAACCAATGTGGGCAGGCCATAGGTACGCTGCCAGGCGCGTACCAGGTGGTCCGAGCTGGCCTTGCTGGCAGAGTAAGGTGAGCTTGGAGCATAAGAGGTGGTTTCGGTGAACAGATCCTCTGTACCCTCAAGATCGCCATAGACTTCATCGGTTGAGACATGGTGAAAGCGAAAGCGCGCCTTGGCATCATCGGTTAAACTTTCAAAGTGGCGGCGCGATTGCTCCAGCAGGGTATAGGTACCGATGATGTTGGTCTGAATAAACTCACCGGCATTGGTTATGGAGCGATCCACATGGCTTTCGGCAGCCAGATGCATGACGGCATCCGGCTGGTATTTGGCAAAAACGTCCGCTATGGCGATGGCGTCGCAGATATCGACCTGCTCAAAGCGATAGCGAGGGCTGTCTGAAATATCGGCCAGTGATTCCAGATTGCCGGCGTAGGTGAGCTTGTCGACGTTGATGACACTGTGGTCAGTGTCATTGATAAGATGTCTGATGACGGCAGAGCCGATAAAACCGGCGCCCCCGGTAACAATAATATTCATTGCAGTCGCTATTATCCGTTCAAATCGTTTATTCCGGCAGGCTCTGGCTGCGCGGCCGCCATGATACCTTATGACCCCTGGTGAGAGTAGTAACAAGATGTTGCACAACCCGCAGGGCCTTGAATTTCCTGGCCCCAGGGCCTAGCATTTCGCCCTTGCTCGCCATAGGCCCAGCCATGCTGTTGATGATCGACAACTACGACTCCTTTACCTACAACCTGGTGCACTACCTTGAGGACCTGGGGGTGGAGGTATTGGTTCGCCGCAATGATTGCTTGGGCCTAGCCGACATTGAGCGGTTAGCACCCGATTACCTGGTAATTTCCCCAGGCCCCGGGCGCCCCGCAGATGCCGGTATCTGCGTGCAGGCGGTGCGCGAGTTTTCTGGTAAAATTCCGATTCTTGGAGTTTGCCTCGGGCATCAGTGTATTGCTGAGGCCTTTGGTGGTCGGGTGATTCGTGCTCACCGCGTCATGCATGGCAAAACCTGTCCGGTGCAACATAACAACACCGGCGTGTTTCGAGGGCTGGCCAATCCGCTTACCGTCACTCGCTATCATTCGCTGGTGGTGGAGCCGCAATCTCTGCCAGAGAGTTTTGAGGAGACCGGCTGGAGCTTTGCTGCCGATGGGCAGCGCGACTTGATGGGCTTTAAGCACAGCCGCTTGCCCCTCGAGGGGGTACAGTTTCATCCAGAGTCCATCAAAACAGAACAAGGGCACCAGCTCTTGCAGAACTTTTTACAGCAACCGGCCCAACAGTAGGGGAATGATCAGTGGATATAAAACAGGCCTTGGCGCAAATCGTTGATCAGGTAGATTTGTCGACAGAGGAAATGATCCAAGTAATGCGCCAGGTAATGACCGGCGAGGCAACCACGGCGCAGATAGGTGCACTGCTGATGGGCTTGCGGATGAAAGGCGAGACCCTGGACGAAATAACAGGCGCCGCCACTGTGATGCGCGAACTGGCCAGTGGTGTTGCAATCAACAGTGAAAACCTGGTGGACACCTGCGGCACGGGTGGCGATGGCGCCAATCTGTTTAATGTATCAACGGCTAGTGCTTTTGTCGTGGCGGCTGCCGGTGGCAGCGTGGCGAAACACGGCAACCGCTCAGTCTCAAGCTCTACAGGCAGCGCCGATGTACTGGAAGCGGCTGGCGTCAACCTCAATTTAAGTTCAGAGCAGGTCGCGCGCTGTGTAGAAGAGCTGGGTGTTGGCTTTATGTTCGCGCCCGCTCATCACAGCGCTATGAAGCACGCTATTGGCCCGCGTAAAGAACTTGGCCTGCGTACAATATTTAATATGCTTGGCCCCATGACCAACCCGGCCGATGTAAAGCGCCAGGTTATTGGCGTGTTCAGCGATAAACTCTGTCGCCCCATGGCCGAGGTGCTGGGCCGGTTGGGCAGCGAGCACGTGATGGTTGTGCATGCGGCCGATGGACTGGATGAAATTTCTTTGGCGCGGGAAACCCATGTGGCCGAGCTAAAAGACGGCCGAGTGAACGAGTACCAAATAAAGCCGGAAGACTTCGGTATAGAGAGTCAAAGCCTGATTGGCCTGGCAGTGGAAAGCGCGGAACAATCCCTCACCCTTATTAAAGGCGCGCTGGGGCGCAAACCCGAGGGCGCGAGCCAAAAGGCCGCCGATATTATTGCCCTTAACGCCGGTGCCGCCATTTACGTTAGTGGTATTGCAGGTTCTCTCGCCGAGGGCGTTGCCATGGCTCAGGATGCCATAGGCTCAGGTTTGGCCGGCGAAAAAATAAACGAGCTGGCCGCCTTTACCCAGTGCTTTGCTTAACTAACCCAATTTCAAATGAAGCCCGTTATGTCTGAAACACCCACCATATTAAAGAAAATTATCACCCGTAAGTGGGAAGAAATAGCCGAGCGCAAGGCCCGTATTAGCGCAAGTGAGCTGGAGCGGCAGGCAGAGCTTCAACCTGAAGCGAGAGGATTTGTGCGCGCTTTAGAAGCTAAAATCGCGGCCGGCGAGGCGGCGGTGATTGCCGAAATCAAAAAAGCATCGCCCAGCAAGGGGGTTATTCGCGAAGATTTTGTACCCTCTGAGTTGGCGCAAAGTTACCAGGCGGGGGGCGCAGCCTGTTTGTCAGTGCTAACCGACGAGGATTTCTTTCAGGGCTGCGATGCCTATCTGCAACAGGCGCGCGCGGCTGTAGACCTGCCGGTCATTCGCAAAGACTTTCTGGTGGATGAATATCAGCTACTAGAGGCGCGAGCGATGGGTGCCGACTGTGTGCTGTTGATTGTGGCCGCTCTGACGGCTGAGCGGCTGACCGAGTTGAACCAGTTCGCCCAAGACTTAGGGCTGGACGTGTTGGTGGAAGTTCACGATAGAGCCGAGCTGGATATTGCTCTTACCCTGCCCAACAAGCTCATCGGCATAAACAATCGCAATTTGCATACCTTTGATGTGACCTTGGACACCACCTTTGCCCTGCTACCGCATATTGGCGAGGAGCGCTTGGTGGTCACTGAAAGCGGAATATTGAGTCCCGCTGACGTCAAGCTGATGCGTGACAATCAAGTGAACGCATTTTTGGTCGGTGAGGCTTTTATGCGCCAGAGCAATCCTGGGGAGTCTTTAAGGGAGTTTTTTACTCGCTAAATCATCAAAACGTAAATGACACTTTGTTGTTATGTACTGTTGTTTTTCACAAGCCCGCCAGTGCCACTGCCGGGCTTTTTTATTGGTGTGTTAAAAAATATTATTTATAGCCAATATTGATATAAAGAAATAACTGACACTGTCAGATTTTCGCGTATATTTTTAATAACGATTGTGAGCGATCGCTTACCGTTTTAGTTATATATCCGTTGTTTTTTTTCCTTTCTCACCGCTTTTAATCACCAAAAAGAATAGTTGGCCCTCCTTTTAATTCCCGCTCGGGTGTAATTGGCTGTAATTGTGTTGTTATATTGACGCGTTAACATATGCAAAGATGATCTATGCGTCATTCGTCAAATACTTGATTTGGCAAAGTGATGTGTGCAGGATACAAGTGAAGGACATTGATAAGTCCTCCTTCCTCGCATCTCTAATAATTATTCGCTCGTTTACCAAAAAAACCGTGACAAAGCTGGGCTCTGCTCGGCCGTACGGGTGTTGCGTTTTCTATTGTGCGCTGCACCTGGCGGATGTTTGTTACACAAACTGCTGTGGCGTTTTGGCGCGGCTAGCGTTTGTCGATTAACCAAAGGAACAGGTATGAAAATTAGTGTATTGGGTCTGGGGTATGTGGGAGCTGTGTGTACAGCGTGTCTGGCCAACCGGGGGCACCAGGTAATTGGTGGCGATGTCTCTCGGGTAAAGGTCGATTTAATTAATGCGGGCAAATCGCCCATTGTTGAGCCTGGATTAGAAGATCTGATCGCTGAAGGTGTTGCCAAGGGCGTGATTCTGGCTACTACCAACACCGAGAGAGCCGTGTTGGAAACTGACCTTTCTATGATTTGCGTCGGTACGCCGAGCAAGAAAAATGGCGATCTGGATTTAACCTATGTGCGCGCCGTTTGCCAAGATGTTGGCAAGGCGCTTAAGCAAAAAAATACCCGTCACACCATTGTCATTCGCAGCACCGTACTGCCAGGTACGGTTCGTTCGGTCATTATTCCGGTGCTTGAAGAGGCGTCTGGTTTAAAAGCGGGCACGGACTTCGGTTTGGCGATGAACCCCGAGTTTCTCCGTGAATCCACGGCGATCGAAGATTATGACAAGCCCCCCATGACGGTGATTGGTGAGCTGGATAAGGAATCTGGCGATCCGCTGGAAGAGATTTATAAAGTGTTGGACGCGCCCATCGTTCGCAAGCCAATCGAAGTTGCCGAAATGATTAAGTACACCTGCAACGTATGGCACGCCACCAAGGTCGCGTTTGCCAACGAAATTGGCAATATATCCAAAGCGGTTGGCATCGATGGTCGCGAGGTGATGGATATTATTTGCCAGGATACCACCTTAAATATTTCTAAAACCTACATGCGTCCTGGCTTCGCGTTCGGTGGTTCCTGCCTGCCTAAAGATGTCAAAGCGCTCAACTATCGCGCACGTCAACTCGACTTAAATCAGCCTCTGCTCAGCTCCCTAATGAGCAGCAATACTCAGCAGATCGAATACGCCTTTGATCGAATTACCGGTTATGGCAAGCGCAAGATTTCGATATTGGGCTTGAGCTTTAAAGCTGGCACTGACGATCTGCGCGAGAGTCCCTTAGTGGAATTGGCGGAAAAGCTGATCGGTAAGGGATACGAGTTAAAGATCTACGATCAGAACGTGAAGTACGCAAGTATTCACGGTTCAAATCGCGAGTATATCGAAGCGCGTATTCCTCACTTATCGTCTTTGCTTCACGACAGTCGTGAAGATGTTATCGACCATGGCGAAGTTATTATTTTGGGTAACGGCGAGCCTGCCTTTGGTGAGTTGATCGACTCGCCTGTGGATGACAAGCGTGTGTTCGATCTCGTTGGCTTTATGAAAACCGGGTCGAACGGGGCCCTGGAAGGTGTTTGCTGGTAGACCTGGATGTAGGACCTATTAACCCGGTAATTAATGTTGGCGAGTTAATAGTGCGGTGCATGGATGCACCGCTACGGGCCGCGGGTCCACGCGAGTCCTTGATACTTCAATTCGTCCGCGCACGTGCGGCAGAATTTCAAGGGTGACAATAAAGTAGATCAGGACGATTTACTTTGTTGCCAGGTTAACTTTATTGCCTGGTTAAATGGGTAAGCCAAATCTGAAAATTTTTGGAGGTAAGGGATGATTCCGGTAATTTTATCTGGGGGGAACGGCACACGTTTATGGCCGCTTTCCCGTGAGGGGTTTCCAAAGCAGTTCCATCAACTGGCTAGCAGCCATTCGATGTTTCAGGAAACGGTATTGCGTTGCAGTTGTGAAATTTTCTCCAGACCGGTTGTGGTATGCAATCAGGATCACCGGTTTATCATTCGCGAGCAGCTCTCTGCGCTGGGTTTAAGTGCGCAGTCAATATTGCTGGAGCCATGCGCTAAAAATACTGCGCCGGCTATAGCCCTGGCGGCTTTGCAGATTCGTGCCAGCGGCAGCGACGATGTGATGTTGGTCTGCCCGGCCGATCACTTGATTAAGGATGAAAAAGAGTTTTTACGTATTGTAAGAAGCGCCGCCAAACGCGCTGAAAACGGCGATATGGTGCTTTTGGGCATTCAGCCAGATCATCCCGAAACTGGGTATGGCTATATACAAAGAGGGCTCGAGTATCCCTCGGAGCAGGGAAGAATCTATTCCGTGCGTTCCTTTAAAGAAAAGCCCGATCGTGAAGCAGCCGAGCAGTGGCTTGAGACAGGCGAGTATTTGTGGAACGCCGGAATCTTTTTATTTAAGCCCAGTGTGCTCTTGAATGAGCTACGCTCGTTCGCACCACAAGTGCTTGAGGCATGCGAGCGCTCGCTGCAAGAAGCAGAGCGCGACTTCGAGTTTGTGCGTGTGGATCGCAAGCAGTTTATTCAGTCTCCATCTATTTCTATCGATCATGCGGTGATGGAACAAACCAACCTGGCCAAGGTGGCAGCACTAGATTCTGGCTGGAATGATATCGGCTCCTGGTCTGCGCTGTGGGAAGCAGGGGAAAAAGATTGCGAAGAAAATGTCATCAAGGGCGATGCCATACTGCACTCCACTAAGCGATCTTTAGTCTTTAGTCAGTCGCGCTTGGTGACCGCGGTGGGTCTTGAGGATATCGTCATTGTGGAGACGGCGGATGCTGTTCTGGTGGCCGATAAGAGTGACACACAAAGCGTTAAAAAACTGGTAGGAATACTGAAGAACGAGTATCGCGATGAAACCTTGAACCATCGTGAAGTCTTTCGCCCCTGGGGCAGCTTTGATTCCATTGATCGTGGCGATCGCTTTGAAGTCAAGCATGTGTCGATTAAGCCGGGCGAGCAAATCGCGATGCAGAAGCACAATCATCGTGCTGAACACTGGGTGGTCGTCTCGGGAACGGCAGAGGTTACCTGTAACGGGGAGCAGTTTCTGCTCACAGAGAATCAATCGACCTATATCCCAATCGGCGCGGCCCACCAGTTACATAACCCAGGCTTGATTCCGCTTGAGATCATTGAAATTCGCTCTGGCGGTTATCTGGGAGAAGACGATATTCAGCGGATTGTATCCGAGCAGGATAATTCTTCCGCTATGGATGCGATCAGAGAATTGGAAGCGCTGACTTTAGCCAAGGAGAAGGTTGCATCGTGAATGCTCAATCTGCCGCAGATCCATCAGCCGTCAACCGATTTTTAAAATCGGTTGTGGCTTGGTCTGCGCTATTTTTGGTGATCGTACTGTTAGCGGGTCTAGTCGACCCTAGGTACCTCGACCCGCAGCATAAACAGTTTTTGTTCCTGCTGGGGTTTATCGGTATGTGGCGTTATAGCAATGCGTTTATGCATTATTGTCGCGGCATGTATTTTCTCTACTGGAAGTATCCGCGTATGCGTAAGCAGGCTGATAAGCTCGGTGATCAGGCGCTGCCCAGCGAGATTTACATGGTGGTGACCAGCTTTCGTATCCCCTCTCACACCACTTATCGTGTGTACCGTTCAGTGTTTGAAGAGGCCGCCCGCGTAGGCGTTCCCGTCACGGTGATTGTGTCAATCGTTGAGCGGTCTGATGAAGTTCTGATTAAAGATATTCTACGTCGCCATATCCCTGATGGAGCCCAGGTTAAGTTAGTGATCGTCAGAGCGCGCGGCACCGGTAAGCGCGATGGCCTTGCACATGCCTTTCGCGCCTTATCGCGGCAAATGCCCGCCGATGATGCGGTGGTGGGTGTAGTGGATGGAGACACTAAGCTGCTGCCGGGCTGTGTCGCTAACGCAGTAAAATTCTTTAAGCTTTTGCCCACGGTGGGGGGTATTACAACCAACGAGTTTTGCGAGGTAGAAGGCAGTGAGCTAATCCGTCAGTGGCATGCACTAAGGTTTGCGCAGCGCCACGTAAATATGTGCTCCATGGCGGTATCCAAGCGAGTCTTGACGATGACTGGCAGGTTGTCCTTCTTTCGCAGCAAAATCCTGATCGATCCGCTGTTTATCAGTGACGTCGAGGCCGATCACCTAGACCACTGGCGTCTGGGCCGGTTTCAGTTTCTAACCGGAGATGACAAGTCATCTTGGTTTAGCTTGATGCGTGCCGGCTGGGATACGTTCTACGCACCCGACAGTAACACCCTAACGGTCGAACACCCTCCCGAGAAAAACTTTTTCAAGGCGACCCGTCAATTGATGTTTCGCTGGTACGGTAACTCGCTTCGCCAGAATATCCGCACCACAAAGTTGCTGGGCTACGAAAGATTGGGCCTGTTTACGTCCTATGTGCTGTACGACCAGCGTGTCTCTATGTGGACCTGTTTGTTAGGGCTTACCGTGTCTCTGGTTGCGTCGATTATTTATGGTGCTCAATACATCATTATCTATTTTTTATGGGTCGCAATTTCGCGCACCATAATGACGCTCGCGTACGCTTTTTCCGGTCACAGCATTAACCCTATGTATCCCTTGGTGTTGTACTACAACCAGGTTGCCGGATCGGCGATGAAAGTCTACGCCCTATTCAATATGAATAAGCAAAGCTGGACCCGGCAAAAAACCACCTTGGACAGTGGCTCAGGTCGTTTCGATGCGGTTCTGAATCAGGTGTCATCAAAAATTATGCTGTTTTCATCGCTGTGCATTTTCTTTGGAGCGGTGTCGGTACTTATTCATTTAACACAAAGAGCTTATTGAGGACGTCAATTATGACAAGTGTTGCTCAAGCAAATCCAGCCGTGTTGTCAGAGCCGCAAATAGTTCATGAAGCTATTGACGAGCGGCAACACGTTAGAGCGAAAATTCCAGCGAAAGTTCGCCTGCGCGGGAAAACCGGAGAAATTAATTGTGAACTGTGCGATCTCTCATTAGGCGGGGTGGGTGTTCATACTGCGGCCCCGCTAAAAGAGGGGATGCTGTTCGACGGCGAGGTGATCATCCCTCTGTCCACAGTAGACATTAAATTGGACGTGAAACTGAAAGTGGTGAAGGTTCGGTCCGATATTATTGGCTTGGCGTATATGGACTTACCCCAGGCTAAACGAGACGTTTTACGCCATATTATGTCCGCCTATTTATCTGGAGATGTAGTCGACATTGACGGCGTGCTGAACGTAATGCAGCGGGAAAATTACATCAAGCAGCGCAAAGTTAAGTCCGGTGATTCCAGAACCTGGGGCAGCCGTATTAAATCCATTTTGGGTACGCTGCTCTATTTGGTAATGGGCCTCAGTATTCTCGCCTTTTTGGCCTACAAGGTTTATCTGTATCTATTTGAAGTTAAATCGTCCAATGCCTTTGTGGCGGCGGACACCTATTCTCTGTATATGCCGGACAATGGGTTTATCGAGTTTCTGCTTCCCCCGGGAACTACCCAAGTGAAAAAAGGCGAGCCGATTGCCAGCATTTCCAGCCAGTTGGCCTCGAGCATTACTACGCCAGCAGATCTTGAGGCATTGGCAGGCATGAGTGAGGAGAATGTCGCTGCTATTCTCGGCCGTAGCATGATTGAAACCGTGATAAGCAGCCCATGTGACTGCGAACTTGTGTACGTCAATGGTTCAGATAATCGCTATGGCTACAAGGGTGATCAGCTGATTGATCTTTTGCCCGTCGATAAACCTCTGTATATCAAGGCCAGCTTTCCGTCGCAAAAGTTGGCTGATCTGCGCAATGCCAAAACGGCAAAAGTTCAAGTGTATGGTGAGGAACAAAGCTACAGCGCAGAAATTATCTCGGCGAACTACCGCAAAGAAGATGATCTTCTTGAGGTAAAGCTGGCAACAGATCGGCAGCTGGCAGCCAAGGCTTACAACGCCCCGGCTAATGTAAGCTTGTTCAAGGACGTTTCGCTCTAAGGAAGATATCGTGAAAGGGAAAGATTGCCATTTTAGGGCGATAATTGTTGGCATGGCGCTACTCGTTTGTGTGGGGCCAGTGGATGCAACGGAAAGCTTTGAGTCCATTTCGTATCGCTTGTCTCAGAATGATGATTACCTGGTGGACGAGCGCTTGCAAGAACTGGCCAAGCGAGGAGACTCGGCGGCGGCGAAACTGCTAGCCGATCGCTGGTCGGCGTCCTCCGATTACGGTTTGCTCAAGTCGGCCATTGATTTGTATATCACCGGTTTTGATCGCGGCCGTGGTGATCCGTCAGCGCTATCTGGTCTGGCTCGGCTCGGCTCGGGCACTCCGTATTTACAGCAAAACGTGCGTGAACGCTTAACTGAACTGCTTCGTTATTTGCGGGTTGACGCAACCAATGAGAATACCCGGGTCGCTCTGGATGTGTACGTGGAGTATCCGGATCTGGCGACAGAACAGGAGTTTGAGCGTGCACTGGCTTTGTATCAGCGCTCGTGCGAGCCTCCTTGTCATACAGATACTTATATTGCCAAGCGTGCCGAATACCACGGTAACGAGAGCGAAGCTCTTTTGCTTTACCAGGTGGCGATGAAAACTGACGCCAAAGCGGTGACCGAATATCTTGAGCTGGTGGGCGAAGATGGGCGCAAAGAGCTGACGGTTTTTGCCGCGGACAACAAAACCGGTATTAATGATTTTTGTGCAGAGTGTATTGACATGATTGCGCAAGAAATTGGCCGCGGTGACGGTGAGTCCGACTCGACTGTAATGTACTGGCTGGATCAATCCATTAGTTCTGGCGCGGTGGCATCAATGGTAGTGAAGGCCGAGTATATGATGGATAGGCCCGTGACTTACAATTACGAACCGGTGCTAAGTTTGATTGACGAGGTTCGTGCAATCAGTCCGGACGATGCTGTCTATCTTGAGTCGCAAGCGCTACTGGTATATCAGTGGCTGATTCTTAATCCGCCCAAATCCGAGCAATTGATTACCCAGCTTGAATTTTCCCGCCCCGTACAGGCCAAGTTTGCGCGCGCACAACTTTACGTAATGGGCGGTCTGGACGAGCCGGACCCGCAAAAAGCAATCAGCGTGTATGAGGATTTAATTGCCGAGAAGAAAATCAATGCGATTTACCGTATCGGCGCACTCTACGATGGCGCGGCCGGAGTGCCAAAAGATCTGGTTAAAGCTTATGCCTATGCGGCGGTCGCCAGTGATCTGGGAAACCGACAAGCACGCTATATGGTGGCTAGGCTAACTCCCGAGTTAAGTGTTGAGCAGCAAGCTGAGGCTCTGCAGTTCCGTCAGGAAATAATGACCGAATTGGAGCGCAGCCTATGAGAGTTTTCTTACCAATCAGTTTGTGTCTCGCGGCTGGAGCTTTTTGTTTCAACGCTGTGGCCGATTCCGATTACTCATTCGCCAACCGTTTAACCGCGCAGGCCGGCTATGGGCCCACCCTGGGTGAGATTGGCAGTGATGAGGAAGGCTTTGGCGTTGCCCGCTACGCACCGTCGTTGCTTTGGTGGGGTGGGGAGGATGCCTGGCCCAAGTGGGAAGTGTATACGCGTCTTTGGTTTAGCTACAGCAGTAACGGCGCCTCATCTCCCGTGTTTGAGGACGATCAGGATCTTCAGGAAGGTGAAAGTGCTGAGTGGCGAGACTTTTATCTGAAAGTCAATCGCTTATTCGGCAGCCCTGGTGTGGATCTGACCATTGGCAGGCAACGATACTCCAGCGAATTAGGCGTCTGGTGGGACAATAACCTAGAGTCCCTAAAGCTTGAGTGGCGTCAGGCTCATTCGGATGGCTTTATTGCCTTTGGTTCTCGGCTGGCGACTTATAACTCCGCCATCGATGAGCTGCCAGAAAGTGAGGAGGAAATTCTTTACGGTTTTGGGCAATGGCGCTACAGCTGGCGCAACAAGCACTATGCCGGTATCCGCTTAATGCTGGAGGCTGATCAGTCGGAGGCTTACCAAGCTGAAGATCCTTACGATGTCGATGCGACCCGTTACGGACTTTTCTTTCAGGCCAAAGATTTGGATGGGTGGTTTAGTGATTATTACATCGACCTGATCGGTATTGAAGGTGACCTTGTAGAGTACGCGCAGGATCAAAAGGCGCAGCGTGATTTTTCAGGCTGGCTTGCCGCCGCCGAGTTTGGCAAACGCTTCTACGATACCGCATGGCGCCCGCGGTTTGCGCTTCGAGCTACCGTAAGTGACGAGGCCCAGGATCGTTTTGACGGTTATTACCTCAACAGTATGGAGTCTGACCGCATAAATATTGAGAGTCAGTTTCGTTCGGCCGCATCCGGCTCTCTGGTCGAGCTGACCATGTCTAACCTGCTGATGTATGGGGTGAAAATGGAGCTTCAGCCGCGTGCGAGGCAGTCGCTTGATGTGCTTATTACCCAGATTAGCTGTCGCAGTGCAACCGGTGTAATGCCTATTGAGAGAACGCGCGCGACTGACTCCTGCGCCGAGGATAACGTCGGTCAAACCTACGATCTGAACTATGTATGGGATATGTATCCCACACGTGCAGGCAGTCGAAAAGTCGATTGGCGCATTATGGTAAACCTCAGCTATTTCGCAGCTGGATCGGCTCTGACCCCGAAGGACTCGGAGTATCAGGCTCTTATCAGTACAGAAATTAATTTTTAGGGAAGGGTAAAGACATGATATTTACTTCTAACGTATTTTTGTTTTTGTTCTTGCCGGTTTACTTGGCTATTTATTACATGGCCAAGCCACACTGGCGCTCTAGCGTCATCGTTATTGGCAGCTACTTGTTTTATGCGTGGTGGCGTCCGGATTTTTTGTTTCTGTTTGTGGCGGTAACTTACTGGAACTATTGGTTTGGCCAGAGAATCAGTGCGTGCCGCGCCGACAACATGAAAAAAGCATTCCACTATTTGTGCGTAGGTGTGTTGGGTAATCTCGCCGCTCTGGCGTATTTTAAGTACGCCAACTTCGGTGCAGAGGTTATTTCCGGAGCGCTCGAGAGCATGGGGCTCAATACCTTTACCATGGAGCATATCATTCTGCCTCTGGGTATCTCATTCTATATCTTTCAGGCAATCAGCTACATTGTTGATATATACCGCAAGGAAGCAGAACCCGCCAATAACTTTATCGATTTTGCGGCCTTCGTCGCACTTTTTCCGCAGCTGATTGCGGGGCCTATTCTGCATTATCGCGAAGTGGATAAGCAGCTTAAAAAACGCACCCACTCCTGGGATTTGTTCTCTTTAGGTGTGTGCCGCTTTATGCTTGGCTTTATCAAAAAGGTGCTTATTGCCGACTCTCTAGCCCCCCTTACCAACCAGTTTTTGCAAAACCCAGACCTGCAGATGACCGACGCATGGTTTGGTGCTGCCATTTCGCTAATACAGCTGTACTTCGACTTCTCTGGCTACAGCGATATGGCAATAGGCCTGGGGATGATGATGGGCTTTAAGTTTTCTGAAAACTTTAATCAGCCGTTTTTGGCGAAAAGCCTATCCGAGTTTTGGCGACGCTGGCACTTAACCTTAGCCAACTTCTTGATGCACTATGTTTATCGCCCTCTAGTGAGAACGGTGAAGCTATCCCCCGATGTGGCCCTGTTTTGTACCATGATGCTTTCGGGCATTTGGCACGGCGCTGATTTTGCCTTTATCTTTTTCGGTTTGTCGTTTGCAGTTTTGATGGTTGCGGAACGCAGGTTCAACCTGGTTACCTCTCCGACCTCGCCTTATAACGTGGTAAAGAACATCGTTACTGTGATGCTGTTGATTATGATCATGCCGTTTTTTACCACCGGTAGTTTGCAGCACTCGCTCGATGTTTACACCGCCATGCTGGGCTTCCAGGGCCTGGGTAGCCTGACTCCCTACTTTATCGGTACCTCCAAGATGACAATGGCGTTTGTCGTGGTGGCACTTATCTGGCTATTTTTGGCCGGGCGGCAAAACGTCAAGTATGCCGCCACCAAGGGCCGGTATGTTATGGAAAACGTAACTGGGGCTCAGGCGGTATTGCTGTGGTTGGGGTTCGCCCTGGCTGTCACCAAGCTGTCTGCTAGTTCATTTTCTCCATTTTTGTACTTTCAGTTTTAGGAGGAAACTATGTATCCGGTAATGAAAAGTGCCAGTCGCTGGAACGGGTATATATTCTGTGGGGTTTTGGTGCTGATGATGGTGTATTCGATCCCGAAGTTGCTTAGCTTTTCCAAGGATGAGCAAGAGCCCCTAAGCCTATTTCTCAGTGGTGACTTATCGAGAAAATTCGAAGGGACATTTGATCAGCAGTTCCCCGTTCGAGATGCTTCTATCTCTTTCTGGGCGGGCCTTAAGTACCTAGCGTTCGGTGAGGGTGAGTCGGGGGTTCTGATAGGTCGAGAGGGCTGGCTCTTTTCTAATGAAGAGCTTCTTTTGCCCAATCGAACCGAAGATGTGGTCGCCGACCATGTGGCGAAAGTGTCCGAGTATATTGACGCGCTGCAGGCAAAAGGAAAAAAGGTGATTGTAGTACCGGTACCAATGAAAGTTACGGTGTACCCGGAATACTATGCATCTGAGCTTTCACCCGAGTACTACTCCGTGAATGAAAACTTTTTACGGGGTTTGAACCGCGAAGGCATACCCCACGTCAACTTGTACTCAGAGTACATAAACCACAAGTCGGTGGACGATAAACTGCTATACCTTAAAACCGATACACACTGGTCCGCCCATGGTGCCAAAATAGCCGCTCAGGTTGTGGCGCAGCAATACCCAGAGTTGGTTATGTCGCGTGAGTACCGTACCCAAAATGGCGGCAGAGATCAGTATCAAGGTGATCTGACCAACTTTCTTTTGGCTCCAGGCCCTCTGCTGGGAGACTTGAAAGCACCAGAAACCATTGATGTCTACGAAACCTCGGCGGTGATAGACGAGAGCAGTGCGAGCGCTCTGTTTGGCGAAACTTCCGACAGTCTCGATCTGGTGGGAACCAGCTATAGCGATATTGAACAGTGGAACTTTCGCGGTTTTCTGCAGCAGGATCTTGCGCGCAACGTTGACTCCTATTCGCTAAAAGAAAAGGGCCCATATGCGGCTATGGATGAGTATTTGGCCAGTGGCGTAGATCAATCAACCTCGGAGGTTGTGATTTGGGAACTGCCCATGCGGGTGCTGCTAAAAACCGACCACCGCAAAGCTACCTGGCAACAAACTCTGCAATCACAATTTTAACAAGGAATGAAAAGTATGAATATTGCCATGATTCGAAGCCTGTTTTTAATCACCCTGATAGGCTGGGTCAATGTTTGCGCGGCGGATGAAAACGCGGCCTTATACGACGCCGCGGTACCCGAAGATGCTTCCTTTATCCGTGTGGTTAATACCTCCGACGCAACCGTAACCGTTTCTGTAAACGGTATGAGCCAGGTGGTAGCTGCCAGACAGATGGGAAGTTACTTTATCCTCAGTGAGGGTGATTACAGTGTCGATGTCGCCGGTATGGTTGCTAATGTAAGTCTGGCAACAAAACAGGCAAGAACCTTTGTCTACGACGGTGAGGCTTTGAATATCCTTACAGATAAATTACCCGACACCGTGAAAAAAGCGCAAATAATGTTTTACAACTTTACGGGTGAGTCGCTCTCTTTGAAGACAGACGACGGAAAATTTCCGGTGGTTGAAAATGTTGCGCCTGGCAATGTAGGTTTTCGCGAAGTTAACGAAGTGAAAATGCCTTTTAAGGCATTTAATGGTGAATCTCCTGTGCAGAGCTTTGAGGCCCTTTTACTGCGCAAGGGGCAGACCTACAGCTATGTATTGATGCAAACCGGTGAGGGCAGTCTGTATTCGCAAGCGGGTGCCAATACCGTGTATATGCCGCAAGAGTAGAGCTGATCGAGGGCTTAATTGATGATGACCGGACTGACAAGCAGGCTGTTGAAAAAAACCTTGCCTGCTAGGGTTGTAACCCGATGCTGCTGCCTTGTGGCGCTGCTTACGTTGGGCTACAAGGCCTCGGGTGAAACCCTGATGTGTCCCGAGCTGACGCTAGAGGAAACTTACGCCGAAGGCTCTATGAAAGCCATGCGAAAAATAGTCGCTGGTCGCGATAATTGGCTCTTTCGATCTGAGTTTGATTTAACCAATCAGTTCGGTATGCCGCCTGAATATTTTCCGCAGCTCACCAGGTTGGTAGAAGCTTTAAAGCAGCAGGGCACTACCCTGGTTTTTGCGGTTCAGCCTACGCGAGGGCTTCTACATCGCGACAAGGTAGACCCAAATAACTCAGCGGGTTTTGATTACACCGATGCCAGACAAAATCTACAGGCCTATATGCAACAACTGAGTGCTGCCGGCGCCGTTGTGCCCAATACTCTTACGTTGTTAGACGAGCCCGCCAACGAAGACTATTTTTTCCGCCGGGATCACCACTGGACCCCGGATGGCGCTCGACGCACAGCGAGAATCGTGGCCGATGGCATTCGCGAACTGGCGGTCTACGGTGATCTGGAAAAGAAAGAGTTTGTCACCGAAAACGGTCTGTTTATTCCCAAAGATGGCACCATGAACTCGGCGCTCAAATACGTCTGCGGTAACAATTACGGTACTCAATACGTACAGGGTTATCAAACCATTGCCGCTGACTCATCTGATGCGGCGGCTCTGTTTGGCGATCAAGCGGAGCCCGAGGTGGTGTTAGTGGGTACCAGCAATTCTGCTATTCGGGACGACGAGCGAAAAAACTACAACTTTCAGGGTTTTTTGCAGGATTACCTAAAAGTCGATATTCGCAATTACGCGCTGCAGGGCTCAGGCCAGGACGGCTCTCTGGTGCAATACTTACAGTCCGATGATTATGATCCGAAAAATCCACCTAAAATAATTATTTGGGAGCTGCCCGCAAACTATGCGCTGGACGACCCGCTGATGTATCGTCAGCTTATGCCGGCTATTTCCGGGGCGTGTCCTGCGCACAAGACTTTGCTTTCATCCCAAACGAGCCAGCCAAGCTTGAAAGATTCTGAGCGTTACCAGGTGTTGGCCAATGCAGCCGATTCTCTGATTGATATCGCCGGTCGTGAGGGCTACTTACAGCTAGAGATTTCCGATGCCTCGTTGAAAGAGTTTTATGTCATTACCTATTACGATAATGGTGATCGGGACAAGGTGTGGTTCCGGAGACCGGCCATTGTCGATGGCGGCACCTATTACCTCGAACTGTCAAAGAGCCCAGAGTTTCACGGTGCCAATTTGTTGAGTGTCTTCATTGAGCCGACACAGATAATCGACTCGCCAGTTGAGTTCGACGTGAAGCTTTGCGGCGGCTAGAAGGAGTGTTATGCGCAATCCATTGTTAGTGCTTGGCGTCTTTACTGCTTTTATTTCAGCAGTGCATAAGGTGCAGGCATGCCCTAAGGATATTGCCGAGCCTTACACAGGCGCCCTGCAGATTGAAAGCAAGTATGTGCAAACTGACAAATCAAAATCCACTCTAAAAGAGGGCATAGGCGCTGACTCCAAAGCGGTGAAGGAGCAAATACAATCCTATGGCAAACAGGTCGTCGCCTTTTCAGACTATATGATTCGCGCCAACGGTGAAGCCCAGAAAGCGGCGCAGTCGTGTCTTGAACAGGCGTTAACTGATTGGGCCGAAGCGGGAGCGTTGTTATCTGGCGACGTTTCTAAAACCGGTATGGCGATGCGCAAATGGACACTTGCCTCTATTGCCATGGCTGTATACAAGTTGCAAGCGTTAAACATTGGAGACTTCTCCTTAACCGAGCGCCAGAGGGCCTGGTTAGATAAGTTGGCCGACAAGGTGGTGGACGATTATAAAGAGCGCTTGAGTCCGGACTTTCGTTACTTTAACAATCACGATTACTGGGCCGCCTGGGCCGTGGTTGCCAATGCCCTCGCGACGGGTAATACCGCCCATATAAATTATGCTTACGCCGTGTTGGATCGTGCGGCAGCACAGCTTGAAGTTGATAAACAGCGCAATGTCGGCTGGCTGCCCAACGAGGTTGGGCGGGGTAAGCTGGCGATGAACTACATGCACTATGCCCTAAGCCCCTTGGTGATGCTGAATAATTACGCCGAGAAATTTTCCCTCGCCAGCAACAAGAGCGAGAAAGCTGTAATACTGATGGTCAATTTTATTAGTGGCTTTGCCGACAACCCCGGGGCCTTTTCGGATATCGTCAGTGGGCCCCAGGAGCCCGTGCCCGCCTATAAAGCGGCTTGGCTAATACCCTATCTACATCGTTACCCCAAGGATAAGGCGGCAATGCAGCTTTACGATCGCTACGATCAAGATGTCGATGGCTATTCGCAGCTGGGCGGTTTGCTTGAGCCACTTTACCCATTAAACCCTTAGGTGTCCGGAGTTATTATGGCCAAAGCCTTTACCTGTCTGTTATTACTTTTGCTGCCAGTGTTGGTGTCGGCTCAGTCGGCGCAAGCTGATTTAACGCAAGAAGTAGAAGCCCTGACAGCAGACGCGGCGTGTTGTCGCCGGCCTGAGGCTATTGATGCATCGCAGTATCGGCTCCAGCCGCAATGGCGGCTGGAAACCATGTTTTCGGCCCAGGAGGGTAGCTGGCCGTTTGAGCCTTTTACCAACAATGGTTTGTTTACGGTGATAGCCCGCTACCAGAGTGCGCACCCAAAAATTGTTACTTTGGTGCAGGGGCGTTTTACCCTTGATGAGTTGTATAAAAAGATTGCGCGCGACGACATCATCAGTCGCTTCAACGACGGGTACCTATTGCATTACCCGATTATGGTCTTGCCTGACGCCCACCTTCTGATTGATAACACCGAGCTGCATTTATCGATTTATGGTGGCGCTGCTGTGATTAATCGTGGCGCCATCAGTATTCAAGGTTCGCTGCTTACGGTGCGCCAGGGGGACAGCCCTAAACCTTCGATGGCAAACTTCAGGCCCTTTGTGATGAACTGGGCGGGTAGCTTGCTGGATATAGAGTCCAGTAAGATCAGCAAGCTGGGTTACCACGCCAACCTGAGCACGGGCATTGCGAGCGCGCGCAGCAAGCATCAGCCAGCTAACAGCGCTCCCCCTCAGGTGACGGTGGTCAATAGTGAGTTTAACGACGTTAATATTGGATTAGACTTGCATACCTCCGACGCCTTTATCGATAAAACGCGCTTTCTTACCAGCCGCCATCACGCAATTAATATTGATAACTCGCAGGTTTCCGTAGTCGCTTCGCATTTTGCTGAAACAACCGTTAATAGTTTGATACGAATAACCGGAGACAGTCGTGTGCTGATTGAAGGTTCGAAATTAATGGATTCGGCCAAGCATGGTGTGGAGTGGAGTGCGTCGTCCGGGGCCGTGTCTTTGCGAGGCACGCTTATTACCGGCTCGGGGCAGCATGGCGTTGCGGTAAAACCTGCGCCGCAACAAGGCGCAGCGGTGTTATTGAGTGATGGCAATGTGATATCGCAAAACCTGGGCGCCGGAATTAATATTGAAAGACCCGTGGCGACGCTGGTAGAAAACACTTTGTTCAGCGCCAACACGGATTATGCTATTAGCTATCGCACAGACGGCGGTCACGACAGTAATACTTTGCTCTTGCGTAAAAGTCGTTTTGTAAATTCTCTAGCGCCCGCCGTGCGCGCGCAAAAGCTGGATCGTCTGGTGCTGCAAGACAATCAATTTGATCTCTCGCAGGTAAATCAAGAATTATTTTCTGGGGACCTTGCGCCCTACCAGAGTTCGCTGGCCGCTGCCGTGTTTCGCGACCAGTGTCCGACCCAGGTGGTACGGGATGTCAGTGCTAACCGGTTAGTGGTTTCTACACTTGCTGGCGATTCGCCCGAGTGTAAGCTCTAGTGCATCGTAGGGGCGTTCACTATATCTGGAACTGTTCCAGTTGGTGGTTAAGGCTGTGCGCAGCATCGCGTATTTGCCTCGAGCTGATTAACGCGCCCTGGGCAGTTTCTTTAGCGGTCACGGATAAATCTTCCACCTGACTCACATACTGCAGAATAAGGCCACTGGCCTCCACGTGCTCGGCCATTGCCTGGCGAATATGCGAGACAATATCCTCGACAATTTTGGTTTCTTCACGAATAGACTCTACCGTGGTGCCACCTTGTTTGGTTTGCTCAATCCCCTGGCGCAGCTCTTTAACCATCGTGTCCATTTGCGCTTTACTGTCGCGACTGCTGCTTTGCACCGCGTTAATTGAACTGGCTATTTCTTCGGTGGCCTGAGTAGTGCGCGAGGCCAGCTGCCGCACCTCGTCCGCTACCACAGCAAAGCCACGCCCTTGTTCGCCGGCACGGGCTGCCTCAATGGCAGCGTTAAGAGCGAGTAAGTTGGTCTGCTCGGCCACAGCGCTGATCACAGAAACAACCGCCGAAATGCTGTTTATCTTGTCTGCCAGCACATCAATGCTTTGCTGCGTGGCTGCCACCGTGTGATCAATTTCGGTAAAGCGGGTTACTGCGCTGGCGATGGCCTGGCGCCCGGACTCTGAGGTTTGCGACGCCGCATGCGTTTGTTGGCGGGCTTTTTCCGCTTCGCTCATAGCCTGCTGGGTTTGTTGGTTGAATTCTTCTGCAGAGCTGGCAATTTTGGCTGTTGCTTCGCTTTGTGCCTCGGCCATAGAGCTACTGGCTTGGGCCTTTTCCACCATATTGTCGCTAATGCCATCCAGGGTTTGTGCCGCAGCCGTCATTGCGGCCATCATCTCGCGCAGCGCATGGCGCATCTTCAATACCGAGGCGTAAATACTGTCCTCTGGCGCCTGGTGAGCCGGGTCGTTTTCAGTTAAATCGCCGCCGGCAACTTTGCGCACTAATTGCAAAACTTCTTTAAGCTCGCCACCCAAACCCTTTTGAATACCGCTAACGGCTAAGTGCACCGGGATCACAATCAGTAACATGATGGCCAGGCAGATGAGTAGTTGATCGCTTGCGCTGTCCCAAAAGCGCTGGTTCACCTCGTTAAAGCCTATACCCGTTCCGACTACCCAGCCCCAGCGAGGTGTGCGTTGGGCGATGGACAACTTCTCTTCTACCGAGCCGTCGGCTTGTCGCTGGGTCCAGGGGTACTGCGCCAGCTCGCCATTCGCACGGTCAATGGCTGCTAGCATGATATGGCCAACACTGTTGTTCTCGGCGTCTTTAAATTCGTGAAAGCTGGTGCCGTGCAGCTCGGGATCGAGTGGAGCGGCAACAAAATCGAGGTTTTGATCCGCTACGTAAACGTATTCGGATTCGTGGTAGATGTTATTACGCAGTAGGGCGGTGGCAATGTCTTTGGCTTGCGAGTCGCTTAGCACTCCGCTGGCTGCGAGTTTTTCCATTTCGGTGACGGTGGAGTAGGTGCTGGCCAATAACTGCTTTACCCGCGCCTCATTGTCGAGGCTGGTTGCTTGGCGCAATGTCCATAAGCCCACCGAGACGATTACTAAAAAGCCCACCAGTATCAGGCTGGATAAAACCCACGTTTTGCTGCGAAGTGTCATGCCCAGCCTCTCAATTTCCCGCTTTTTGGTTAATCTTTGGCTCAAGGTAAACAAAAAGTGGACAACGTTGTCAAATATTTTTGGCGCAATATTCTTCTTTTGTTTAAGGGCTTTACTTGCGGCGACTTTTGGCTATAAAGGCTGCTGCAAGCTGGTGCAGTAGTCGGCAAAAAATGCCTCAATTTGTAACACCCACTGCCCGTTAATTTTGTTTGCTCGTGTATACAAACGTTAAGGGGGATGGACGGGGCGGGTAATTCGTGTATTCTGACAACGTTGTCTAATTTCAGATGGTAACCGCAGTAAGGTGGGCGTGCTCAGGTGTGGGCCTATCGGGCGGCGGTACTGCAACCTCGCGAGGAAAATAACAATGAAGCGGATGATCGCATGGCTGGCACTGGCCGGTTGTTCTTGCGCCCAGGCGGGCGAATGGTCCCAGACTCAGTTAGCCCGTTTTACCGACTCGGCGGAGCTTAACTTTGCCGTTGTCTCCAATTTTAACGAGCAGGGCAAGCAGATGCAGCTGACGCTGGATAATCAATCCGAGCTCAGTTTGCCCGCCTCTGGTTGGGCGGTATATTTTCATTCGGTGCGCCAAATCGCACCGCTGGCGGATCAGCCAGTACAAATTGAGCATGTTCAAGGCGACTTGCATCGGTTAGTACCCGCTGAGAATTTCGCGGGGCTGGCTGCTGGCGCCGAGCTGAGCGTCACCTACCAGCCCTCGGCGCATATGGTTAGTTATACCGACTTTATGCCCCGCGCCTTTATGGTGTTTGATGGCTTAGAGGCCGAAGTTTTTGCCAACACAGACACTGAGGATATGACGGCGTTTGTGGCGCCTATCGTTAAGCCCGAACAGCAGCTTCGCAGCCAGGCTGATAACTTTACTATCGCCACCGCGCAAAACCGCTACGAGCGCAATAGCCAATTGCCCGCAATCGATAGCGACAGTGTTGCCACTCGCATTATCCCAGCGCCCACGCAAATGGACGAGCACCGCGGCGAGGCTCAGCTGACTGCGAAGTGGCAGTTGCGTTACGCCGGCAGCTTAAAAGCCGAGGCCGAGTATTTAAACAGTCGCTTACAGCAAATGTATGGTTTTAGCCTGACACTGCAGCCAGACCATATTCCCGCCGACGGTCCCACTATTTATCTGCGCGCCACCGGCCAGGGCGAGAAAAAACTGCCGGTGCCTGAAACCGCTGAGTCATATATTTTGAAAATTGATGATGACACCATCGTCATTGACGGTCGCGATGCGGCGGGTGCGTTTTATGGTGTGCAAAGCCTGCTGGCCCTGAGTCATAAATCCGACGACCAGGTAAAAGTAAAAAACGCCAGTATCAGCGACAGTCCACGCGCCGTTTGGCGCGGTATGCACTATGACATGGGGCGCAACTTTCACGGCCAGGAGGTAACTCTGCGCCTGATTGAGCAGATGGGCCGCTACAAGCTCAATAAGCTGCATATGCACGTTACCGAAGACGAAGGCTGGCGCCTGGAAATACCTGGCTTGCCCGAGTTAACCGAAGTTGGCGCCACACGCTGCTTTGATCTTGAGGAAACCGAGTGCTTGCTAACGCAGCTGGGTACCGGGCCGCACACTACGGGTTCGGGCAACGGTTACTACAGCAAAGCGGATTTTATTGAATTGCTGCGCTTTGCCGCCGCGCGCCATATTGAGGTTATTCCCGAAATCGATATGCCGGGGCATGCTCGCGCAGCCGTTAAAGCCATGGACGCACGCTATACAAAGTTAATGCAGGCGGGCGATGAGGCGGCAGCGAAACAGTACTTGCTTGCCGACCCCGACGACGCCTCGGAATACTTAACGGTGCAAAACTATACCGACAACTCCATCAACGTGTGTCTGGAGTCCACCTATCGTTTTGTGGATAAGGTGATTTACGAGCTGCAGCAAATGTACCGCGAGGCAGGTTTGAAGCTGTCAACTTTTCATATGGGCGGCGACGAAGTGGGCAAGGGGTCTTGGAGCGCCTCGCCAGTATGTGATGAGCTGTTCGCACGTGAATTGGGTGTTGCCGGTCCCGCTGACTTAAAACCTTATTTTGTCAGCCGGGTATCCCAGCTTGCCAGTGAGCGGGGCCTGGACTTGGCCGGCTGGGAAGACGGGCTCATGTACGATCCGACCAACACCTTTAACCGCAAGCAGTTCGTCAACGAGCGTGTGATTGCCAACGCCTGGGACAATATCTGGGAGTGGGGCGTTGCCGATCGCGCTTACCGCCTGGCGAACAATGGTTATCAGGTTGTGCTCTCCCACGCCACCCACCTGTATTTCGACCACCCGCATGAAGCTCATCCCGCCGAGCGCGGCTATTACTGGGCGGCGCGCTATACCGACATGGCGAAGGTGTTCAACTACCTGCCAGACGATATGTATGCCAATGCAGACTTTACCCGCAATGGCGACGCCATTGAAAACCTGGAGGCGTTGGTGGGGCGGCCGCTGCCAACGCTGCAAAAACCGGAAAACATTCTCGGTATTCAGGGGCAGGTATGGACGGAAACCATTCGCACTGCAGACCAACTGGAGCAGATGATTTACCCACGCATGCTGGTGATGGCCGAGCGCGCCTGGCACAAAGCGGGCTGGGAGTCGAATGGTTCTGAGCGCGAGCGCAGCGCCGATTATCAGGCCTTCAGCAGCGCTCTGTTCGGTCGGGAAATCCCCCGGCTGCAGGCTCAGGGAGCGGAGCTGTATATACCCCCACCGGGGGCCCGTATAGAAGATGGCGAGCTGACAATGAACAGTGCCTATCCCACAGCGGCGCTTGAGTACAGTCTGGATGGCGCCCAGTGGCAGACCTACCGGCAGCCAGTGAACCTGGGCTCTCAAGGTGCTCTGGTGCGAACCAAGCTGGGTGAAAGTGTAAGCCGAGTCGAGAGGGTCGAGGCGCAATAACGCCCAACTGTCACCACCCAAAAAGCCCGAACAGGCAGAGCTTGTTCGGGCTTTTTTTATGCCGGTGAGTTTGAAAACAGACGACCATAGAGATCTTTCTTGGTGCAAAGCGATTGGGATTCATTGCTCTCTTTTGGAGCGGTTTTCAGCGCGAAAGAAAAATCGCGAATCAAAGTTGTGCGTATTTTTAATATATAAATTTATTTTCAAAAACTGTTTGACAACGTTGTCAGGGCGCACGTAAAACAATAGCCACTCCCTGAAAAAGCCCAGAGGGTGTTAACGCATTAGCCGGCGCCTTGCCGCAGTGCGCAAGCTCAGACAAGAGGCGAAGGGTATACAAGTCGGTCGTGGTGTAAAGCAGCGCTGTTTCGCAAGACTGCTAACTCAGCAACCTAGCCGACTTTCCTAAAAGCTAAGATGTGAGGATGTGGTTATGAAAATTGGTCATCGTGGTTTTCAAAAGAAAGTGCTGGCTTCCAGTATTGCCAGCTGCCTGCTGTTGCCGGTTATGGCGCAGGCTCAGGAAACCGAGGAATTATTCGAAGAAGTGGTGGTAACCGGTATTCGCGGTTCGCTTGAATCCTCGTTGGATATGAAGCGCGATGCCAGCTCAGTGGTTGATGCAATTACCGCGGAAGATATCGGTAAGTTTCCAGATAAAAACGTGGCCGAGTCTTTGGCGCGTATTCCTGGTATTACTATCGATCGCGATTTTGGTGAGGGGCAGGGCGTAACCATTCGCGGCGTATCGCCCGATCAAAACATTACCTTGCTCAACGGTCAGGCGGTGGGGACCAGTAACTGGTTTGTGCTGTCCAATCCCACGCGTAATTTTAACTACGAGATTCTCGCCTCAGAAATGATTGCGGGGGTTGAAGTGTATAAATCAGCTCAGGCAAATATCGATGAAGGCGGCCTGGGTGGTACGGTTATCTTGCGCACGCGCAAGCCTCTGGATCTGGATGCCAATACCTTTCACGCCAGTGTTGAAGGTCAGTACAGCTCTAACGGCGAGAACTTCGACCCGGCTGCTTCAGCCATGTACAGCTGGAAAAACGATGCCGACACCTTCGGGGTAATGGTTTCTCTGTCGCAGCAAAACCGTTCGGTCTACCGTGAAGGCATGGAAGATTTTGGTTGGTTTGGTCCGTCTGTAGGACGCGTTGAAGGCTCTATGGAAGGGCCGAAGCTGCCAGATGGTAGCAACGACGATAAAGGTTCTATTCCTTGGGGTATGGGTTCTGCGCTGTTTGAGCAGGATCGTAAGCGCACCGGTATTGATTTTACCGCCCAGTTCGCGCCCTCCGATAACTTGGACATGAGCCTGCATTATCTGTCCTCTGAAATGGAAGCGGATAACGTCAACTCGAACCTGATTGGTATTCCCTTCCGCGGTGTTGCCTACCTGGGTACCGATACCGACATGGGTAATACCAACGAGCAGGGCATTACCGATGAGCTTTACGTGCGCGGTGGCGAAAACCACGAGGCGGCCACCTGGTCTCGCTTCTTGGCGTACGACAATATTTACCGTGACGGCTCAGAAATGAGCACCGAAGTGATCGACTTTGAAGGTAACTATTATAATGGGCCGCACCAGCTGCACTTCCAGCTTGGTCAAACCACCGGTGAAGGTACCAACCGTGACTTTTTCACCGAGTTTTGGGGTGATCCCACCGACGAGCGCACCGGGTTTGATTTTTATAATCCGGGCGGCACGGCGCCTTACATAGACTTTACCAGTTACAACGAATGGTTAAGCAACCCCACCGATGAGATGTGGTTGGGCGGCGCGTTTGACCAAATTAACAGCGCGGAAGACCAAGAAAATTACGCTCAGCTGGATTACGATTTAGAGGTCGATCTGGGTGCGGTGAATATGTTGAGCTTTGGTGCCAAGGTTCGTGACCGCTCTTTCTCGCAAATGCGCTTTCAAACTAACCTGTCTAACTTTGACCCTGTTGGTGAAGGTAGCTTAGGTCCGGCCAGTGATTTCTGGAGCGGCGACATGATTACCGTTGACCACTCCGCCACCACAGGCCGCGGTAGCCAAACCTATTTCATGCCCGATCGCGAGTTAATGTACAACGCCTTTTACGCTGTTGCGCCTTGCGGCGAAGCGACCACCACTTTGTGCCGGGTAGACGATCAGATTCAAAACCTCGCTTCGTTTGATGTGGAAGAAGATATTACCGCGCTCTACGCTATGGCAACGTTTGAGAGCAATGGCATTCGCGGTAACGTGGGCTTGCGCTATGTCGAGACAGATCAGCTGGCTTACGGTTATAACCCCGATGGTTCGGCGCAGGATGCCTACGAGTCAGACTACGCAGAGTTCTTGCCGAGCTTAAACGTGGCTTACGATCTGACCGAAGAAGTGGTACTGCGTTTTGCCGCAGGGCGCGCCTTAACTCGTCCAGCACCTTTCCAGTTGGCCCCCTCCTTTAACCTGACGCCGGAAACCGGACGTGGTGAAGCGGGTAACCCGGACTTAAAACCACTGTTGGCCGACCAATACGAAATGGGTATCGAGTGGTACTTTGCCGATGCGTCTAACGTAAGTGCTACCGCGTTTAAAAAGGACATAACCAACTTTGTCTTTAACCAAACCGTAAGCGCGGAAATTGACGGCGTACAGTACAACCAGTTGCAGCGTCCGGAAAACGGTGGCGCCACCAACATTGATGGTGTTGAAGTGCAGTTTACGCACACCTTCGATTCGGGCTTTGGCTTGCTGGCCAACTACACCTACACCGATGTCAGCCCCGCGGAAGTACAGAACGCTGTTCCGGTCACTGACGCTGAGGGCAATATCACCGGGGCGACTCTCGAAACCAGCACCGTGCGTTTCCCGAATGCGTCGAAAAACACCTACAACCTGGGTGCTTTCTTTGAAAATGACCTGATCAGCGCGCGCATGAACTACAGCTATCGCTCAGAGTACTTTATGGCGCAAACTGAGATCGGCAACCAAATGCGCGACGAGCAAGTGCAGCTTGATGCTCAAGTGTCTTACTATGTTACCGACAATTTGAGTCTGAAGCTTGAGGCGCTCAACCTTACTGACGAGGTTATTGAAAACTACTATGTGAGATCTACCGACGGCGCTCGCTTAGGTGGTACCTCATTCTCCAACGGTCAACGTATTTTCGTTGGCGCGAGCTACAAGTTCTAAAGCCAATTGGCTTTTCTCTCCTTGGTCGGCCTTCGGGCCGGCCCTTTTTCCGGTAAATGACTATGATGAACAACTCTCTCAATGGCATAAACCTGGTAATTGTGGGCGGCGGAACCGCAGGCTGGATGGCCGCGAACCTGGTTAAGCATCATTGCCCTCAGTCCGAGGTTACCTTGATAGAGTCAGATAAAGTCGCTCCTATCGGAGTCGGTGAGGGTTCAACGCCCTACCTAAAACAGTTTTTTAACACACTGGGGATTAAAGACTCCGTCTGGATGCCCGAGTGCGACGCCACCTACAAAGCCGGTATACGCTTTCCCGGCTGGTCAGAGGTGGCGGGTTTTAAAAGTTACTTTCACCCGTTTTTTTCCGAGTTGGATATTCCTACGGCGGAACAATTTTTTGCCCTGTCTAATAGGGCGCTGGCCGGTAAGGGTGGCCCGGTTCATCCCGACGACTATTTTGTCAATCAGCCTTTGGCGGCTCTGGGGCTAGCACCAATAGCCGCTGATGGCTCTTTCGATATGGACTACGGCTACCATTTTGATGCTGCAAAACTGGGTAAATTTTTAAAGCGTAATGCGCAAAGCCTGGGCGTCAAGTGTCTGGTAGATCATGTTGATGAGGTTCAGCTCAGTGAAACAGATGGCTCAATTAGAGGGCTTCAAACCCGTACTAACGGCGTGGTTAGAGCGAACGTTTTTATCGACTGTACCGGCTTTGCCGGGCTTTTAAGTCATAAAACCTACCAGCTGGAATTTAAAAGCTACTCCGAGTATTTATTCAACGACCGCGCTGTGACGGTTATGACCCCGGCCGATGAGGTTCTGCAAGCGCAGACCACATCTACCGCATTAAAAAATGGCTGGGCGTGGAAAATTCCGTTGCAAAATCGTAACGGTAACGGCTATGTATATAGCTCAGGTTACTGCTCGCCCGAGCAGGCCGAGCGCGAGTTGCTTGAGCACCTGGGGGTGAAAGAGCAAGAGACTAAAGTCCGGCACTTGCAGATGAACCTTGGGCGTTTACACGAGCACTGGCATAAAAACTGTTTAAGCGTTGGTTTGTCTCAGGGGTTTATTGAACCGCTGGAGGCCACCGCGCTAATGCTGGTGCAGTACACCATCGATACTTTTATCCGCAATTTCGATTCGGCAAAACCGGTGCTGGAAAATAATCAGCAGCGGGTGAATGAGAAAGTAAACAGCTTGACCGACGGCGTGCTGGACTATATTTGCGCCCATTACCAAATGAACACGCGCAGCGATACCGCCTATTGGCGCGACTGCCGCAAGGCACCGATACCGGCAACACTGGCGAGGCTTATTAAAGCCTGGCGCAGCGGCGCCGATTTTGACAGCGTTTTACAACAGCAGCACGGCGCGCTGGCCTACCTGCGCCCCTCTTGGTATGTGTTGTTTGCCGGTATGGGGTGCTTTGCTGCAGACAACCGCGAGCGCCAGCTCGATCAGGTCGCCGCGGCTAAGTGCCGGGCTAAGGCGCAGCAGCTTTTTACCGACCAACGAAAGCTGCTCTGTAATTACAACGCCCGCACCGGCGCCGAGGCCAAGGCATGAACCCTGGTCGCATTGTTATTGTCGGCGGTGGCGCCGCCGGTTGGATGAGCGCCTGTTTAATGGCCCATCACTGGCGCACCGAGCCCGTAGAAGTGACTGTGGTAGAGTCCCAGACCATTGGCACCGTGGGGGTGGGTGAGGGCTCAACCCCATTTTTGCGGGACTTTTTTACTCAGCTGGGCATCACTGAGCAAGAGTGGATGCCCGCCTGCAACGCAACCTATAAATGCGGTATTCGCTTTAGCGGCTGGTCAGAGCGGCCGGGCTTTGGCAGTTACTTTCACCCATTTAATACCGAGCTGGACCAGCCGGGGGCCGTGCAGTTTTTTAAAGATTGTTACGCCAGGCGCATGGGGTATGAGTTAACGCCTGTGCCGGATGACTACTTCGCCGCGAGCGCCATTGGCGAAAGTGGGCGCACACCTTTCGCGCTGATGTCGGACCGCTCGGCCAAACCCTTGACTGACTACGGCTACCATTTTGATTCACATTTGCTGGGTAAATTTTTACAGCGCCACGCCCTGTCGCTTGGTGTGAAACATATCGATGATACCGTCGTGCATGTGGAAAGAAATGAGTCCGGTGACATCAGCGCCTTGCAATTGGCGCAACAGCCGCGCTTGCGGGGCGATTTTTTTGTCGATTGTTCGGGTTTTAAATCACTGCTTATGCGCCAAGCTTTGCAGGTGCCTTTTATCAGCTGCCGCCAGCGCTTGGTGAATAATGCCGCTGTGGCGCTAGCGTCTGAGCACACTTCGCCTGGTGATACCGATGTCGCAGATGGTGCTCCTGGCTACCCCACTGAAACCCTAGCCCACGCCATGTCCAATGGCTGGATGTGGCGCATCCCCCTAACCGAGCGCTGGGGCAATGGGTATGTGTTTAACAGTGACGATGCCTCTTTTGCCGATGTAGAACAACAGCTGCGCGCTCACCTCGGGCTCAAATCGGATGCATTCAGCGCGCGTCATCTTCAATGGGAGAGTGGCCGCTTGCAAAACCATTGGCGCAACAATTGTATTGCCATTGGCTTGTCCCAGGGATTTTTAGAACCCTTAGAGGCGCCTATGTTGCGCATCATACAATTTACCTGCAAGCGGTTTATCGATCTGTATCAACGCCTGGGAGCCTCGACGCAGGCGCGACAGGCATTTGATAAAGCGGTTAATGGATTAATTGACGGCAACATTGATTACCTACAGGCTCACTATCTGGTCAGCGCCCGCACCGATACAGCCTATTGGCGTGCCGCGCGTGCCAATACGCACATCTCGCCGCTGTTGCGGCGGCTGTTGCAAGCGTGGCGTGGGCGCGGAAGCTTCGATGCCGTGCTGGGTGAGTTCGCTGAGGAATTGGTCTACCACAAAACTTCCTGGTACTGCCTGCTGGCGGGCAAAGGCGAGTTTAGCGCGGCGTGTCGTACCACCCCGGCTGTCGCCCATATGGCGCAGCATCAGTTTAAAGAACACAACGCGCGCCTGGCGCGCCAGTGCATGCTGGCAGAGGCGGTCTAGTGGGCTGTATTTGCCATACAAATCGAGCACTCAAGCAACAAACGCAAACAACGTTGTCATACCGGCGTATTTTTAATCTTTACAGGGGGTGTTTGACCCGAATTTCATGCTGAAATAATACTGTAACTTGCTGTTTTTCAAGGAAACCCTATGAATTCGTAACGTTTGCTGTCAAGTCGCTAGAGAGAGGCGGCTCAAAAAACTTTCTTGACAACGTTGTCGGGGCGGGTGTAAAACTACATTCCGTAACATACGAGCCTTCTAATTAACAAAATTAAGGGCTGGTAGAGCTAGATATCACTGCGCGTTTACCCCAAACGACAGTGTTATACCCATAAGAAAAGTCGATTGAGTTCGTCCGGCGGATAGGGGAGTTGGAGCCAACCAAAACTCTGGCCGTCATCAAGTTTGAAAATAACACTAAAACGATAGTGAGGAGACAGTTATGGAATCTAACAAAGGCACTTTCCGGAGGAAGGTACTGGCTTCCAGTATTTCATCCTGCCTGTTGGCATCCGCTTATATGGCTCAGGCGCAAGAGTCTGACCCAATGCTTGAAGAAGTTGTGGTGACCGGTGTTTACGCATCGCAACAAAATGCTATTGATGCCAAGCGCGACTCGGCCTCGGTAGTTGACGCCATCTCTGCCGAAGATATCGGTAAACTCCCCGACGTAACCATTGCCGACTCGCTGCAGCGTATCCCTGGTATTCAGGTAGAGCGTACCGCTGGTGAGGGTGGCCCGGTACAGATTCGTGGTCTGGGTAACGTAGATACCACTTTGAACGGCGAATCATTCCTGAGTGCGACCACCATTGATACTGTGGGCGCTGATTTTGGTGATCTGCCTTCACAGCTGTTCTCCGGTGCGGAAGTTTATAAGTCTGCCCGTGCTGATCTGAGCTCATTGGGTATTTCCGGTACTATTGATTTGCAAACACGTCGTCCTTTTGATCTGGACGAGGGCTGGACTTTTGCCGGTCAGGCTGAAGTTGACCACGGCACCATCAGCGATGAATACGATCCTACGGTCAGCGGCCTGATTGGTTACAACGCTGAAAAGTGGGGTTTGTTGGTAAGTGCGGTAACCACCGAGAAAAATCTGGCAACCGACTTTAATGGTTACTTCGATACCTCTGAAAACGGCGGTATTGGTGCTACTAACAACAACCACAGCTGGAGCACTCCTGCACAAGACGCAGATGTATATCACGTAATTCCGCAGGGTTTTGCTGCTTTCCATAAGGAAGAAGAGCGTCAGCGTGATGGTATTAACGCCTCTTTCCAGGCGCAATTGACCGACGGCGTAGAGCTGGTTGCTGATTACTTTTACAGCAAGCAAGATCGCTTTAACCGTCGCATGGGCTTCTCGCACAACAACCGCTGGCAGACTTTTACTGACTATGCCTACGCGGTCGATTTTGGCGATAATAGCTTCGTCGACGATTCAGGCAATACGTGGCACACCGTCAACCATTTTGAAGCGCGCCCTTATCGCGTGCAGTCCTTTACTCAGGTGAACCGCAACACTGAAGAGTCAGAAAACGCCAGTGTAGAGCTGAACTTTGACAACGGCGGTCCCTTGACCGGTCAGGTTCGTATTACTCGCGCCGATGCTACAGCCTCTATGCGTCACGGCTATATCGAAGGCGATATGATGAGCATTGACCAGAATACTCTGGTTACTGGTCCCGGTGGCTTTATTCAGTCCAAGTACTGTGATGGCAATAACCATATTGAAGGCACCAATATGGGTGAAAACGGCGGCTGCTATATTGAGTACGCGCCGGGCGGTATGTATGGCACTGATTGGCGTGTTACTTACGACGCCTCTGGTGAGCATCCCGTATTTGGTGGTTTCGACCAAGTTGTTGACGGTGGTCAAGGTGAAATGACCGTTGCCGACTACATGGCGAGCATCGATTCATACCACGTAGGTGCAATCTCTTCTGAAAACAATACCGATGACGACGGTGAGCTGAATACTTTCAGCACACGCTGGAGCTACGCTTTCGAAGAAACTCCCTTCTTGAGCAGTATTGACTTCGGTGTGCGTCAGAGCGAGCGCACTGTAGATCACGAAGTATTCTCCTACTTCGCTAACTTTGCTGATACTGGCTGTTCTGCACAGTGGAAAGCGGTTGACCAGTTTGCCGGTACTTCTGAGTGTGATCCTAACTTACCCCAGGGCGAGTACATCCTGGATGAAAACGGTGACCGCGTACAGGTAGCTATTGAAGACGAAGATGGCAATGTTACAGGCTACGAAGATCTGTACGAAAACTACACCCTGGTTCCACCAATGCGTCTTGATTCAAACAATGACGTAATTTGGATGGATGATTTTGGTGCGGTTGAGGGCATCCCCGGTGTATGGGTGGCCGATCCTAAAGCGTTTGACGATACTTTGGCGTATCAAACTCGTGTCTTCGGTGAGCAAACCAAGTTTATCCAGCCTGGTCAGAGCTACAGCGTTGGTCTGGATGAGTTTAGCTACTTCCTGCAGGCAAACTTTGAAGCCGGCGCCTTCAGCGGTAACGTGGGCGTGAAGGTTGTTGAAACCGATCTGCGTGTACGTCAAAACGTAACTGGCGGTGGTGTGCCTCACTCAGGTGTGAACTACGATGTTGGCGACACGCTGACCGAGCGCAGCTACACTGACGTTCTGCCTGCCATTAACTTGCGCTACGACATTACCGACAACTTGGTAGCTCGTTTCGGTTATGGTGAAACCATGCAGCCGTTGGATCTGTTGCAGTGGGGTGGTGCTAAGTCTGTAGGTCGTGTGTTTAACGAAGAGTGTGGCTGTATGCGCGTAACCGACGGCGGCAGCCTGTCTGGTAACCCGGATCTGGATCCGACTCGCGCCGACAACACCGATTTGTCTATCGAATGGTACCTGGGTAACGCTTCTGCATTGAGCGCGGCGTTGTTCAGCATCAACATCGACAGCTTCATCCAAACAGGCGACATCTGGATTGACGAGCCAGACGATGACGGTGTTTACCGTGGTCCATGGCGCTTCAGTGCTCCGATTCAGGGCACCGGTGGTAAGGTTGAAGGTGTAGAGCTGGCCGCTAAAGTAGCGTTTAGTGATCTGACCGATGGCTTTATGTCTAACTTTGGTTTCGACGTTAACTACACCTACTCTGACAGCTCACAAGACGCCGTTGGCCTAGGTGGCGAAGAGCTGCCTTTCGTGGGCAACTCGGAAGACACCTACAACCTTGTGGGTTGGTTTGAAAATGAGTTCCTATCAGCACGTCTGGCCTACAACTTCCGCTCGCCTCGTTTGATTACCGGCGGTAACGCAGCGACTGGTATGCAGAGCTTGTATCAAGATGACTATGGTCAGCTGGACATGAACGTAACCTGGGACGTTACTGACAACGTCGCTGTTTACCTGAATGGTTCTAACATTCTTGAAGAATACCAGCAGACTTATCTTGAGTTTGAAGAGCAAAAGACCTTCCAGAACATCTACGAAGCTCGCTGGGCACTGGGTGCTCGCGTAAACTTCTAAGTTCTGAGCTAAATCGTGCGTCGCTTAGTGGCGCACACTTTTCTAACCGCCACCTAAACCCAGGGTTTTGTGTGGCGGTTTTTTTGTATACGCTCTGTAAAAATAAATTTAAGGTGACTATCCGTGACTCACATTCCGGTGCAACGAATTGCCATTGTCGGCGGCGGAACCGCCGGTTGGATGACGGCGGCCATGCTTGCCAAGCATTTTCGTAAAACCGATATTGAACTGACGTTAATCGATTCTTCTGAGATTGGTACTGTGGGGGTGGGTGAGGCAACCATTCCCACTCTGCGGCGTTTTTACGCCGAACTGGGAATGAGTGATCTGGATGTGATGCGCGCCTGCCAAGCTACCTGTAAGCTGGGTATCGAATTTCGCGACTGGTACAAAGAAGATAGCCGATTTATTCATCCTTTTGGCGTCTACGGCCAAAAGGCCAATGGCATCGATTTTCACCATTACTGGATGTATCTGCGTGAGCAGGGTGATGCGGGCAGCCTCGATGAGTACTCCTTGGGGGTACAGCTAGCGAAACAACACAAATTTATTCAGCCCTCACCCAACCCGCCGTCTGAATTATCGGTATTTGACTGGGCACTGCATTTTGATGCCGCGCTTTTTGCCCGCTTAATGCGCGATTATGCTCTCGGCAATGGCGTTACTCATATCGATAAAAAAATTGAGCGGGTAGAAACCGCAGCGGATAACAGCGTTACCGCCCTGCATCTGCAGGGCGACCAAGCATTAAGTGCGGATTTATTTGTCGACTGCTCCGGTTTTTCGGGGTTGTTGATTGAGCAGGCGCAGCAGACCGGCTACGAGGATTGGAGCCAGTGGCTTAAATGCGACCGCGCCGTGGCGGTACAAAGTGTGCGCGAAGGTGAGGCCGCCCCCTACACCGTAAGCCAGGCCCACCGTGCCGGCTGGCAGTGGAAGATACCCCTGCAGCACAGGCAAGGTAATGGCCATGTGTATTGCAGCGAATATGTCAGCGACGATGAAGCTGCCAATACCTTAGCGAATAATATTGAGGGTGAGTTAACAACCGATTTACGCGCTTTTCAATTTGTAGCGGGGCGGCGGAAAAAAGCCTGGAATAAAAATGTGGTGGCGGTTGGTTTGGCGGCCGGCTTTTTAGAGCCGCTGGAGTCTACCAGTATTGCGCTGGTGGAAACGGCGATTGAAAAAATCCGCCGGGTATTTCGCGGCCCTTTCTATACCGCACAGCAGGTGGATGAATTTAACGATTTGACCGCGCAGGAATACGAGCGAGTGCGAGATTTTATTATTCTGCATTACAAACTCAACCAGCGCAGAGACTGTGATTTTTGGCGCGAATGCCGCGAGATGAACATACCCGCCACCTTGGCGCGCAAGCTGGAAGCGTTTAAAACCAAAGGCGACCTATTACGCTACCCCATTGAGATATTTGGCCCGCCCAGTTGGCTGGCGATATACAGCGGCTTTAATTGCCTGCCGGAACATTATGATGAGCGCGTTAAAAAAATGGACCCGGCCTATTTGCAAAGAGCCTTTGGTGATATGCGCCGTTCTGTGGCCGATGCTGTGGCCAGCGTGCCCAGCCACGATGAGTTTATTGCTGAACATTGCGCTGCAGCCGCGCCTTAATTAGGCGCCGCGCAGTGTCGTTGAATAAAATCTTCGTGACTTAAAGGCTGGCTGGACGCCTGTTTTACGGCTGTGCGCATTTTCTCCAGCTGCTCGGCCAGCTGGGCGTCACTCAGGGTGTCGGCGCGCCGGTCGTAATCTTGCGGCAGATCGTTAAACCCCCAGTACATGGTGACCCAGCTGTCGCGCTCAAAGGCCTCTGGCTCAAGCATCACCACTTTGCCGCGGCTGTTAAACACGTCCATCTTATGGGCCAGGGTGTCGGGAATCGCCATTTGCCTGCAGTGTTGCCAAAAAGGCGTATCGCTGCGTTTGCTGGCTTTGTAATGCAAAATAAGAAAATCGCGAATACGTTCAAACTCGTGACTGTGCTGGCGATTCACTTCATTCTGATCCGCGCGGTTAATGCCCTGGTGGGGAAAAAACTCTAGCAGTTTACTGATGCCGGTTTGAATCAGCGAAATACTGGTGGATTCCAGCGGTTCTAAAAAGCCTGAGGCCAAGCCGAGAGCGAAACAGTTTTTGTGCCAGATTTTTTTGCGCTTGCCGGTCACAAACTGAAAGCGACGCGGTTCGGTCAACGCGGTGGTGTCCAGGCCGCTTAGTAAGGTTGCTTCGGCCTCATCCTGTTGGCAAAACTCGCTGGCGTATACATAGCCATTGCCGGTGCGGTGCTGCAAAGGAATGCGCCACTGCCAGCCGGCGGCTTTGGCCGTGGTGCGAGTGTAAGGAGTCAGCTCGGCGGCTTTATCGCTTTGCACGGCAATTGCACTGTCGCAGGGTAGCCACTGGCGCCAGTCGTCATAGCCGGTATGTAGCGCCTGTTCTATTAGCAGGCCACGAAAGCCAGAACAGTCGACATAAAAATCACCGCTCACTCGGCGGCCGTCATCTAACGTCACGGCAGTGATATTGCCGTTGTCCGGCTGTAGCTCGGTGTTTGCGATTTTTCCTTCAATACGGGTTACCCCGCGCGCCTCGGCGTAGGCGCGTAAAAACTGCGCATAGCGTCCGGCATCGAAATGGTAGGCATAACCAAAATCGGCCAGCGGTGAAGGCGGGTTAGGGTGTGGTTGGGCAAAGCGGTTTTGCCAGGCAAGCTGGGTGGCAAATGAATACTCGGCCGGGTCGGCTGGCAGCCTAAGACTTTGCGCGCGGGTTAAATAATGATGAAACGCCACGCCGTTAAGATCGATACCATAATCGGCAAAGGGATGAAAAAAGCGGCTGTTTTTCTCTCGCCAATCGCGAAATTCAATGCCGAGCTTAAAAGTCGCTTGAGTGGCTTTAATAAAATCAATTTCATCAATACCGAGCGAATCATTGTAACTGCGAATGCTGGGAATCGTGGCTTCACCCACACCTACAGTGCCAATGTCCTCAGATTCAATAAGCGTGATTTTTATCGGAAAGTTTGCCAGTTGCCGGCTAATGGAGGCGGCGGCCATCCAGCCTGCCGTGCCGCCGCCGACAATAACAAGGTGATTAATTTGACTGTGTGACACGGGCTCGCTCGCATAAGAATGTGTACCGCGAGAATAACCAATGAGGTTGTGAGCGTCCAGCGTCGTTAATGCCGAACGCTCTTAATTTTACAGCGCTGGCGGTGCGGTATCGCGAAACGGCTGGTAGTTGTTTAAGGTTTCTAAAAAGTGCGCAAGATTCGGGTAATCACTTAAGCTGAAACGCTGGCGGTAAATGCCCCAGGCAAGAAAGCAACCCAAGCGCAGCTCCATATCATTGTAGGGGGCGTTGTGGGGCAGGGGCATCTTTTCCAGTTCGGCAAAAATAGAGTCCACCCGTGCCTGCTGGCGTTTTAAATAATCGCTGCGCGCCGGGGTCAGCCCTTCTTTTTCCAAGAAAAACAAATTGACACAGGCGTCCATGGCGGTGTTTACCAGGCAGAAGACGTCATAGGCGGCCACATCGCTGAAATAACTGCCGCCGGACTTCTCGCGCAGGTATTTTAAGATTGAGGTTGAATCGGTCAGCTGAATATCGCCATCGTGCAGAAAAGGCACTTTTTTACTGGGCGATTTTTCGGCGCTGGTGGCTGCATCGGTTTCGATAAATTCACATTTTAGCTCTGTTTCCACCAGGGCAATGCGACAGTGGCGCACAAAGGGTGAGGTGTAACTGCCGTACAGTTGCATACTTGGCTCCTTATACTGTGTCTTCGCCGCCAAAGGCGTCCAGGGCGGCCTGAATAAATGCGCTTAGCTCCAGGGTCATTATGGCGAACTCGTTGTCGAACTGCTCGGCCAGGGTTTCCGGATTGCGGTCGCCAGCGCGCTCGATAAGCTCGTCAGAAAACTTAACACGTTTAAAGGTAAATTGGTCATCAATCACGCAGCTGATGCTCTCTTTCCAGCTTACCGCCAGCTTGCTGGCAAACATGCCCGTGTCTAAATGTTGGGTAATTTGATCGTCCAGTAAATCCAGCTTCTTACCGCGAATCACTCGTTCGTCTTTGCTGGCGATTAATTCACACTCATCGCCCAAGGTAAATTCACCGTCGGGCTGGCCGGTTTTCAGCCAGCTGGTCATAACGCTGCTGGCGGGCTGTTTGGGATTGAGCGGGGTGGCTTTTAAGCTGCCCAGGGCATCGCGTAGGGCGCTGGTAAATTCTTCGGCCTTGTTGGCACTGGCGCAATCTACAACCAGCAGGCGATTGCGTGTGTCAATAAAGCCATGGCAGAGGCTGGATTTACTGAACGCCTGAGGCAGCAGCGAAAAGGTAATTTCATCTTTTAGGGTTTCGCGCTCTTTGCGGCCTACGGGGCGGCTCTCTTTATTGCGAATGTCGCGCACTTTTTCTTCTAGTTGTTCTTTAATAACCCCGGCAGGCAGTATTTTATCCTGCTTTTTGGCGCACAGTGCGATATAGCTGCCTGCGCCGTGGGTGAGGCTGGCACCCTCGGGCCCCAGGGGCGAAACCCAGCCGTAGCGCGATAAATCCATCTTACCGCAGGGCGTAAAGCTGGCCGGTTCCAGTTGTTCGGCCAATTGTTCGGCGGTTAGCTCGAATGCGTCACCGAGGCGAAATACACGTAAATTTTTATACCACATAGAATGCTTGTCTGTTGAGTTGAAACAAAGGTGGGCGAGTGTACCACTGCTGCCGATGAGTGCGGCGAGAATCTTGGACGTTGCTTTACTCGGCACAGAAACATCGGCTATTGAGTGTTCCCGTGACCTAATTCACGTGCTGATAACGTTCCCAGCAGCGGCTGGCAGTTTCGCGACCAATTTGGCAGTGAAGAGTGCCTGATCTGTCTACCCTGCAGATCGATTTTTCAATTACAAAGAGGATTGGCCATGAACCGTTCACTTTTTGCACTAATAATCAGCTCTGCGGCGGTGTTAACCGCCTGCGGCGGCTCCAGTAGCGGTGATAGCAGCGCTACTGCGGGGTCGGTAACTGCGCCGCAAGACTCCGGAGTAACTGCCACCGATGGCCTGGATGCACCCGATACCCAGGCTGTGCTGGTCCCCGAGGCGGGAGAGTCAGTTAGCAATGATATGACGCAGCTGCGAATCCACCTGACCGATGCGCCTAATCCGGCCATTGAATCGGCCGTGGTTACCATTGATAGCATCAGCGTTCACACCACCGGCGAAGCCCCTTTTAATGTGTTAAGCGAGCCGCGCACCCTGGATTTACTGGATTATCAAAATGGCTTGACGACCCTGATGGGCGAGCTGGAGTTGCCCGCGGGCAAATATACTCAGTTGCGCCTGTCGGTATCTGACGGTGTCGTGGTGAGCGAGGACGAAGAATACGATGTGTTTGTGCCCAGCGGGTCGGTGAGGGTTAACCGCCCGTTTGACCTGTGCGCTGGCGGCGAAACGGATTTAGTGTTTGATTTTGATGCCCTTAAATCTCTGCGCTATAACAAGGGCAAAGACGAATTTATGCTGCGTCCGGTGGTTAAAATTGACAGTGTTGAGTCGGACTGCCCAACGGAGATTGTCGACGACCAAGAGGGTGATTCCGAAACCGTGGAAACCTATTCCGGTCCTACAGGCTGGCTGTCTTTTGTCGTGCCTGCTGTAGAGACGGAATTGTTCGATTCTCTGGTCACCACTGTCGATGACATTCGTGTGCACGACCAGGGAATAGGGCAGGTAAGTGTGCTAGCTGAGGCCTACGATATCGACTTACTGGAGGCGGAGCGTCAGCTGGAGGACGGCGAGACGGGGGAAGTGATGCAAACCATGATGATCCCTCCTTTTGAGGTACCTGCCGGTGATTTGGATCAGGTGCGATTGATGCTGCAGCCGATTGTGGCTACCGATGCAGAGGGTCGCAGTATCAGCTTTGCATTGCCCGAGGCCGCTGATTTAGAAGAAGACGGGCTAAAGTTTTTTGACCAGATTGAGGTGTGTGAAGATGCTTTAACCGTTGTTCGCTGGGAGTACGCCTTTGATGCCTCTGTCATCGACTTTGAAGTGACCGACTCAGAGGTTAAGCTGCATCCGGTGGTTCAGGGCGTTAACCTGGTCGAGGAGTGTGTCGCCTACACGCCCCCGGTTGACGAGGCGGATGATTCTGAAGGTGGTGAAGAGTTGGACGAAAGTGAGGGCTCAAGCGAATCGGGCGGCGATAACGGATAACCTGCTATATCAGAGCAATAAAAAACCCGCCGCGGCGGGTTTTTTATTGGGTACAATTGAGGGCTCAAACAGTTAAAAAGGAGAAAGCCGTGCGTCAACTTTTAGCTTTAGGATTGAGTTTAATCTCATTGTCGGTAATTGCTAGCGGTAAGCTCGGCGCTCCCGCCTGGGAAATTCAGGGCTTGCGTACTCCCGAGTCTGTGCTGGTGTGGCGCAGCGAGGCTGGTAAACAGTTGCTGGTGTCGGAAATTGAAGGCGACTCTACCGCAGCGGACGGCCAGGGTGGTATTGCCCTGCTAAGTACCGATGGCGAGATCATAGACCAGAATTTTATTCGCGGCTTGAACGCGCCCAAGGGTATGGCGGTGGTGGGCTCCACCCTTTATGTGGCCGATATTACCGAGTTGGTTGCGATTGACTTAAACAAGCGAGAGAAAATTGCCTCTTACCCGGTCGAGGGCGCGGTATTTTTAAATGATGTGGCGGCTGATGCCGCGGGTGTGGTGTATGTGTCGGACACACGCACGGGCAAGGTACATGTGCTGCGTGACGGAGTTATGCAGACATTCCTGCCTGATGTGCCCAACGCCAATGGCCTGCTGGTGGAGGGCGATGCCTTGCTGATCGGTGCGGGTGATACGCTTTATCGAGCTCGCGACGGCGCGCTTGAGGTGGTCGCCAAGGGGTTTGCAGAAAAAGCCGACGGGGTTGAACCCCTGGCCGAGGGGGGCTACCTGGTTTCTTGCTGGGCCGGGCTTGTCTACCGTGTGGGCGGCGATGGCACCTTAACGCTGCTGCGCGACACTCGTGAGCCGCAGGTCAATACCGCCGATATTGGCTACGACCGGGAAACCAACAGGCTGTATATTCCTACCTTTTTATCTAATGGTGTGCAGGCCTACAGCCTGTAACTCAATTCTACTCAGGTGCCTGAAGAGGGCACCTGGTTGCTCCCGAAGGCGTAAGCGAGTCTGATTGCGACTGACAAAAAGTACCAAGATGATAAAAATAATATGAAAAATATTAACCTTCTTTGCTTTTCTAATTGTAAGCCCATGAAATTAAAAGAAAAATATTTTTTGTCGCGGTAGGAAATATTTTTATGTAGTACTTGACAACGTTGTCTTATCGGCCTAAAGTGAGAGTCATTGACAACGTTGTCCTATGGTGCAGCTTGTCAGTTTCTGGGCCGCTTAGCGGCTGCAGTCGAATTTAGTCTCGGGTCATTATTATGGGCATTTTAATGCCCCGGGCTGAATCGCGGTGCCAGGGATCGCATCGTGTGATACGCAGGGACTGTAAGTATCATCTATCATGGCTCTCCTTGTGGTTGGTGCCAGTTGGCACCAACCACCTTTTTTAAGAGCAGCTTGCGCTATAAAATCAAATATAAATCCCTATGGCACCTTGCGGTAGGGCGGGTCTCAAGCGAGGCCACAGTGAAAATAAACGAGGGTAAACATGGGCAGACAGCCTGGCATCAGCGACACTCTGTACTTAGGTATTGATGGCGGCGGCACTAAGTGTAGAGCGGTACTGGTTGATGAAAACAACCAGGTGCTGGGCGTTGGCAATGGTGGCCCCTCCAATCCTTATCACGGCGTTGCCCGTGCGCTTGAATCCATCGTCAATGCCAGTGATAACGCGCTGCGTAACGCCGGCTTAACCCCGGCGGACAAATCGCGTGTGGTGGCGGGCCTGGGTTTGGCCGGGGTGAATTTGCCGAGCTTGTTCAAAATCGTGGATCAGTGGGAGCATCCCTACAAGGCACAGTATCTGACCACCGATTTGCATATCGCCTGTATTGCCGCCCATGAGCAGGACAATGGCGCCGTTATTGTCTCCGGCACGGGCTCTTGTGGTTTTGCTCACGTGGATGGCAAATCTCTTACCTTGGGTGCACACGGTTTTCCTTGCGGAGATGTAGGCAGTGGTGCATGGATGGGGTTGGAGTGTATTAAGGCTGTCTTGTTGGACTCCGATGGCTTGGGGCCGCAAACCGCATTGACCGAGCTGGTAGCTGAGCAGCTGCAAGCGCGCGGCATTATGATTGTCGAGCGCTTAAACGGGGCCAAATCCAGTGATTACGCCAAAATGGCGCCGCTGGTTTTTGCCGCAGCCGAAGACGGCGATGAAGTAGCGCTCGCTATTGTGCACGCCGGCGCTGATTATCTGACCCAGGTGGCGCGCAAGCTATGGGAGTTGAACCCACCGCGCATGGCTATGCTGGGTGGCGTTTCTACCCGAATTGTCGATTGGATGGAGGCGGACATTGCCTCGCGCATGTCAAAAGCTCTGAATCAACCCGAATTTGGCGCAGTACATTTCGCCCGCAGCAGTTACGCCAGCGAAGTGGTTGCTGTCGCGCAGTAAACAACTCTACCGTCAGACAGGGCCGTCGCATAATAATCTTTACAAGAGGCGAAGATGGCAAAACAGCGTTACATTGCGCTTGACGCAATGCGTGGGCTGACTCTGGCCCTGATGATTCTGGTAAACACTCCCGGCTCCTGGTCGTATGTATACGCGCCTCTTTTGCACGCCGATTGGCATGGCGCAACCTTTACTGATTATATCTTTCCGTTTTTCTTGTTTATTGTCGGCTCGGCCATGTTCTTCTCTAACCGCTCGCAGCAGGCGGTGGCGAAATCGGTGCGTGCCCGCAAAATTTTTAAGCGCACTGCGCTGATGTTTTTAATCGGGTTGCTGCTTAATGCTTACCCCTTTACCGGGGCGTTGGATGAGCTGCGTATTCTCGGCGTGTTACAGCGTATTGCGCTGGCCTATTGCGCCGCCGCGTTTATTGTCTGGCTGCCCGGTGTTTGGCGCCTGGCGGTAGGTGTGGTGTTACTGGTGGGCTATTGGGGGCTATTAAATATTTCCGCCGACCCGTATTCACTGACGGACAATATCGTTCGGCAGGTCGATTTGGCGCTGCTGGGGGCGGATCATCTGTGGCAGGGTAAAGGTCTTGCGTTTGATCCCGAAGGGCTTCTTAGCACTTTGCCGGCCATCGTGAATGTATTAATCGGCTTTGAAGCGGCGCGTATTTTGATTGGCAGCGAAAACAAACAGCGCGCTCAGCTTACACTTTTGGCACTGGGGGTGGTGAGCGTTGTGGTTGCCCTGGTTTGGCATCAGGCTTTTCCGATTAACAAATCCCTGTGGACCAGCTCGTTTGTTTTGCTGACCTCTGGTGCGGGTATTCTTACTTTGCTGGCTCTGGTATGGCTGGAAAAATTACCGCCCGCCGTACCGGTATTAAAAAGTTATACGCTGCTGGGTAAAAACCCGCTGTTTATTTACGTGCTGAGTATTGTCTGGGTCAAAACCTATTATTTATTCAGCGTTGATGGCGTTTCTTTGTACCAGGCTATTTTTGAGTTTTTTAATGGCTTTCTAAACCCTTACAACGCATCGCTGGTGTTCGCCCTATTGCACGTTGCAATATTGTGGGCGATCGCCTGGTGGCTGGATAAGCGCAAGATTGTCATTTCGATTTAAGGCTGCTGAGCGCGAAGCGGTTGACGGGGAAGGGGGTACGAGCAAAATTCCGTAACCCGTAACCCGTAACCCGTAACCCGTAACCCGCGCTTTCTATTTCGGTGGCGGACAGCTGGATTCACGCACGATAAGTTCGGGGTAAAAGCCTTCGCTTTCCACCTTTTTACTTTCTCGCAGTGATTTAATTAACAGCGATGCCGCTTTTTGCGCGATGGTACTGGTGGGCTGAGCGGCGGTGGTCAGGTTGGGCCAGGCCTGGCGCGAGAAGGGGCTATCCTCGAAACCTGCAATAGACAGGCTGCGCGGTACGTCGATGCCTTCAATGCGCGCGGCAAACAGTGTGCCCGCCGCAATTTCATCGTTACAGGCAAAAATGGCGGTGGGGTTTTCACCTTTCGAGGTAAGCAGTTTACGGGTGCGCTCAACCCCGGACTCAAACGAGTAGCTGCCGGGTAAAAAGCGTTTGGCGAGATACTTAATGCCGTTATCTTCAAGCGCCGCCTTGTAGCCTGCCAGGCGTTCACCGCTCGATTGGTGTTCTTCATCCCCGCCCAAAAAAGCAATGTCGCGATGCCCGAGTTTGATCAGGTGGTCGGTAATGGCGTAGGCGGCGTTGCGGTCATCGATATAAATGCACGGCGACAGATCGTCTGGCGCCTTTGCGCCGGACAGTACGCGCACAAACTTTATGTTGCGCTCGCCAATGGCGGCGAGCACCTCAGGGTTTTCGGAAATTGGCGGTGTCAGCACCAGTCCGCCCACGCGACTGCGATCGATCATCTCCTGTACTTCTTGCACGATAGATCGGTTGGCTGCATCGCAGGGGTGAATCACCAACTCGTAACCCTGCTTGCGGCATTCATCGAGAATACCTTTTTGCATGTCGATAACGTAGTTGCTGTTGGGGTTGTCGTAGATAAAACCGATGGATGAGGCTGCGCCGCGCAAACCGCGGGCCGACAAGTTGGGTCGGTAATTTAGCTGCTTTACCGCTTTCCAGACGCGATCCTGCAGTTCTTGCCCCACGGTGCCTTCATTATTGATGACGCGCGAAACTGTTTTGAAGGAAACGCCGGCCAGCTTGGCAACATCTTTAATGGTGGGTTTCATGAGTGTTTTTATTCAGTCCTTGTGGGCAGTGGGGGTGCTTATTATGGGTGCACCATCGGGAGTAAAGCCCGACAAAATATAACGGATTTTGCAAGAGCGCAGTTTACCGTGTTTGCGGCCTGATGGCGAGTTAAACGAGGGCTCGTGCGGCCCACAGGGCGCGCTGTTCATTACTGCGCGGCTTCGAACGCGTCGAAATAAACCTCTCGAGGTTTGGCCCCTTTTAAAAAACATTGCTTGCGCATCTTCTGCACAAAGCTCGGCGCGCCGCACAGATAAATTCGATGGCGGTGCAAATCTTTGAATGTTTGTTTTACGTAATCGTAAGCATCGGCAAGCTGTGTCTCAGGGATTCTTGCCTCGCGTTGCACAAGACACTGCAGCGAAATTTGGGGGTTGGCCTGGGCTAGGTCTTGCAAAGCTTGCCGCCAGTACAGTGCCGTGGTGCTCACGCCGCAGTAGAGTATGGTGATATCGCCCCTATGGCCCTGGCTCAGGGCGTCTCGAGCTATAGCGTAAAGCGGAGCAATGCCCGTGCCTGTGCCGGCGAACAGCAGCGCTCGGTCCGGATCATCGTCGCGGTAATAGCAATCGCCGGCGGGGCCGGTAAGCGGCAAGATGGATCCCTTTTGCAGGTGTTGGCGAGCCCACTGGCTAAAGCGTCCGTTCGGCTGCAGGCCAATATGCAATGCAATGCGGCCATCTGCCGGAAGGCTGGCAATGGAGTAGCAGCGCGCAATCTGCTGGTCGCGCCACAGGGTTATATGTTGCCCGGCGCGAAACTTAAGATCGCATTGCAGTTGCAGCTCAAGCACGCGCTCGCTTAGCGGCGTCAAGGCGGTTACCTCGGCTTGAACTTGTTCATTGCGCGGGTCGTAAAGCTGTATTTGCATATCGCTTTGCAGATCGCAGCGACAGCTCATTAGCAGTTGCTTGGCTTTTTGGGTATCGCTTAGCCCCAGCTGCGCCTGGGCTGGAATTGGGCCCTGTTGTGCTTGCACCAAGCACGATTGGCATACCCCGGCGCGACAGCTGTAGGGGACTTGATAGCCATTTTGCAGCAGGGTGTCCAGCAGTGAGGCGCCGGGCTCCGGCTCGAGTATTTGTTTCTCTACAACCAGTTTTACCATAGTGTGATTTGGCTTCGAATGTATTAGTCTATTGTACGGCATTATTCAGTAGAGGCTTGGTGCCTTGTCGGGCGCGATTTACTTGCTTCCGACAGTTCAGACTTAATCTAAGCAATTTGGAGGCTTTATGAACAAGCTTATTACCCTTTTCGCGTCGGTAGCGCTGCTCTTTTCATTCTCCCTGGCCCAGGCCGACGACGATGAAAAGTATCAGGCAACGCTAAACACTTTCAAAGATTCCCCCCAGGTCAGTTCGTTTTTCGGCAGTGCTTATGGTTACGCCTTGTTTCCCACTATTGGTAAAGGTGGTATTGGTGTGGGCGGTGCCCATGGTAAAGGTCGGGTGTATGCTCAGGGTGCCCATGTGGGCAACACCAGCATGACACAGTTGAGTATTGGTTTTCAGCTGGGTGGTCAGGCGTTTAGTGAGGTCATCTTTTTTGAAACCAAAGAAGATTTCGACAAGTTCACCTCGGGCAATTTTGAGTTTGGCGCCCAGGCTAGTGCGGTCGCCATTACCGCCAGTGCCAACGCCAAAGTAGGTACTACCGGCTCGGGCATCGGCGCTTCTGGCACCTCTGATAAGGCAGGTATGCAAAAGGCCCGTTACAACGACGGTATGGCTGTGTTCACTCACGCCAAGGGTGGCTTAATGTACGAAGCGGCTTTAAGTGGCCAAAAGTTCAAGTACGAAGCTCTTTAAGTTCTTCGGCAGCCCTACGGGGCTGCTTTATTGCTTTTCTTTACTGCATTCTCCCCGCTCTCCGTCCCGCTCTCTCTTTACCCGCCGTAGTTTTCGGCGTAAAATGAATGATTGTTCATTTTCTCGTTGGGCTATTCATGGCTGAAGACAAGCGCCGTTCCATCTTACATGCAACCTTATGTCTGCTGGCATCGCGAGGCCTGCACGGCTTTTCCATGAAGCAGCTGGCTGAAAAAGCTGGCGTGGCGGCGGGAACGATTTATTTGTACTTCGAAGACAAGGACGATCTGATTCGCCAGCTGCATGAGGACATCATTCGCGAAGTGGCGCGGCGGATTTTTTTCAACTACGACCCGAGCATACCTCTTTACGACCAATACCGGCGGATGATGGAGAACCTCTGGTCCTTCCACAAGGACTGCCCCGAGATCATGCTGAGTAAGGCTCAGTTCGACACTATGCCGCCAGATTTGTTGTTTGGTCATCGGGGTAAAGATCCAGATACGCTGAACGAGCAGAGAGAAACTGTGTTGGCGGTGTTTCAGCCCATGGCTGACTTATACGAGGCCGGGCGCGCCAGCGGTGTGATTAAGCCGCTGCCGGATGAGCTTCTGTCCGCTCTGTGTATTGACCCGCTGTGCGCCTTGGCGCGCGAGCATCACTTGGGTATGACGAAACTCGGGGACAAGGAGCTGGCGGCTGTGATCGCCGCCGGTTGGGACGCCATCAGTATCCATCACTAAAGTTTTGTTAAACGGGCTTACCAGCTCGCTTTAATTTGCCTGATAATGAACGATTGTTCATCGGGCGTCAGATTATTATTGTTATTGCAGGCGTTGGCCTGTCACAAAGGAGCTGCAAATGTTGTTACGTTCAGTCGGGAAAGGTGCGGCGCACAGCCGGTCGATTGTTGCCTTGGCCTTATCTATGGTGCTTTTGAGTGCCTGTGGAAAATCCTCTGACGCTCCGGCCGGAGGCGGTGCCGGACAGATGCCTGCGCCAGAAGTATCGGTTGTCACCTTAAAAGAGCAGGAAGTCGACTTAAACGTCGAGCTGCCGGGCCGGGCGGTAGCGTTTCGCAAAGCCGAAGTGCGCCCGCAGGTGACTGGCATTATCGAAAAACGTCTGTTTACCGAGGGGGCTTATGTAGAGCAAGGTCAGCAGCTCTATCAAATAGATGCCGCGCGCTACGAGGCTGCGGTGGCCAACGCTAAGGCGCAACTTGCCCGCGCCCGTGCGAATGTGTCTACCACCGAGGCCCGCGAGAAGCGTTATAAGAATTTGCTGTCTGAAAAAGCTGTGAGTCAGCAGGATTATGACGATGCTTTGGGGGCGTACGATCAAGCAAAAGCCGATGTTGCAGTGGCTGAAGCGGCTTTGCGTACGGCCGAGATCGATTTGCGTTATACCGAGGTAAACGCGCCCATTAGCGGTCGCATCGGTATTTCCAGCGTTACCGAAGGTGCACTGGTGTCGGCGCAGCAGGCAGCGGTGCTGACCACTATTAATCAATTGGATCCGATTTATGTGGATGTGTCGCAATCGGCAAGTCGTATTCTGCAGATGCGTCGCGATGTGCAAAGCGGAAAAATCTCGCGCTCTGAAACCCCCAAGGTGAAATTGATTTTGGACGACGGCAGCGAATATCCGCACGAAGGTGAGCTGCAGTTTTCCGATGTAAGCGTGAATGAAAGCACAGGCACTGTGGTAGTGAGGGCACTTTTTGAAAACCCCGACAGCATGTTAATGCCGGGCATGTTTGTACGTGCCGAGCTGGCTGAAGGCGTGCGCAGCAATGCTGTGCTGGTACCTCAGCGGGCAGTGCAGCGCGATCGCGAGGGTAACGCCAGCGTAATGTTAGTAACCGCTGAAAATACCGTTGAGCCTCGCCCAGTGGTGGCCAATCGCGCCGTTGGCAGTGATTGGTTGGTTGAAAGTGGGGTCAGCGCGGGTGATCGGGTGATTGTTGCCGGGCTGCAAAAAGTCCGCCCTGGCGCACAGGTAACCACCGTCGAAGAAGGCAGCGCTCAGGGAGAGTAAGTTATGGCGAAGTTTTTTATCGATCGCCCGGTTTTTGCCTGGGTGATCTCAATCATCATCATGTTGGCGGGGGCGTTGGCGATCAACACTCTGCCTATTTCACAGTACCCCGAGGTGGCGCCGCCATCGGTGGAAATTCGCACCAGCTACCCGGGCGCCTCAGCCAAGGTGGTGGAAGACTCGGTGGTGCAGATCATCGAGCAGAACTTAACGGGTATTGATAACGTTCAGTATATGTCCTCGACCAGTGACTCTTCTGGTGTCGGGCAAATTACGGTGACCTTTGAAGCTGGCACCGATCCGGATATCGCTCAGGTGCAGGTGCAAAATAAACTGCAGGGTGCCATGACGCTCTTGCCTCAAGAGGTACAGCAGCAGGGCATTCGGGTTAATAAATCGTCTGCAGGGTTTTTATTGGTTCTGGGGTTTGTTTCCAACGACAACAGTCTGGATAAGTACGACATTGCTGACTATGTCGCGGCCAACGTGCGAGAACCTCTCAGCCGCGTCGGCGGTGTGGGCGATATTACGATTTTTGGTTCGCAGTACGCCATGCGAATCTGGCTCAACGCCGATAAGCTGGCTACTTACAAACTGACCAGTGAAGACGTTGTTGCGGCGATTCGCTCGCAGAACGTGCAAATTGCCGCCGGTGAGCTGGGCGGTGCACCGGCGATGCCCGGTCAGGATGTGAACGCCAGTATTGTGGTGCAATCGCGCCTGGAAACGCCGGAGCAGTTCCGCAATATTTTGCTGCGCGTCAACGAAGACGGTTCGCAAGTGCGCATGGGTGATGTGGCACGGGTTGAACTTGGTGGTGAAAACTATCAGTTTGAAACCGAATATAACGGCCAGCAAGCAACCGGTTTGGCAATTACGCTTGCCTCGGGCGCGAACGCATTGGAAACCGCCGATAGCGTGCGCCAGCGTATTGACGAATTAAAGCCATTTTTCCCCGAGTCGGTTGAAGTCGTTTACCCGTTTGATACCACGCCCTTTGTAAAGCTCTCGATTGAAGGTGTTGTGCATACCCTGATTGAAGCGGTGGTGCTCGTGTTCTTGGTGATGTACTTGTTCTTACAGAACTTTCGCGCCACTTTAATTCCCACCATTGCCATTCCGGTAGTGCTCTTGGGTACCTTCGCGATTCTGGAAGCCTTTGGCTTTAGCATTAACACCCTGACCATGTTCGCCATGGTGCTCGCCATCGGCTTGCTGGTGGACGATGCCATTGTGGTGGTCGAGAACGTCGAGCGGGTGATGCACGAGGATAAGTTGCCGCCGCGCGAGGCCACGCGAAAATCCATGGATCAGATTACCGGCGCATTGATTGGTATCGCTCTGGTGTTGTCGGCGGTGTTTGTGCCTATGGCATTTTTCGGTGGCTCCACCGGGGTTATCTACCGTCAGTTCTCGATCACCATTGTCTCGGCCATGGTGTTGTCGGTGGTGGTGGCATTGACGCTAACGCCTGCGCTCTGTGCCGTAATGCTCAAACCCACCAGCGATGGACACTACGACAAAAAAGGCTTTTTTGGCTGGTTTAATCGCTTTTTTGATCGCTCATCTAACGGTTATCAGAACAGTGTTAAGGGAATTTTGGCGCGCAAAAGCCGTTTTATGGTGGTGTATCTGGGGATCGTGGTGGTGCTGGCGCTCTTATTCGGTCGGCTACCTGGTTCTTTCCTGCCGGATGAAGACCAAGGCATTTTGTTTACCCAAATGACGCTGCCGGTTAACGCCACTAAAGAACGCTCGATTGATGTGATGAACCGCATCGAAAACTATTACTTGCAGCAAGAAGAGCAAGTGGTGGAGTCGGTGTTCTCGGTCATTGGTTTTAGCTTTAGCGGTCGTGGGCAGAATAATGGTATCGCCTTCGTGAAGTTGCGCGATTGGGATGAGCGCACGGAGCAGGGGCAAGATGTGCACTCGTTGGCCGGGCGTGGTATGGGTTACTTCTCTACCATTAAAGAAGCCATGATCTTCCCGTTTGCACCACCCCCCATTATTCAGCTGGGTACCGCCTCGGGCTTTAACATGCAGCTGAAAGATTTGGGCGGGCAGGGCCATGAGGCCTTAATGAACGCGCGTAACCAGCTGTTGGGAATGGCAGGGCAAGAGTCTGAACTGGTTGGCGTTCGCCCCAATGGTCAGGAAGACACACCGCAATTTAAATTGGATATCGACTTTGAAAAAGCCTCGGCTTTGGGCGTATCGATCAGCCAGATTAACAGCGTGTTTTCTACTGCCTGGGCAGCATCGTATGTGAATGACTTTATTGACAACGGCCGGATTAAACGTGTGTACGTGCAGGGCGATGCGCCTTACCGAATGATGCCGGACGATGTTGGCGACTGGTATGTCCGCAATGACGCTGGCGAGATGGTGCCTTTCTCGGCATTTTCCAGTGGCCGCTGGGTGTACGGTTCACCGCGCTTGGAGCGTTATAACGGTGTGTCATCGGTGAATATTCAAGGGCAGGGGGCTCCCGGAGTAAGTTCGGGTCGTGCCATGCAAATTATGGAAAATCTGGCCGCGCAGCTGCCACCCGGTTTTGGCTTTGAGTGGACCGGTATGTCTCTGCAAGAGAAAGAATCCGGCGACCAGGCGCCACTGCTTTACGCTTTATCGATTCTGGTGGTGTTCCTGTGTTTGGCGGCTTTGTATGAAAGCTGGTCAGTGCCCTTTTCGGTCATGCTGGTAGTGCCGCTCGGCGTCCTCGGTGCGCTGCTGTTCGCCATGGGGCGCGGCTTGTCCAACGATGTGTACTTCCAGGTGGGGCTATTGACCACCGTGGGTCTGTCGGCGAAAAACGCGATCTTGATTGTGGAGTTTGCCAAAGACCTGTACGAAGACGGCATGGATCTGATTAAGGCCACCATGGAGGCGGTACGGATGCGTTTGCGCCCCATTATTATGACCTCGCTGGCGTTTGGTTTAGGGGTAACGCCTCTGGCCATTAGTACGGGGGCTGGTTCCGGTGCGCAAAACGCCATTGGTACGGCGGTACTGGGGGGCATTATCTCCGCGACCTTCCTGGCGATATTCTTCGTGCCACTGTTCTACGTGGTAGTGGTTAAGCTGGGGCAGTTGCTGTCTCCCGGTAAGCGTCAGCAGCCATAAAAATTAATCCAACGGCGACTTAGGTCGCCGTTTTTTTACTCTGCTGAAATGCTGTAATTGTTTCTTCCAGCGTGGCCTGTAGCTCCGGTATGGCAGATTCTAACAGAGTCCACTGTTGCCTTTGAGCTGCGTGCTCGACTTGTTCAGCGTGTTTGTGGAGTTTAAATGCTTTTAACTGTCCGGCGCTGCCTTTCAGGCTGTGGGCTTGTAGCGTGATCAATTGCGCGTCTTTATTGTTCAGAGCAGTTGCTAAAATTTGACTCTTTTCGCGACCGGTTTTGGTAAATTGCACTAACAGTTTGTCTAGAAAATCTTGTTTATTAAATAGGCTTTTGAGCGCTTGCTCGCGATCCCAGATTAAGTCCTCATTCGGTTCTCGGTCGGTGGCTTGCGGTTGCTTTTCATCTTCCGCCAGCAACCAATACTGCAGAGTGCTTAACATAGAAGCGGCGTCTATGGGCTTGCTGAGATAGTCATCCATGCCCGCTTGGAGGCATTTCTCTTTATCGCCCTGCATGGCGTTAGCGGTTAAAGCGATGATGGGAATTTTACTGTTGCTTTCCCCTGCTTCTTTGTTGCGTATACGCCCTGTAGCTTCAAATCCGTCCATCTCTGGCATCTGACAATCCATAAAGACTAGGGTGTAGGGGTTGTGGCTCGGGCTATTTTTCAAGGCGATTAATGCCTCTTTACCGTTGCCTGCAATATCGGCGCTCAATCCTAGCTCGTGGAGTATTAGCTGGGCGACTTCTTGGTTAACGGGGTTGTCCTCAACCAGTAGCAGGCGGGTATTTTTTGGCCATGTTAATAGGCTTTCATTGCTTTTACTGAGAGTGTTTATACTTTCGGCATGGATGTAACCGTTATGTGGCTTGACCTGATTGAGCAGTTTCAGCAGCGCCAGCGTGCCCGGCGGGTGGTAGAGGTATTGGTCGTAGCTGCCTTGGGTAAAGCTTTCACTAAGGCCAATTATGGAAATTAAATAATGCGTGTTTTTCTCCTCTCGCCACTTTCGCGCCTGCGCCAGCTCATGTGATCCCGAACGACTATCGATAAAAACGAGGTCGAAGCTTGGCTCTTGCAGCTCTGTGAGCTGAGCCAGATCATGGGTGCATTTAGCCTCAATTCCCCAGCGGGTAAGTAGCCGATGCAAGGATTCGCTCAGAAGTTGGCTTGGGGTGTGAATCAATATTTTAGGTGGGCCATCGCTAAAGTCGGGGGCTTTAAACAGAGAGGCTTGTGCGGGCTTTAATTCTACCGAAAAGCTAAAACACGAACCTTCTCCCGCGCTACTCTGAGCGCTGATTTTTCCCCGCATAAGTTGCGTGAGCTTGCGGCATATGGCCAAACCTAGGCCAGAGCCCCCGTAGCGACGGGTGGTGGAAGCATCCAGTTGCGAGAAAGGATCAAACAGCTGCTCGATTTTATCGCCGGGAATGCCTACGCCGGTGTCTTGAATATCTGCCGAAAAGTGAACCCGGCCTGCTGCGAGGTGGCTGTGGCAGCGGATAACAATGCTGCCCTGCTCGGTGAATTTAATGGCGTTACCTACCAGGTTGGTGAAAATTTGTTGCAGTCGACCGCAATCGCCGCTGACACTGGCGTGGTTTAACTCGGATTTATCGAGAATCAGTTCCAGTCCTTTATCTTGGGCTCGCATTGCCATGGTGTGGGTAAACCCATCGAGAAACTGGTGCAGCTCAAATTCCGCCTCGTCCAGCTCGAGCTTGCCGGCCTCTACCTTGGAGAAATCCAAAATATCGTTAATGATGGCCAGCAATGATTCGGCACTAGTTTTGGCGATATGCAGTTTGTGTAAATCCCGGTCGGGGAGCTGGGCCTTTTTCAGCAGGTTTAGCATGCCCAATACTCCGTTCATTGGAGTGCGTATTTCATGGCTCATCATGGCGAGAAATTCGCTTTTTGATCGTGCGGCCACTTCGGCCTCAGTTTTGGCTGCCTGCAGGGCAAATTCTGCCAGCTTGCGCTCGTGAATATCCTGGAATGATCCGTACAGACGCACACACTTGCCATTTTCCATTACGGCTTTGCCCGCTGTAGAAATCCACTTTTCCGTGTTGTTGGCGGTGATTAAGATCAGCTCATCTTGAAACTGAGTGCCATTCTCAATGGCCTGTTCTACCAAAGAGGTTATTTTCTGGCGGTGCTCGCCTTCCTTATAAAAGTTAATGCCTGTGGCGAGGTCGGGAGTAAAATCTTCGGCGACCTCGTGAATTTTTTTAGTCATTTGTGACCAGTATATTCTGCCTTTTTCAAGGTCGACCTCCCAGGCGCCAATCTTTCCCAGTTCGCTCATGGCGTTCAGCAAACGGCTCTGGCGATTTAATTTTCGGGCAGAGGCTTCCTGTTCGGTAATGTCGACGGCAGATGCATAAATTTTGCCGGTTTCGTCATCAATTTTTGCACTCCAAAGTAGCGTTACAAAGTGACCTTCCTTGTGTCTGAAACGGGCTTTTACAGAGCTGATCGTGCTGCCCTGCTGTAGCTTTTTAAGCGCGTTGAGGGTGGGGGCACTGTCATCGGGGTGGAGGAACTCGAACACTGGCACCGCAAGTAAGTCTCTTGCGCTATAGCCCAAGGCGTGGGTGAAGTGGTTATTAACGCGCTCGAACACCCCTTCTGCAGTAGTTATACATAAGAAAGAGTTGGCGTTATCGAAGTACTGGTTTAACTCGCGCTGCGATAGCTGGATTTTATGCAGCGCTTGCTTGTGCTCTGTGATATCCAGGTGAGTACCCACCATCCGCCTAGGGGTTCCGTCACTATTCCACTCGACCACTTCTCCGGTATCAATCACCCAAACCCACTGGCCGTTTTTATGCCGCATACGACATTCGCAAATATATTTTTCGCTACGTCCGTCCCAGTGTTCCTGCAACTTTTTCTCTGAATAGGGAAGATCTTCAGGGTGGGCGTGATCCAGCCAGGTGTTGATGTCAATCGGGGCTAATTCTTCGAGACTATAGCCAATAATCTCGGCCCAGCGGTCGTTAAAACGGACTCTACCAGTGGGAATGTCCCAGTCCCAGATGCCGACCCCTGTGCTGTCAATGATCAATTCCAGCCTTTGTCGTTGCTCGGCCAGGCGGCGGGCTTGGGCCTGGGCTGTACTGATATCCTCGACGATCGACCACACCAGCTTTTCACCGGAGTTATCTTTCACCAATACACTGCTCAGCTGCACAGGGAGGGGCTCATCGTTACATTTAACAAATTCCAATTGCACCGGTCCGCAGCGACCCTCTTGGGCAAGCTGGGTGCGAAGATCCATTAAAGTGTGGTGATCCGAAGCGGTTAATACTTTTTTCACCGTTAGTTTGCGCAACTCGTCTAATTGATAATTGCCGTAGGCCAGCAGGGCTGGATTGGCGTCGAGAAATTTGCCGCTGTTGAAGTCGTGTAGGCAGATACCGATAGGAGAGCCGTGAAACAGGGTATGCAGTCTTTGTTCTGCGCCACGGCGAGATTCCAGCAGATAGATCACCCACAGCAAAGGCGCCAGAATAAGAATTGCAACCAAGCACATAGCCAGACGCAAAGGCGTCGCGTTGGGGGCTCGTTGGGGCCAGCCTTGCGCCGGAATAGCGGCCAGCTGCCACTCGCCGCCGGGAATGTCGACTGTGGCGGTGACCGGGTCTTGTGAGCTGATCGCCTGATCCCCCCAAAAAGGTAGAAGTGAGTCGCTGTGACGGATGCTCACATTTAAATTTGCTAGCTGATTTAGGCCGCTGGCGGCGTAGAAAGCTTGGGCGTCGAGCACGGCCGAGACTAACCCCCATAATTGCTGGTCATCGGTGTAAACCGGTATGCGCCCAATGATGCCTTGGCCGCCCTGTACTAATTCCAGCGGGCCTGCGACGGTCATATGACCAGACACAATAGCCTCTTGCACTGCAGCTTTTTGCGAGGGGTGGGTTAGATAATTCAGCCCCAGGGCCGTTTTGTTGTTCTCGTAGGGGTAAACCAATGAGAGCACAAAATCTGGTGCCGCACCTATATTGCGCAGCAGGCTGTTACCGCCAAATAAATGTTGGGCGTAGTGGCTAAAGGTTGCCTGGTCCATGTCGGGATTGACCTGGATGGCGGCTACCAGTCCCTGCACCGTTTGCAGGCTGGCGGTGATATTGCCTTCGAGGCGGGTGCGCAATATAGCCACTTCGTCCAGGGTTTCGCCGCGCACCTGGTGCAGGTGGCCCTGATAGTTAAGCCGGTCGATGTAATAACCACTGGCGAATGCGGTTACCCCTACCACTAAGGAGATAATGAAATAACCGATGCGAGAGAGAGAAAACGCCTGAGGCAGAGAGGAGTTGGATGAAGTACGGAGCATAAAACCTGCGCGCTTTTGTATGGCGGTGAATTTGTTTTTTTGACTCATCCAACTATAGCGTAAAGCTGTCGGGTATAAACGAAGTCGAGTAAATTTTTATGCTAGGAGGCGCGACCTTTGTCCGCAAACCCAGTGGGTAGGGTTATATCCAGAATGTCTCTGCTGATGGGCGAATATAGCGCCTTGGGAGGGTATGGCTGGAGTCAGGGAGAAATGGCGGCCATTGGGCCGCCGTGTTCAATTAGATTTGCTCATCGGCTTTCACAAAAACCGCGGTGGTCAGAGCGGGAACCATAAAATCTCCCTCGCTGAATTTTGCTTGTGTGGTCATAGCATCCGCCGATTGTTGCTGTACCGGATGCAAGGTAAAGGTTCCGCTGAGCGGGTTGGCTATCTCAACGGCTTGCGCTTGCGGGTTAAAAATAACCACGATGGCATCGTGTTCAGCGTCTAGCATTGGCACGTCCGTTAAGCTCATCACGATCACCCCGGCTTGCTGATCTGTGCCGGTGTTGTGAAACTTAAGCACTTGCTCTACGTCGCTGGCGCTGCGTAACCGAAACAGTGGCGAGCTGGCCCGAATGGCGAGCCACTCTTGAAACAGTTGGCGTGCGGTGTCGATATGCTCCGCCGAGGGCGCTGCCTGTTCATCCGCGATAATTTCACCGATTAAGGGCCAGTTGCTGCCGTCTTTGTCCTCGCGGGGTAGGCCCACATTCCAGTTGTTGCTTTGGCCGGTAAAATCTACGCGGTTAAACCAGTCGCCGGAATCGTAGCTGTCGCGCTGCATGGATTTAGAGCGCAGCAAGTCAACCCCCATATGGATAAACGGAATGCCCTGAGCCAGCATAGGCACGCTGAGCGAGAAGTTCTGCATACGCACACGCTCGGCCGCGGTTAATGCGCTGGGCGCTTTGTATTGCAGGTTATCCCACAGGGTTTGGTTGTCGTGCTTGGAGATATAGTTGATGCTCTCCTGCGGGTCCTCGGTGTAGCCGGCTTTAAGGTCAAAGTATGGCACCTGGCCGCCGGTGGTTGGGTTGCCGTTGCGATCCACCAAAGGGTAGCTTTTTAAGCTGCCCGCCAGGTTTACCCGTAAACGGTCGGTTAAATCCGTTAACGCATTTCGCTCGCTATCGGCGCCCGAATTTAGGTCGTTGGGGTAGTGGAACAGCCCGGTGCCATAGCCCTGGTTGCGGCGAATGTCATCGCCACTGTCGAAGGGGCCGCCGCCTCGTACCGCATCGCGAATGCGGTCGTTAAAGCTGCCCACGCCAGTGCCTGCCATATTATTTTGGATGGCGTTAACCCCCCGGCGGCTGTTGGCCACTTCGCCAAAGTTCCAGCCCTCCCCGTAAAAATAGCTGTCGGCATCTACCGCCTGTACGGCATTGCGGGCGGCGAGAATATCTTCGCGCATGTGGTGGCCCATCAAATCAAAGCGGAAACCGTCAATTTTGTAAGCATCGGCCCAGACCACCAGCGAGTCCACCATCAGCTTTTCCATCATCTCGTGTTCGCTGGCGGTGTTGTCGCAGCACGATGACATTTCTACCGCGCCGGACAGTTCGTTGCGGCGGTGGTAGTAGCCGGGTACTAACTTATCCAACACGGATTTTTCACCCAGGCCCGACGCGTTGGTGTGGTTGTAGACCACATCCATCACCACGCGCAGGCCCATCTCGTGCAGCGATTGCACCATCTGGCGAAACTCTACAATGCGCGCAAAACCTTCGCTTTGCGTGGCGTAGCTGCCTTCGGGCGCGGTGTAGTGGTAGGGGTCGTAGCCCCAGTTAAACGAATCCAGCCCGCGCAGATCATTCATCAGCGCTTGCGCCTCGGCGCCGGTGGGGTCAAAGCCCGCCAACACCGACTCGATGCTTGCACTACTGTCGGCGGAACCGCAGATAGCGGCGTTGGCATTCAGCGCGCACAGCTCGCCCACGGTATCGGTAATATCCACCCGCATACTTTCATCTTCATTGACGGTGGCAATATCAAAGGTGGGCAGTAGGTGAATGGTGTTCAGCCCCGCTTGCTGTAAATCGCGCAAGTGATTAACCGGCGCGCTGTCGGTAGCGCTAAAGGCGAGGTATTTACCGCGATGGGCTTCAGGGGTACTGGTATCCTGCGCCGAGAAATCGCGAATATGCACCTCGTAAATCACCGAGTCTTCAGGCGCGGCCAGTGGCGGCACACTGTGGTTACTCCAACCGCTAGGCTGGGTGTCGGCGCGGTCTAAATCCACCACCTGCGCCAGAGTGCTGTTGCTGGACAGGTTTAGGGCGTAAGGGTCGGTGGTGGTGAGGCTTTCTACCGTATCGGTTAAGTAGTGGTACACATCAAACCGGTAGCGGTAATACTGACCGTGCAGGTCGCCTTCTACCGTCGTTTCCCACACGCCTTCATCGGTTTTGACCATGGTGTGGGTTGCGCTGGGCTCATCGCTTAGCGTGGCAAAAACTTCCAGTGTCATGTTGCGTGCGGTGGGTGCCCATACCGCAAACTGCGTATTGCTGCCGTCGATCCAGCTGCCCAGTTTGGCATTGGTAGTAAAGTAGGCATCCAGTGCCCCCGGTGTTTGTACGCTGGTGGCTTTGAGTAAATTGCCGTCGCTATCGTAGGCGCTGGCTACCAGTTCACCGGTCAGCCAATCCTGGGTATTGATGTCGCTAACCGGAATTTTAAACGCTTGCCAGCTGGCAATATGAGGAAACTTTTCCGCGCTGGCGGAGCTGAGTTCGCCCGCGGTTAATTCAACGCCTGCACCGCCCGTGAGTTCATTATTGCTTACGTTAATGTCGCCCGCGCTGTCGGCGTGCAACATAATGCGGCTGGCATTAGCGGGGGCATCCCAGACCAGGGTGTCGGCGTCTACCCAATGGGCGGCGTAACCCGAGAGAGTAATTTGCGCAGGGCCTTCTTCGCCCTGGTAAACAATGGCGCTGGAGCCGTGCTCGGTGTAGGCGATATTGCCCTGGGTTAAATCCATCGCCAAATCGGCGTCGCCCAGCGCTTTTTCATCACCCTTATGCAAAATAAAGTTGATGCAACCGCCGGGGTTGTTTAAATCCAATATAAAGTACGCGCCGCGCTCGGCATCGACGCCGGTGGCGGGCATGGGGTTATCCCAGGTGATGCCGTTAACGCTGTTGTCAGCCAGGGCGTTACAGTCGCCGCCGTTCCACAAGTGCAAGCCCCAGCCGTCGTATTCGCCATCGGCGCGGGTGTAAAAAATAGCGGCTTGGGTCTCGGTTAAGGTAAAGGGCAAAGGTGCCTCGCCACTGTCGTCTTGCGGGTATTCAATGCTGGCTAAACCGTGCGTGGTAAGGGCAATATTGCCGTGCTCTAAATCGAGTATTAAGTCGCTTTCGCCCAGTGCTTTATTGTCACCTTGATGCACAATAAAGTTTACGCAACCGCCTTCAGTTGCCGCTTGCGCCAAGTCCAATACATAGTAAGCGCCGTAGATGTCATCGATGCCTGTGGGGGCCATGGGGGTGTCCCAAGTGACACCTTCTACCGCTGATTCCGCCAGCGCGTCGCAGGCGGCGTTATTCCACAAGTGCAAACCCCAGTTGTCGTAGTTTCCATCCTCGCGGGAGTAAAACACGATGGCCTGGGTATCGCTGAGCGCGACCGGCAACTCCATGCTCGGCACCGAGCTGGAAGAACTGGACACGCTGGAGGAAGACACACTGGAAGAACTTGAAGATTCGATACTGCTGGATGAGACCGAGTGGTCGTCGCTGTCACTGCCACCGCAGGCACTGAGCAGAGCGGCGCTGATAAAAACGCCAAGCGTAATAGAGCGCATGGATAAACTCTCCGTATTTTATGGTTATTGGAGTGGGAGAGATTACGCCAGGAAATTCTAGACAGAAATTTGCATACGTATTCATTTTTATGAATACGTATGCAAATTCTTTAAGGGAGAAAGGCTGAAAATAAATTTTCTACTATTGATATGCCCGTGTCGCCGGGCGTTGCGAGTTACTTTTTTCGGCAAAAAGTAACTCCGCCGTTCCTGCGCATCCATGCGCCCACGGCATTAGTGATTCCCTTCACGTCAAAACCTCGCCCAATAACTGGCCCCTGCGGGGTTCCCTTACTCCAGCCAATTTTAGCGGGCCGTATCGACAGGCCTTCCGTGGCCTGACGATACTTGCGCAAACGTCCTGTTTGCTTACCCCCTAAAATAGGCCTCCGCTCGGCTCAGTCATAATCGGGCGAAAATCCCCAGTTATCTCCATATTTTGAGTGCTAAAAGCCCCAGAAATAGTGGCTTTCGGCCTTGTCTGCTTTTGGAAGTCTCTGTTGCTATTTAAAAATAACGATTAGCTTTTTAACTTGTACCCGGTGTGAAAAACCCAGGCAATCAGGCCGCTGCAGATGGCGATAAACAGGGTAATCATCGCCAGGCTGACACCAATGTGAACATCGGCGCTGCCGTAAAAGCTCCAGCGAAAGCCGCTGACCAAGTAAACCACCGGGTTTAACAGGGTGACCTTCTGCCAAAACTCCGGCAGCATGCTGATGGAGTAAAAGGTGCCGCCCAAAAAGGTGAGCGGTGCAATGACCATCATCGGAATAATTTGCAGCTGCTCGAAACTATTGGCCCACAAACCGATTAGAAAACCCAGCAGCGCAAAGGTGACGCATGTAAGCACCAGAAACAGCAGCATCAGCAACGGATGATCGATGGAGTAATCCACAAACAAGCGCGCGGTTAACAGAATAATCAGCCCCAGAATAATGGACTTGGTGGCCGCGGCGCCCACATAGCCAGCAACGATTTCAAAGGCGGAAACAGGCGCTGAGAGTATCTCGTAAATCGTGCCACTGAATTTCGGCATATAAATGCCAAAGGACGCGTTGGAGGTGCTCTCGGTCAGAATAGTCAGCATCACCAGCCCCGGAATAATAAAAGCGCCGTAACTGATGCCGTCAATGGAAACGATCTGCGAGCCGATGGCCGAGCCAAAGACAATAAAATACAGCGAGGTAGATAATACCGGCGAGGCGATGGATTGCATTAAGGTGCGCCAAGTGCGCGCCAGTTCGAACAGGTAAATAGCTTTAATTCCGTAAGTGTTCACGCTTTTTCCTCCACCAGCGAGACAAAAATTTCTTCCAGTGAACTCTGTTTGGTCGATAAGTCAGAGTACTCGATACCAGACTGAGCTAGCTGCTGCAGTAGCTGGGCTACGCCCGTATCGGTTGCGGCGGTATTGTATTGGTAGCTTAGGCTCAGGCCATCCGCTGCCAGTTCTACGGTTTCGCTATCGATAGCGCTGGGTAAAGCGGCAAGAGGTTGTGTGAGATGAACGGTTAAACTCTTACGGCCCAGATCGCGCATTAAGCGATGTTTTTCTTCTACCAGCATTAACTGCCCTTTATTGATGACGCCAATGCGGTCGGCCATATCTTCGGCCTCTTCAATATAATGAGTGGTTAAAATAATGGTCACCCCTTCATCGCGCAGGCGGCGAATCATGGCCCACATGTCGCGGCGCAGCTCCACGTCTACCCCGGCGGTGGGTTCGTCCAAAAATAAAATTCGCGGTTGGTAGGCGAGGGCTTTGGCGATCAGTACCCGGCGTTTCATGCCGCCGGATAGCGCCATAATGGTGCTGTCTTTTTTATCCCACAGGCTGAGGCTCTTTAACAGCTGTTCCAGGTAAGCGTCGTCCGGCGCGCAGCCGAACAGCCCGCGACTGAACTTTACCGTGTTCCAGACAGACTCAAAAATATTCACCGCTAACTCTTGTGGCACCAGGCCGATACGCTGGCGGGCCTCGCGGTAATGGCGCTGAATATCCAGGCCATCGGCGCTGATACTACCGCCCGAGGCATTGACTATGCCGCAGATAATACTGATTAACGTGGTTTTACCCGCGCCATTGGGGCCCAACAGGGCAAATATTTCGCCGCGCTTGATGGTTAAATCAATCGGCTGCAGCGCCTGAAAGCCAGTGTTATAGGTTTTACTGACGCTTTTTATTTCGATAATTGAATCCACTGTGACTCCTTTAGTGGTAACAGGCTTAGGCTTTAGTGGTAACAGGCTTAGGCGCTTCGAGGCGCCCTTTGCCTGCGGTAATTAATGGCAGGTTAGTGCCGCCAGTGGCTACCAAATGTGCGGCTATTGGCAGGCGCAGTATTGACGTACCCGCTCGCGGCAGCGAGCAAACAACCCCGGATAGACACTGTTGCGCATAGGCGGCAAGGCTACCTTTTCCTCGCGAGGTAACAGTGCATCCAGCCGCACATGGAAATCCAGCTGTACTAAAAATTCTGCCAGCAGCAGGTTCCAGTCCAAGTACAGACTATAGCGCTCGGCACTAAGGCTCGCACCCTGCAGCTTTGTTAGGCATGCAAAGCGCGGCGCAAGTTTCGCCAGTAGGGCCGCCAAACGTAGATTACCGTCTTCCAGCCGATTGGCCAGTAGAGGGTCGTAGTCGCGTATACCTGGTTCCAGGGCTGTGGCGGAATTCTCCAGCGCTCGATGCACGCTGGCTGATATGCGCGCAAATTCAGCGTTGATAGCAACGCTGCTGTGGGGTTCGTTAGCTCCAAGTGTTTGCGCCAGGGCGAACATGTCGCCACGCAGAGCGTTTGTTTCGTGTTGGTTGGTGGTGTCAGTAGGCATGGTGCGCGTCCTTTACAAAAGTGTCAGTTCCTGGTCGATGGGGACAGAGCAAAATCGACCGGTACAGATTTTTCAATAGCGCTACGCTAATCCGGATATACGTCATATTCTGACGTATATACTGACTATGGTTAGAAAAGAACCGTTAGGCCCCTTTTAGGTAACTTTGCTATGGCGAATACCGCAACACGTTTAATTCATCTGATTATGGCGCTGCAGCGTCAGCCTAATTTGCCCGCTTCCAAGTTAGCCGAAGAGCTTGAGGTGTCGGTGCGCACGGTGCAGCGCTACATCGGCATGCTGGAAGAAATGGGCGTGCCCATTTATGCCGAGCGCGGTACCCACGGCGGTTATTCACTGGTGCGCGGTTACCGTATGCCGCCACTGATGTTCTCGGCCGAAGAAGCGGTAGCGGTGTGCCTGGGGGCAGAAATGGTGGCTCGCGCCTGGGGCAAGCTGTTTCGCCCATCGGCGCAAAGCGCGGTGACGAAAATTGCCAATGTACTGCCCCAAGCGCAGCTGGCCGATATTAACTGGGCCCGTGAGAGTCTGCTGACACGGGGTATGCCCCGCATTAACCCGAGTGTAGACGAAGATACCCTGCAAGTGGTTTATGGTGCGGTGCACGAGCAAACCCGTATAGAAATTGTCTATCGTGGGCGTGGCCAGCTCAGCACCGAGCGCCGCACTATCGACCCCTACGCGCTGGTGTACAGTTGGGGACAGCAATACTGTCTGGCATTTTGCCACCTGCGCGGTGCGCTGCGCTCGTTTCGGGTAGACCGAATCGAAGCGGTGAAAGCTTTAGCCGAATCTTTTGCAAGGCCTGCGGATTTTGATCCCGACGAACACTTTAACCCTTATGCGTTGGAGGCCGAGTCGTTTGATGTGGTGTTGTCATTCCCTCCCGCCCAGGCGCTGGTAGCCAAAGATCATCCCTGTTGCTGGGATTCGTTAATGGAACACGACGATGGCGCCGTAACGGTTACCTTTAAAAGCGCAGACCTGTCCATGGCGGCCTGCCGGGTAATGGGCTTTTTACCCGGCGCACAGCTGGAAAGCCCGCCGGAGTTAATTACTCTGGTACGGGATAAAGCCCGTGCCATCGCGGCCAGTTACGAACCGGCCAGTAACTACGAAGTGAACACTGGTTACGACAATTCAATAAAACCAGATAACGCTAAGGAACCTGCGTATGCCAAACACCATTAATATTTCGGACTTGCAACCCCAGCCTTTGCCGCCGGGCATGGCGCCCGAGGGGGAGGCCTGCGATAAATACAATGCCACCATTGCTTATATTGGCCCGCAATTGGGCGCGCAAAAACTGGGTTATAACCTCACCGTAGTGGCTCCGGGCAAGCGCGCCTTCCCCTTTCACAGCCATCGGGTGAATGAGGAGATGTTTTTTATATTGGAGGGGGACGGACAGCTGCGCCTTGGCGATACGCTCCAGACGATTAAAGCGGGGGATATCATAGCTTGTCCCGCCGGCGGGCCGGAAACGGCCCATCAGATAATCAATACTGGCGCAGAACCTCTGCGGTTCTTGGCCGTAAGCACTCGCTTAACCCCCGAGTTAGCCGAATATCCCGACAGTGGTAAGTTCGGTGTTATGGCGCAATACGGAGGTGCGGACGGCAAACCGGAAATGTTTTTACACGTCGGCAAGCGAGAGCAAAATTTGCCGTACTGGGACTGAGCTTATTCAACCGGGTCGCAGTTGATCATCCATTTAATGCCAAACTTGTCGGTAAAAGCGCCGAAGCGTTCGGCCCAGAATGTTTTTTCTATCGGCATTTGAATATCGCCGCCTGCACTTAATGCCCCATAGAGTGTTTCGGCCTCAGCGGCGGTATCGGTTTGCAGGCAAATGGATACCCCTTGGGGTTTTTGATAGTTACCGGGAGGTGCGTCCGAGGCCATAAGCGTCGAGGCGCCTATCTTCATACTGGCGTGCATAATTTTATTTTTGTAGTCATCGGCGACAGGCGATCCGCCTGGTGCCTCGCCATAGGTCATTATGGCGTCGATGGGGGTTTGCAGAATATCGCGATAAAACTCAAACGCAGCGCGACAATCACCGTTATAAAAAACATAGGGGGTTAGGCTTTGCATAATGACAGGCTCCTATTGTTTTTGCAGATGTTCAGGGTCCATATAAAACAGCTCCCAGGTGTGGCCGTCTAAATCCTCCAGGGTGCGCTGGAACATAAAGCCGTGATCCATGGCAGCGCGCGGCTCTCGCCCACCCAGCGCAATGCCTCGCTCCATTAAATGATCCACTTCCTCACGGCTCGCGCAGGAAAGCGCCACCAGTGTTTCTATCTGGTCGCGGGTATTGCACAGTTGTTTAGGGGTGAAGGTTTTAAAATAGCTGTCGGTCAGTAGCATCACATAAATATTGTCACCGACAATCATGCAGGTGGCTTTGTCGTCGGTAAACTGCGGGTCGAAATCGAAGCCCAGGCCGCGAAAAAACTCGATGCTGGTGGGCAGGCTTTTGACCGGGAAGTTAACAAAAATTTTATCGGGCATTGCGCTTATCTCCGTTTAAATGTGTGGAAAGCCTCAACTATTCATCCGGCAATTATGATTGTCGGGTTAACAGCGGCGCAGGATGCGCTGACCTCGCCGAAGGCGAGCGCGAGCTCTGTAAAATCAAGGGATTTCGCAAATTCCACCGATTTTGCAGAGTGACAATTAAGATGTTCTGGACGAGTAATCTTAATTAGCTGGTTAATAGTCGGTTGAGCGAATGGTCATTCGACCCGAGCCAGGATTTTATTTGTCGCTTAAAGGCCGTTAATCAACTTGCAGTTGGCGCACGGGGCGCACTTCTATACTGCCCACCCGGGCGGGAGGAATGCCCTGGGCGATGCGTAGGGCTTCGTTTAAATCTTTGGCCTCAATCATATAAAAGCCCGCTAGCTGCTCTTTGGTTTCGGCGAAGGGGCCATCGGTGATGTGCACTTCACCGCCACGCACACGCACGGTGGTCGCGCTGTTGACACTTTGCAGGGCTTCGCCCGCGACTAAATGCCCGCTATCGGCTAGCGATTGGGCGTAGGCGGCGCATTCGCGATCTTCAGGGCTATCGGGCAGACCGTGCAGGTCTTGCTCATCGCTGTATACCAGGCAGAGGTATTTCATGATTGGTTCCTTTCACGTTATCAGCCGTTGATAGAGGTTAGTCGGTTTGCGTGGCGTGGAATCGACAGGCGGGCTTAAATTTTTTCGCACTCGCGCAACCGTTTTTGAATATAGCGCTGCTCCGGCGCCTGGCCAGACAGTGCCAGAGCTTGGCGATAACTGACCGCCGCCTCGCGTGGGCGGCCTAAGCGATGCAGTAATTCCGCGCGGGCGGCGTGTGCAGGGCAGTAGTTTTTTAGTTCGCCCGCGGCCAACTGGGTAATCGCCAGCAGGGCTTGCTCTGCGTCTGCGGCCATGGCCTGTGCTACCGCCAAGTTCAGGGCTACCACCGGGGTAGGGGTGCGCGCGTACAACGCGTGATACAGGCCATGTATTTCTTGCCAGTCGGTAGCCTCGGGGCTGCTGGCCTCGGCATGCAGCGCCGCTATGGCCGCCTGTAATGCGTAGGGGCCAGTGGTTGGGCCAACCAGAGCACGGGGTACTAAAGCGAGAGCCTCGGCAATGTCGCTTTGGTGCCATAGCTCGCGGTCTTGGTCCTGGAGTAAGACAATATCTCCGCGCGCATCGCTGCGGGCGTCGCGGCGGCTGTGTTGCAGTAGCATCAGCGCTAAAAGGCCAAGTACCTCGGGTTCGGGCAGTAAGTCCGCTATCAGCCGCCCCAGGCGAATGGCTTCCTCTGCCAGTTGTTTGCACAGAAGGTTATCGCCGCCGCTGGCGTGATAGCCCTCATTAAAAATCAGATAAACCACCTGTAGCACCCGGGGCAAGCGCTCGGGCAAGTCTTGTTTACCCGGTACTTCGTAGGGAATGCCCGCTGTTTGTATTTTGCGCTTGGCGCGCACAATGCGCTGGGCGATGGTGGCGGGTTTGCTCAGGTAGGCGCTGGCAATTTCTTCGGTGGATAGGTCGCATATTTCGCGCAAAGTTAGGGCGGTAGCCGCCTCGGCATTAAGGCTTGGGTGGCAGCAGGTAAATATCAGCCGTAGACGGTCATCCGCCAGGTGCAGTTGCTCGGGGTGCTCTTGTTGCGCTTCGAGCTCGATAATGTCTGCCGGTAAAGGCGCTTCGCGGTTGTATTTGCGCAGTTTGTCGATGGCCTTAAAGCGCCCGGTAGAAACCAGCCAGGCGGTTGGGTTGTCGGGGATGCCCTCTGTCGGCCACTGCAGCAGGGCGTTGGTGAATGCGTCGTGCAGCGCCTCTTCGGCTAGATCAAAGTCCCGCAATAACCGAATTAAGGTTGCCAGCACCTGCCTGGAGTGCTGTTGATAAATTTGCGCGATGGTGGTTTCCATACACATGTAAGCAGGCCTCAATGCATCGATTCAACGGCCGCTATCGTATAGCCAATAACAGTGTGTAACAATTGCGCTGCTTTGCAGTCTGTAGAGTCTAGTTGAATAAAATTAGTGAATGTTATGTTAATTAAATCGCCATCCGATATTAAAGAAAGTGACATTACGCCCGAGTCCGTTTACCGCGAGAGACGGCGCTTTATGCAGTTAGCAATGGGGGCGGGCGCTCTTGCAGCGAGTCCTTTTGCACGCAGTAAACCCGGGTTTGTTACCGAGTCTGCGGTGAGCGAGGGGCCTGACTGGCTAGAGCGCCAGATCGCAGGTGCCGAGGCATACGAAAAACAGGTGAACGACAAGCTCACGCCTTACGAACACGTTACCAGCTACAACAACTTTTACGAGTTTGGCTACGATAAATCGGACCCGGCTCAGCACAGTGGCAGCCTTAAGCCGTATCCGTGGACGGTAGAAATTGCCGGTCATGCGGAGAAAACCGGGCGCATTAACCTGGAAGACTTACTCGCTAAAGTCAGCTTGCAAGAGCGCGTGTACCGGCTGCGCTGTGTTGAAGCCTGGTCTATGGTCATCCCCTGGGTCGGTTTCGAGCTGGGTGAATTGCTCAAGCAGTTTAAGCCCACCAGCCGCGCCAAGTATGTGGCCTTTACGACATTGTTGGATAAAAAGCAGATGCCGGAGCAGGCCAGCCGCTTTAGCACCATTGATTGGCCCTACCGCGAGGGGCTGCGTATGGATGAGGCTATGCACCCGCTCACTATTTTGGCCGTGGGGTTATACGGCAAGGTACTGCCCAATCAAAACGGTGCGCCATTACGCTTAGTCGTACCTTGGAAGTACGGCTTTAAAAGCATTAAGTCCATCGTCAAAATCGAATTTACCGAAAAAGAGCCCGCCACCAGCTGGAACGTGAGCGCTCCCAACGAGTACGGCTTTTACGCCAATGTGAATCCCAAGGTCGATCATCCGCGTTGGTCCCAGGCTACCGAGCGGCGCCTTCCCAGCGGCTTGTTTAGCCCCAATATTATCGATACCCAGATGTTTAACGGGTATGGGGATGAAGTGGCGCAGCTTTATAGTGGGATGGATTTGAAGAAATATTATTGAACGAAGAACGAAGAACGAAGAACGAAGAACGAAGAACGCAGAACGCAGAACGCAGAACGCAGAACGCATTGCGTCGGACGTCCGACGTCTGACGTCAGACGCAAAACCAGGAGGCTGCATTAATGCCGGTTGTGGCACGTAGATTGGTCATTTTCGTACTTTCGATGATGCCGTTTCTCTGGCTTGTCTATCGCACTGCGACGCAGCAGTTGGGAGCGGACCCGGCGAAAACGATTGTTCTGTTTACCGGCGAGTGGACGATTTACTTTTTGTTTATCACTCTGTCAGTCAGCCCGTTGGTTAAGTTGGCAAAGTGTCGTTGGCTGATGGTGCACCGGCGTATGCTAGGTTTGTTTGCGCTCTTTTACGCGCTTTGTCATGTGGCGGCTTATTTAACGTTTATTCTCGGGTTGGATTTGTCCCGCTTTTTCTCTGAAATGGTCAAACGCCCTTATATCACTGCGGGCATGCCGGCGGTGCTGATTTTAATTGCACTGGGAGTCACCTCCACCAAGAGGATGATGCGACGGCTAGGTAAGAACTGGGTTAAGTTGCATCGCTTGGTTTATGTAGCACTTCTTCTCGGTTGGGTGCATGTGCTCTGGCAGGTTCGTTCCAGCTATTTTGAAGCGGTAATTTACGGCTTGATTACTCTGACATTGCTGGGCATGCGCGTTTATTGGTTTTGCAAGCGGCGCAGTGCTCACTCAAAGGCCTGAGCCTGTGCGCTTCAGCACTCGTTTGTGATTACAAAATCACACAGAATCTTGTCGTTTTTTGGTTATGCTGGGAAGATAAATCCATACCAGGAAGGTGGAACATGCGCTCAATACTCTTTCCCGCACTCATTGCCGGGGCTTTAACGGCCTGCGGTGGCTCGTCATCCAGCTCGGATACCACTAGACCTATTGATCCGGGTGGCCCTAGTGAGCCCGTCGACTATAACCAACTCAAACTCAGCGAGCCCAGCGATGCGCCTTTGACGCTATTAGCGGGTGAAGATTTTGAACGCTTGGTGAAAAATGGTCTGCGATTGCAGACCGGCGCGAGGGACGAGGGCGAGAACGGGGGCGGCACGGTGGACTTCTCCGCCGGCCCCCCTGAGGCGGATACGGGCAACGATAATTACTCTGATACCAATGTCCATATTGAGGGGGTAGGCGAGTCCGACGTCGCCAAGTATGACGGCCAGCACTGGTTTGTCGCTTATCAGCCCAGCAGTTACAACGGCGAGTTGCCAGGTGTGCAAATTGTCTCAACCGACCCGGACATTCCCGATGCGACCATCGTTGGAACCTACAGTTTTGATGACCCTTTGTGGGGCCCGGCTTACTCGCTTTATTTGCAAAAGGACAGTGGGCTTGCCTCGCACTTGGTGGCTATTCGCAGCCAGTGGGGACACGTTGAGCCAGTGCTGCCCGGCTGGGGTATCGAGTTTTCAGCCGCGGATAGCGCTATTTGGCCCGGCCCCAGAAACAGTGAGTTAAACATTGAGTTTATCGATGTCAATCAGCCCTCAGCGCCTAAGCTTGCGACCGCTATCTCTTTAGATGGTTCTTTAATCGACAGCCGTCGTCTCGGGGACACCCTTTATGTGATTACCCGTTATGACCCCTGGCTGGAAACCCTGCAATTTGAAGAGGTGGAAGGTCAAGCTCGCAGCGAAAACGAGACCGCTTTAAGCCGTGTTGAACTTGCCGAGCTTCTGCCCCGGTACCGACAGGGCGATTTGGAAGCTCCGTTAAGTGACGATTGTTATGCCTCCAGTGAGACCCAACCCGAGCACGGCTTCTTTTCCATGGTGAATATTACCGCCATTGATTTGAACGCTCAGCAGGTCGTGTCCAGTGAATGCTTGAGTACCGGCGTTGATTCCATGACCATGAGCACTAACGCACTCTACTTAACGTCTTATGACTGGCGCCAGAGTGAACCCCGCACCATCATCCACAAGTTTGATTTAACCGATTCCGGCGCCAGCTACAGCGCCACTGGCGGTGTGCCAGGCAGTATTCGCGGCGACGCGCCTTATCGGGTTAATGAATACGAAGGCGACCTGCGGGTGGTGACCACGCGGGGCGACTGGAATCAGCCAACGCACCACCTCAGCATATTGCGCCAGTCGGGCTCGGGTTTTGACGCAGTGGCGGAGTTACCTAACAGCGCTCGCCCCGATCCTATCGGCAAGCCGGGGGAAGATATTTATGCCGTGCGTTTTGCCGGCCCCACCGCCTATGTGGTGACCTTTCGGCGTGTTGATCCGCTCTATGTGCTGGATTTGTCTGACAGCGCCGACCCCAAAGTCAGCGGCGAGTTAGAAGTGCCGGGTTTTGCGACTTATATTCATCCGCTTAACGATGACTATCTGTTTACCCTGGGGCAGGACGCCGATAACCAGACCGGCTGGACCCAAGGGCTCAAGGCGCAGTTGGTGAAGGTGGCCGGTGGCACCCCCGAGCTTGTGGGCGAAATGCTAATCGGCGAGCGCGGCAGCCATAGCGAAGCCCTATACGACTTGCGCGCGCTTAACTTCTTGTCGGTAGGTGAGGGTGATATGCGAGTTTCTTTTCCGGTCAGCGTAAACAGCGCGGAGAATGGCTGGCAGTACAGTGGCTTGCAGATGTTGTCTTTGCAAGGCTTGGATAGCGCCGAGGGTGTGATGCTGGATCAGGGCACCTTAATTGCCGAGGCGGCGGGTAATGACCGATATGATTACGGCGGCGGGGTGAGGCGCGGACTCTTACACAATGATGCCGTTTACTATGCCCACGATAATCATATTTGGTATACCCAATGGGGCGCGGCCGATGCACCCAGTGGCCCCATTGGCGGCGAGCCCATTGCCTGCACTGAAGAGATCCGCTATGGCTTAAATATCGATGTCTGGGCAAGTGAAGAGGACGCCGACGTGTGCGCCGCCCAAGTGGTAGCCACCGAAGGTGAATACTCTGAGCTTCTGCAGCCCAAAACCGGCCACTACGGAGCGGAGGGCTGCTATTTTTACGGTGCCTCCGAGCGAGCCGGGACCTATTCTATAACCGTCCAGCTGGACGGTTATGCCACCCAGACTCGGACGGGCATTGTGGTGTCCGAGGATGTCTGCCATGTGCAGCCACGTTGGTCGTCGATTGAATTGCACACCGTCAGCGGTCAATAGATTTACCCCTCGGTAGGGGTTTCGCATCGCCCTGGGGTATACTCCGCTTAGATTATAACAAGCAAGGAGTTACCCTATGGGTGAATGGCTGCAAACCGGGCTCGCGCCCTGGATCTGGATTGTTTTCGGTATCGCCCTGTCGGCGTTAGAAATTCTCTTACCCAGCTTCTTTATGCTCTGGCTTGGTGTCAGTGCCATTGTGGTGGGGCTGGTCACATGGCTGGTGCCGCTATCTCTGGCGTTACAGTTATTACTTTGGATCGTCTTGTCGTTTCTCTCGCTACTGGCCTGGTTTAAATGGATCGCGCCGCGCATGAAAGACAAAACCCTCTCGGGCATGGCCATGGAAAAAGCCGTAGGCCAGATCGGCACCGTGCTTAATTACACCGTCTCCACTCAACGCGGCATTCTGCGCTTTCCTGCACCAGTGCTAGGCGAAGATGAATGGCGTTTTATTTGTACTAGCGACTTGCAGCCGGGCGATCGCGTCATAGTGATGGACTTTTCCGGCAACGATCTAATCGTTAAACCGAAAGCATAAGGAAATATTATGGAAACAACATTAATTACGGTGGCAGCCATCGTTGTTTTGGCATTGGTGGTGATTACCCGCGGCGTACGCATCGTACCTCAGGGGCGCAAAGACGTTGTACAGCGTTTGGGGCGTTACCACACTACGCTCAACCCGGGGTTAAATCTGATTATTCCGTTTTTTGACACAGTTGCCTACAAAGTTACTACTAAAGATATCGTGTTGGATATTCCCTCGCAGGATGTGATTACCCAGGACAATGCGGTGATTATCGCCAACGCCGTGGCTTATATAAATATTGTCAGCCCCGAAAAATCTGTTTATGGGGTCGAGAATTACATTATCGCTATTCAGAACCTGATTCAGACATCTCTGCGTTCCATTATCGGTGAGATGGCGCTGGATTCGGCGCTGTCCTCGCGGGATCAAATTAAAGCAAAATTAAAAGCCTCTATCTCCGACGATATCGCCGACTGGGGTATTGTTCTGAAGACCGTGGAAATTCAGGATATTAACCCATCGACGACCATGCAGCAGGCCATGGAAGAGCAGGCCGCGGCCGAACGCCAGCGCCGCGCCGCCGTAACCAAAGCTGAAGGTGAGAAACAAGCCGCGATTTTAGAAGCGGACGGCCGGCTTGAAGCATCAAAGCGCGATGGTGAAGCGAAAATTGTATTGGCCAATGCCTCGGCAAAATCGATTCAGCTGGTGACCGATTCGGTAAAAGGGGGCGATGAGTTGCCTGTTATGTATTTGCTTGGCGAGAAGTACATAGAATCCATCGGGGAGCTCTCGACCTCGGATAACAGCAAGACGGTGGTTTACCCGGCCGATTTGGCAAACGCCTTTAAGGGAATGTTTGGCAAGTAAAACTATTCAGGCTTCGCAGTTTTGCGGAGCCTGATTTTTTAGATTTTTTTGTTGTGTTAATAAAGTTATAATTTTTCTTGCTTATTAAAAAGCTCTATTTCTCTTAGAATCTCACTTATAAAGTCTTTCCGGTATTTTAAATTTTTCGCTAATGCGCCTTTGTTCTAAGGTTGATTTGCGTACTGGTCTTGCTGTGCTAATTTCATACTTAACCTTGGCGCTTAAATCTTTCGGGTTTTAAGACAAGGTAATAAAAATGACGCAAATATAATTTTAAGTAGACCGTTCCAGGGAAAATCAATTTGTTGAGGGATATAACATGTACCGGATATTCTCACTGGCATTAGTGTGCCTGTTTTGCCTTGCGGGTTGCGGCGGTGGAGGCGGTGGTGGTTCATCGCAAACACCCAATCCTCCCGTACAATCCTCCAGTAGTTCCAGCTCCGACGGCTTTGAAGAGCCAGACCCCATAGACATCCCAGACGAACCCGCCGACGCCGATGACGACGGTATAGCGGATGATTCAGATAACTGCGTTAACACCGCTAACCCCAACCAGCTTGATAGCGACGGTGACGGTGTGGGCGATGCCTGCGATACAAGCCCGGTGACTGACGGTGATGGCGATGGTGTGGACGATAGCGTGGATAATTGTCCGCTCATTGCGAATAGCAACCAGCAGGATACCGACAACGACAATATAGGCGATGCCTGCGATCAGGATGATGACGGCGATAATATCAGTGATGGCGAAGACAATTGCCCGCTGCTGGTCAATCCGAACCAGCAGGACAGTGATGGCGATCGGATTGGCGATGCCTGCGATGGCGACAGCGATGGCGATGGTGTACAAAACGACAACGACAATTGCCCCCTAATTGCCAATACCGCGCAGTCAGACCTGGACAGCGATGGGCTGGGCGATTTGTGCGATACCGATATTGATGGCGATGCGCTGGATAATGGCGCTGACAATTGCCCTCGCGACCTTAATGAAGATCAAGCCGATACGGATGCCGATGGCATCGGAGATAGCTGTGATCTCAATGCCGACTCAGATGGCGATGGTATTGACGATGGCATTGATAACTGCGCCTTAGATTTCAACCCACAGCAGCTGGATCAGGATAATGATTGGATTGGTAATGTTTGTGATCTTGACGTCGACAATGACGGCGTAGCCGACTCTGGTGATAACTGTCCTTTAACCGCGAATACCTTGCAGCTCGACGATGACAGCGACGGTTTGGGTAACAGTTGCGACAGTGACGATGACGGCGACGGCGTAAACGATGCGGTGGATAACTGCCCGGTCGATGTCAATGCCGATCAGCTCGACTCCGACAGCGATGGTGTTGGCGATGTCTGCGATTTAGACCGCGATAATGACGGTTTGCCTAATCCCATCGACAATTGCCCAGCCAATGCCAACGCGGCACAAAACGACCTGGACGGAGATGGCATTGGCGATGCCTGCGATGATGACCGTGATGGCGACGAGATTGTCGACGAAGCCGACAACTGCCCCGCCGTTGCCAACCCAGGGCAAGTGGACAGTGACGGCGACGGTATAGGCGACGCCTGCGATAGCAGTAACGATCCGGTGGATCCTGTCGACAGTGATGGCGATGGTATAGCGGATGATGACGACAACTGTCCGTTAATTTCCAATGCCGGTCAGAGCGATGCCGACGGCGATGGCGCTGGCGATGTTTGTGACAATGACCGCGATGGTGACGGCATTGATAATACCGGTGATAACTGTCCCTCGGTTGCCAATCCAGATCAGTTGGACACCGATGGTGATGGCCTGGGAGATGCCTGCGACGAGGGCTCTGCTACCGATAGCGACGCCGACGGGATTGTCGACAGCGCCGATAACTGCCCCCTGGTTGCCAACGCCGGGCAGCAGGACAGCGATGCCGACGGCACCGGTGACGCCTGTGATACGGACGTGGATGGCGACGGTGTTGCCAATGATCAGGACAACTGCCCAACAACCCCCAACGCCAGTCAGCTCGATACTGATAGTGATGGGGTGGGTGATGCCTGTGACGGCAGCGACGATAGCGACACAGACAATGATGGCATTCAGGATGATGCCGACAATTGTCCGCTGATTGCCAATGCTGACCAAGCCGACATGGATCTGGATGGTGTCGGTGATGTGTGCGACAACGATCGTGACGACGACGGTGTTAATAACGGCGCCGATAACTGTCCCGACCAGGCTAACGCCAACCAAAATGATCTGGACGGCGATGGTATAGGCGACTCTTGTGATGCCGATGTGGACGGCGACACCATTAGCAATGGCAGCGACAATTGCCCCAGAACCGGTAACACTAATCAAAGTGATTGGGATGCCGATGGTGTCGGCGATGCCTGTGACGACGACCTGGACGGCGATGGTGTGGCCAATGGTGCCGATAACTGCCCAGCCATGCCCAATGCGGATCAGGTGGATACCGATGCCGATGGGGTAGGGGACGCGTGCGATAGCAACACCGACAGCGACGGTGACGGTATCGACGATGGCTCAGACAACTGCCCGGCCACGGCCAATGCGGATCAGCTGGACTTTGACGGCGATACTGTCGGTGATGTGTGTGACGACGATCGTGACGGTGATGGCGTTAACAACGATGATGACAACTGCCCCGACACCGCCAACGGCGACCAGGCCGATGCCGACGGCGACGGTATTGGCGATGCCTGCGACAGCTTTACCGACAGCGATAGCGATGGCATAGCCGATGCGGCAGACAACTGCCCGCTTACAGCCAATGCCGATCAGGCGGATGCCGATAGCGATGGTATAGGTGACGTATGCGACGGCGACAGAGATAACGATGGCATTGCGAACAGCGGTGATAACTGTCCTCTGGTCAGTAATCCCGACCAGTCCGATATGGACGCAGACGGTATGGGTGATGCGTGCGATGACGACCAGGACGGTGACGGCACCGACGATGACGCAGATAACTGTCCGCTGATCGCTAACCCGAGCCAGCTTGATAGCGATGGCGACGGCATTGGCGATGCCTGTGACAATGATCTGGACGACGATGGTGTGGACAATGGTGCCGATAATTGTCCCTCTACCCCTAATCCCGATCAGGCCGATATCGATGGCGATGGCGTAGGCGATGTGTGCGATGCCACAGAAGATGTAGCCTGCGCTCCGGGCAAACTCTACGAGCCGCTAATCGACCCCAATATCACAGTGCATACCGATGTAAGCAGCATACTGTGCGTGGGATGTGGGGTGTTGAACGCTGGCAACATTGAAGACAGCGACCTCAACAACTTTGCCACGGTTGCCACCCCAGTGGCGGTAGCCGGCACAGTGAGTCTGGCGGCGGAGGATACTGCCACCAGCTATGCAGGCAGTCATCGGGTCGGGGTAGTGGTCTCGTCTGCCAACGATCTCTTGGAGCTGGATTTGTTGGACAACATTACCCTAACCACATACCTCGATGGTGTGGCGCAGGAGTCTGGTGGCGCTACGGGGTTACTGGGTTTGCAGCTGTTAGGGTTATTTAATAACCCGGATCAGTACTTGGTAATGATGCCCACCAGCGCGGAGTTTGACCGGGTAGAAATATCTAAAGCCGCTGTACTGGGGCTGCTGAGCGACCTTCGCGTACACACCATGTGCGTTGCTCCGGCAGCACAGTAGCTGCCTGGTAATAGGGGTGGAGGGATCCGCCCCTAATTGCCAACCGTTTTATCCCTGCCCCATTTGTGGGGCTTTTTTATGTGCATGAGTTAAGCAATCTATTTTTATAGCGCTGGCTTATATCCATCGATGTGGATTTGAATGACATCTATCCATATTGGTTATTTTACGACCAGCCTCTTATACCTTATCATTCCCAACAGTTTCTAGTCAGAAACATTGGAACTAATCGACTGTAATTCCTTTGGGTTGATGGAATATCACCGGGTTTTAACACCCCCCTCCGCGTTTTAGTTGAACGCCTTCAGTCAATCAGGATGGATTCGTATTGGTCTGTGTTGATCGCAGCCCTTTGCGGCCAGAAGTTGGCGCATAAATCTTTTATTGGTGTGAGTGGGCTTAGAGCAAAGCTTAGGGATTTTTACGCTGGATATTGGCGTATTATTCATCTTTAGGGGTGAAGAAAGAGAAGTTTAGTTGCTCGATAGTTGGCCTGCGGAGACTAATCAAGCGTTTTCTGCGCTTTAATCGCTGAGGCTATTAATGAAATTATTGCAGCATCTTATTGTTTTCCCCGCGTTCTTGGTTCTTGCTGCCTGTGGAGGCGGTGGTGGCGGATCATCCTCAGGCGCTACCAGTGGGGCTGTCTCTAACGATATCGCGAGCAATGCAAGCAGTTCTGCACAGGCCAGCACCTCTTCGGTGGCGTCGCTCAATGAGCCGGAATTTCAGGACCTGGATAACAGTGGTGAAGGTTTTGGGTTTCTCGCCGGGCAAGTGGTGCGCGAAACACTGTTTACCTCGGCTATTACCGGGGTTGAGTATCCAGTGCATATCTATCTACCGCCAGGGTACGATGACTCGCAGCGCCGCTACCCGGTTATCTACGCGCTAGATGGGCAAACATTGTTTCCAGGCCTGCCGTATTTGCTCGAAGATGAAGGTGTAGAGGCCATACTGGTGGCCATTGCCGAGGGCCCCGATGACCGCCGTCGCACAGATTATTTGCTGCCCGGTGCGCGCGACTACTTCCAATTTATTGTCCACGAATTGATTCCCTTCGCCGAAGCTGGCTTGCGGGTAGACACCAGTCAGCGCACCATCGCGGGTACTTCCTTTGGTGGCGTATTTGCGGGTTTGGCCTTGTTGATGGATGATTCCGTCGATCCCGTGTTTCATAACTTTTTCGCGTTTGATGCCAGCTTTTATCAGCATCCGGAGCAGACTGAGCAACTGGAGCAAAACCGCTATCTGGCAAGTGCACAGCTCAATGCTAAGGTATTTCTTTCCAGCGCCTTGCCTGAGGGAAACGATGAATTTGTCACCCTTTTTGAGGCTTCTTTGGCTGAGCGTAATTTCAACGGCTTGACCGTCTATCGCGATCGCTTTCAGAGCACTCACGGCAAAATTACCGAGCCGTCTTTTCGCCGCGCCATCGGCCAGTTATGGGGAAATGACGCTAACTAGTGAATGGCGTATGGGCCTCAGCGGCTTACTTGCGGGTACTTTTGCCGTTAACCTTTAGCGTTTTTTGTTTGCTTTCGGTGTCGCTTTGCTCGTGCCAGCTAAAGCGTAAATTAACGCGGTTGTAGGCGTCTTCGCGCTGGGCGGTAACTTTTACTTGCATCAATCCCTGGGGGCAGAGCGTCAGGGTTTCTTTACCCTCACTAAAAGACAGTTCGCCCGCGTCTATGCCATCCATAAGCGCCTGCAACAAGTTGCGGATGGATTGCGAGTCCTGCAGCGATTCGTGGCGAAAGCTGTTTTTCTCTCGGCTCATGGTTGTTCCTTTGTTATTTTGCCTGCGGCTGAAATAATTTAATTGCGGGCCAATCGCTACTGATTCCGGCGACGAAGCCCTTGGGGTCGATAATCGTGGCGCCCGCTCCCAGCCCTTTAAGAGACTCTTTTTTGCGTGAGTGCTTATCCAGGGTGATATCGCACTCTATGTGCAGCAACTCGCGGCGCAGTGCCAGGCGTTGGCCCCGGTGTAAATTGCGGTGGCCGTGCACAATGGCGTGAATGCCGGCACTGTGAGTCCGCCGAGCACCGTGTTTGCTTAGCGGGTGATCCACAGCGCGGTATTTGGTGCGAATGCTGTTGGCCAGCGAGCCGTAGTAAAAATCAAAGGGCGAGCCTTTTAATTGTTTGGCAAACTCTTTGTTTAATGGTGTGAGACCGCGAGTGCTAATTTCGTTGGCAAGGTTGTCATCCAGGCCCGCGTGTACAAATAAAAAACTGCCGCGCTTGAGAGCTAGCCTCAGTTTTTTATAAAACCAGTAAAACTCCCCACTTTTAGATAAAAACAGCTTTTGCCATAAAAGGGCGCTGGCGTATACCTCGCGCAGGGTCAACCCAGCCTTGTGGCATTGGTCTTCAAATTCTGCGGATTTTTTTGCAATCTTGGCCAGTTCTCGTTCGCAGGCGGCGGGCGATAATTGGCTTTTAGCGGCCTCTTGGAAGCCGGCAAACCAGGTGTTTTGTGGCAAGAGTAATTGGCGGCATTGCTTGGTGTCTGGTACATCTGCCAGCGCATTTTTTCCGCTTAAGTATTCGTTGCGAATTTCTTTTAGCAGCGGAATAGCTTTGGCTCCCATGCGTACAAAAAAATGCCCGTTTTTAACATCGGCGGCGCAGCCTGCTGTACGCATGCCGAACAGTACTCTAACGTCGTGATTGCCCGCCAAGAGTTTTACCCGCGCCTTCTGATCGATCAGGTTTTTTAACACCCGCAACAGGCGCAGGTTGCTGGGGCCTTTATCAAAAAAATCGCCCCCGAAAACAAAAACAGATTTTTTCCCCTGTTTGCTCAACTTGAATTTATTGTCGCCTTTACCTGTGCGTATCACCCCGCCGCTGGCAACCAGTGAGGCGAGCAGAGCGTCGGCATCGGCGTGCAGATCCGAGATAAAAATGATCCGCCGCTTGGGCCACACCCAGGGGTATTGTGATACCTGTTGGTCAATGGCGTGGCGCGCGCGGCGGCGCCCGCGCTTGCGCTGGCGAAAAGCGTGTTTGCCCTCATCCAGCCAGGGGCGCACATGATCCGGCAGGGTCATAGGCAGCCATTTTTCCCCCTCGTAATGGGTAAGCTGGCTGATGGCTTTGCTGTTAAGCGACGATTCGGCATTCATGCTCAGTCGGTGAACTCCCGTGGTGAGGTGCGCGGTTTCCACTGCCCCGCTAGATGAACCCAGCCGGCCTCAGTACAAGCGATAATAACTGGTTGGGCATGATGCATACTCAGGTTGGCAACGTCAGATTCACTCAGTATACCCAGATTACTGGCGCCGTGGCGCAATGCAGCGCCGTGGCCGACAATCACCGTAAGAGAATTGTCCGCGCTTTCGTCGGCGAGCTGGCTGATATAACTTGCAACCCGCTCGCCGGCCTGCTGCAGAGATTCGGCCCCGGGCAGTGGCAGGCAGTAGTCGCTGCGCGATTTCCAGTTCTCCGGTGGGCTGGGGTAGCGTGGGTCTTGTTCCAGCAGCTGTTCTATCTCATCGATGGTGAGATTCGCCGCGCTGCCTACGCAGCGCTCGGTTAACGCATCGCTTTGCAGCAATTGCCCCTCGTCTACTGCCAACTCGCGGCGAATAATCTCGGCAGTTTGCCAGGCGCGAAGTAACGTTGAGCTGTGCATAACCGACGATAAACCCAGCTCTAAATCGGACGCTGCCTTTTGCAGTAACAGTGCACAGTCGCGCGCTTGCTGTTCACCTTTTGCCGTGAGCGGGTAGGGCTGATGGGCGCTGGGGGTGTCTTTTTTCTGCCGGTAGTCCCCATGGCGTATCAAGGCAAAAGCGCGCATTAATCCTGTGCCTCTGGTAATTGCCACAGCTGCCAGCAAAAATCCCGCAGCGCGCTAAAATCTACCCCGCCGCTAACGGCATAGACTTGGGTGTGGCTTAGCTGCTGCAGATAGGCTTGAAGCGCAGGCATTTGTGCATTGGGCTGGAACTGGCCATCGCTACGCTGGTAAAAGGGGCCAGAGGATTTCATCAATGCGGGGAGTAATTCCTGGCGCTCGTTTATATCAATTTTGTCAATGCGAGTGGCGCATTGCTCGCGGCGGTTCCAGTTCAACAACACAATGGCTTTTAGCGGCGCGGTATTCTCAATACGGGTGTTTTCACCTCTGCCGTAGAGTTTGGGAATCAGCACGTCGTATTTTTCCTCCAGCTCCCACAGCTCGTCCGGAGCCATGGTCTGGTAGCGCCGCTTTTGCTCGGCCGTTAATAACGGTTGCAGGCGCGGGTTGTTGAGCAGGGTGCCCGGGTTAACCCGTGGCATTTTGGCCGCGCCGCAAAGCAACAGCTGCTCACCGACTTGCTTGGTAAATATCCGATCGTTGCTCACAAAGTTAACTTTCGGGTGATCCAGAAGCCGCAGCATACTGGTGGATTTTCCGCCGCCCGAAAACCCGGCAATAGCGATTGCCTGCTGGTTGTAACTTGCCGCGGCGGCGTGGCCAATTAACCAGCCATTTTGTTGCAGCTGGTTCATGGCTTGGTTGTTGATAAAATTAATAACCTGATTCAGGTTGTCATTACAGGGGCCTATCGCGATACGCTGGTTTCTGCTTTGCAGAAATACCATGCCGGTGCGACATTTGCGCAGAAGACGCGCATCATCCAGATCGATAAACGTATCTTTGCGCGCGCTTTTGCCCGGTTCCCGCTGCCATTCTTGCCAGGGTAAATACTCCGCAACAGTGGGTGATTCAATTACGGTAACTGTGGCGTCACAATTTTTCTCGCCAGACATAAGCCAGGGCTGGAAGTAGGCTTTAAGGCTGCTGGCTGTTTGTGCCTGCGTGCAATTGACCTGCACTGAAGCGCCAGGTAGTGCCAGGCTCAGGGAGTACTCCGTTTTTTCCGGATGGCGCTGCAACCAGTGTAAAAAGTTGTGTATTTCCGTTTCGGTATTTGCCTTGGCTTCAGCCATTGAGCTTCTCCAGAACGTAATCCGCGTAAAGTGCAGCGGCATCGATACCTATACCATCTTTGGCGCCGCGAAAACCGCCGAACGCCGATACTTCAAAAACTATGGGGCCATTGTCTGTTTCAGCCACATCTACGGTGGTAAAGTCCATCGCGAATGGCGCTTGAGCACGGGTCGCGAGGTCAATCAATTCGGGTTCAGGTTCGGCTTTGGCGTATTTTCCGCCGCTGTGAATAGTCGTGTTCCAGCTATCTCCCGCTCCCAGTCGGGCATAGCTGCCAAGATACTGACCGCCCAGAAATACCATACCTAAATCGCGCCCGCTCAAATTCAGCTTTTGTTGGATATACATGCACGGGTGAGTGCTGGAAAAACGCTCCACGGCGGATTTCTTATCCGCATCCTCGGCCCTGATAATTTCCATACCGCGCGCTTTGGTGGAATAGAGAGGTTTAAATACGGCGGCGCCAAATTTATCCACGGTGTGCAGTGCCTGATCTACCGATTCGGTGATCACTGTGGCCGGCATGGGAATATCGTGGTTGCGCAGTGTTACCGTACAGCTCAAACGGTCAATCAGGCGCAGTATGCTTTGCGCCTGACTAAAAACCGGCACGCCCTGGGCCTCGGCTACCCGCAGAAGCTCCAGTCGGTCGAGAGTATTGGGGCTGTACTCGGCACTGATTTTCTTGACGATAATCCCATCAAATTCACACAGGTTGTGCTCGCGGTAATAGAGACTTTTGTTTTGTAAATCCAGTACCACCTCGCGCATGTCGACCACCAGACGAAAGCCGGTGCGCGCTTGCAAGGCATCGGCCAATACTTCGGTGGACCATTTGCCGGGCAGGCCTACCACAGCTATTTTTCCCTTGGTCGAATCAGTCACAAAAAAGCTCCGTTAATGGCACGTGGTAATCGGTCAGCTTGTGGCGTGGCAGCTGGTTGACTTGCTCCAGCAGGTAGCGCGCTTTTAAATACATGCGTGTGGCCATGGTGTGGTCGAGAATAAAGCGGGTCGAGGTGACGAACGAGCGTGCCAGCCCAAGCGCCAGCCGTACCTCGAAGGTGTCATCATTGTGTTTGCGGGCAAAGGTCTGAACAATGCTGTAAAACTGCTCAACTTGCTGGCGTATGCGCCGGCGTACTGGTTCGTCCAGCACTTGCAAACGATAGTTCGAAACCATAAACACCGAAACGTCTTGCACGTAATCCATGTGGCAAGAGCGGTGAAGATCAATAAAGTTAATTTTGTTTTCAACCGGGTCGTAAATAATATTGTCGACGTTAAAGTCGCCGTGAATAAACACACTAAAAGGTGCGCCGAGTTTTTCTTCTTTCTTCTGCACCTTCTTTACCAGGGCGTCAAAGCTCTCTATTTTGTAGCTGCCGAGACTCTGGCGCTCATGTTGAAAGTCCGGGTGCACGCTGTACACATCCGGCAGGCGCTTAAGAGTTTGAGCCATAAAGTTAGCCGGGTTGGGCTGGTCGGTATAAGTCTGTTGCCAAATGCTGTTGAGTGTTTTTTTCAGACTGGTCATGGCCTTTTTACGGCGCTTTTGTGGCGATTTTATGACCAGCTGTTCGAAGGTTTCTCCGTTTAAATGTTCAATCAGTAAGGCGGCATTGTCGCCTTGCTTTTGGTAGGTATGAATGTGCGGTGCAACCCCCGGATAAATATCGTGCCAGCGATTTACCCCCTCCAGCTCTTCTTTAAGCTTGCGTTTGCTGCCGTCTTTGTACACCAGTCTCTGCCACTGCTCATCGGTGGGATTGTCGATGGTGCTGATACCACTGCCAGAGCGGGTTTCGGCAAGGGGGGTAACTCGCAGTTGCGCGGCCAGATCTTCCTCGAGCCAGTTATTGATGGTGCTGCGCAGAGAGCTGTAGCGCTGTAAGTCCAGTGGCTGGCCCATATGCCCCGAGATAATGGAATCGCTAATGTTTAACAGGGCGTCGCCCATCTGCTCAATGGCGTGGGCAATAAACAATCCGCTGACTAAATCCTCGGTGTGCTTTTTCTTTTTCAGCTGGCGGGTGTACTGGCTGACCAGCTTTTTATAAGACTTCTCCAGTTTGCGCTCGGTCTTTCCCAGCTTTAAGGCCAGTTGCGTGTCACGATCTTTTAACGCCCGGGATATCAAATCGATACTTTTGTCGACTTTTTGCAATAGTGGCAGGTACACACTTAAGTCCAGTCGTGCGCCGCTGTGCAGAAAATTCATCTGTTGCAGGCATTCGCGTGCAAGCTCGGCGATGCGCTCCAGCTCGCTGGCAATGCGGCTCACAGCCCGGTAACTCATAGAGTGCTGGTTGCTTTGCAGCGCGACATGCTTCATGCAGGCATTTTGCACCCGCAGGTTAAGGTTGTAGGCGTGACCACTGCGCTCCAGTAAACGGTGGGCATGGGCTACCTTGCCCTGGGCGAAAAAGTTCTGCAGGTGCGCCAGGTGCGTTTTTACCTCGGCGATCAGAAAATGCAGATTGTCGGTGATGGCCGGGGTTAACACCATGCCGGGCTCCGGTTGTCCGTCTTTGTTGCTGAGCGGCTATATTACGGCCCGCCTTGTGGGATTGAAAGGCGAAGCGCCTCTTGTCATATAAATGTCATCCCCCAGCTTGCGCGCAGAAATGCCACATCTGTACAAGAAATAGCCGTTTGCGAGGGCGAGGTTGTTAGGCTAACTTACCCTTCAGGATGCGCAAACTGATAAACTCTCACGGATGAATCCAACGGCCCTCCACACTCTGCAAACCACCTTCGGCTATGACGCGTTTCGCGGTCAGCAAGCCGAGATTATCGACACTGTGATCAACGGCAAAGACGCGCTGGTGCTTATGCCCACCGGTGGTGGCAAATCGCTGTGCTACCAGATACCGGCGCTGGTGCGTCAGGGGGTGGCAATAGTGGTCTCGCCGCTAATCGCGTTGATGCAGGATCAGGTGGATGCCCTGGCGCAGCTGGATATCAGCGCCGCCTATTTAAACTCCAGTCTCAGTCTGGAGGAGGTGCGGGCGGTTGAGCAGGGGCTCGTAAGTGGTGAGATTAAAATTCTGTATGTCGCGCCAGAGCGCTTGATTCAGCCTCGTACTCTGGATTTGTTGCACCGCTTGCCGGTGTCTCTATTTGCCATTGATGAAGCCCACTGCGTGTCTCAGTGGGGGCATGACTTTCGCTCAGACTATTTACAATTGAGTCTGCTGCATCAGCAGTTTCCTCAAGTGCCCCGCGTTGCTCTGACCGCCACCGCTGACGAGCGCACCCGCGCGGAAATTCTCAGCCGGCTGCAGCTGGAGGGCGCGGCGCAGTTTGTCAGCGGCTTTGATCGCCCCAATATCCAGTATCGGATTGAACAAAAGCAGAACGCACGCCAGCAATTGCTGCGGTTTTTACACAACGAGCACCCTCAGGATGCGGGCATTGTCTACTGCCTGTCGCGCCGCAAAGTAGAAGAAACCGCCGCCTGGTTGAGTGTTCAGGGCTACACCGCCCTGCCTTATCACGCCGGTTTGCCCGCCGCCACCCGGCAGCAGAATCAAGAGCGCTTTTTGCGCGAAGACGGGGTGATTGTCGTGGCGACCATCGCCTTTGGTATGGGTATCGATAAGCCGGATGTTCGGTTTGTGGCGCACCTGGATTTGCCCAAAAGTCTTGAATCTTACTATCAGGAAACCGGCCGGGCCGGGCGCGACGGCCAGCCAGCCACCGCCTGGATGGCCTATGGCGTGCAGGATGTGATTAAGCTTAAGCAAATGCTCAGCCAGTCTCAGGGCACTGACGAGCACAAGCGGTTGGAGCACCACAAGCTGGATGCCATGCTGGGGTTGTGTGAAATCACCAGCTGTCGCCGCCAGGCGCTGCTGTCTTATTTTGGCGAGCAGGATCATCCTGACTGCAACAATTGCGATACCTGCCTATCGCCGCCGGAAACCTTTGAGGGCACAGTAGCGGCACAAAAAGCGTTAAGTGTTTGCTATCGCACCGGCCAAAAGTTCGGTGTCAACCATTTAATTGATGTGTTGCTGGGCAAAGCCACCGATAAGGTCACGCAGTTCGGCCACGAAAAGCTCAGCACCTTTGCCATAGGCGACGAGCTGGATGCCAATCAGTGGCGCTCGGTATTCCGCCAGCTGGTGGCACGAGGCCTAATGCAGGTTGATGTAGCAGGTTACGGCGGCCTGATGCTGACGGAAAAGTGTCGCCCGCTGTTAAAAGGCGAGAGCCACATCCAGCTGCGTAAAGACACAAAAGTCGAAAACGGGAGAAAGTCTCGCAGCGGCCAGGCCGCCAGCGGCTTAACCGGCCCGGACCGCGCCCTGTGGGATCGCCTGCGCGAGCTGCGCAAACGCCTGGCCGCCGAGCAGGATATCGCCCCCTACATGATTTTTCACGACGCGCATTTAATGGAAATGGTCAGCCTGCAGCCGCAAGATTTGGAGGCATTTGCACGAATTTCTGGCGTGGGCGCCAGTAAGCGCGAGCACTATGGCGATGCCTTTGTGGAGGCGATAACCGAGCATGTACAGAGCCTGGCCGATTACGCCGGTAGTGCTGCCAACGTAAAGGCCACCGAACACGAAACCTTTGCGCTTTTTAAGGCGGGCATGACGGTGGCGGATATTGCCCGCCAGCGCGACATTACCGAGACGACAGTCTATGGCCACTTGGCAGGTTTGATTGAGCAGGGCCAACTGGACGTCGCCGAAGTGGTGGAGCTACCCGAGCAAGAGCTGGATGCCATTTTCGATGTAATGCTCGCCCACGACGATGAACCCTTTAAGCTCAAGCCGGTCTATGAGGCGCTCGATGGTGCGTATGATTACGGTGTGCTGCGTTGCATTCGGGCGGTTATTGTGCGGGAGACGGCGAATTGAAAACCCAGGTTACATCGAGCGGCCAATGTAAAAACTCGCCTAAAAACCAACGAGCAGAAACTCTTGCCGTCGCGCTTGCTAGCGCAGACGCTCAAACCGCAGCGACACTGTTAACCGACAACGCGATTTGGCAAACAGCTGAGGGCAAAACCTTAATCGGCGACCAAATCGGCGAGAGTTTGCGCCGTGCCGAGGCCCCAGTGTCGGTTGTCGTTACTCATGTGATCACGCACGGCAAAAGCGCCGCGGTAAATGCCGAGGTGCGCGCCGGCAAGTCTTATCGACAGTGTGATGTTTTTGAGTTTTCAAACGCGAAAGCCGAGAAAGTACAGCGGATAATAAGTTACAGAGCTGTCGCTGATTGAGCACAAATATTAATCATAAATTGGATAAATTAAGCATGAGCAACTTTACTAAAAGTAATTTGTTAGGCATTTCAGGTTGCCGCTATTTTTGGCTTGCAGTGGCGTTGTTAATGCTCGCGCTTGAAGGCGGGGCACTTTACTTTCAGCACGTGAAGTATTTTTACCCCTGCGAGTTGTGCATTTATGTGCGGGTGTGGGTGGCAGCATTATTTTTACTTGCGTTGCTGGCGCTGGTGGCAAAGCGTTGGTGGTGGGGGCGTATTCTTTGTGCCACCACCGGGTTGGCGTTAAGCATTGGTCTGGCCGTAGAAACCTGGAACCTGATTAAAGTGGAGTACGCGATTGGCGATGGTGGCGCTTGTGGGTTTAAAGCTAACTTTCCTGCATGGGCGCCGCTCGATAGCTGGCTGCCCTGGATGTTTGAAGTCCAGGACATGTGTCAGGCCACACCGCCGGTGTTTTTAGGATTGACAATGGCTCATTGCTTGGCTGTTGTGAGCTTTGCATTGATAGTGTTATTCCTAGTGGCCCTGTTTGGCAGTCTACGTAAAAATAAAGCCTGATGTTTTCTGCTAGGTGAGGGTGTGCGGCGTGTTAATGTTAGCTCGCCGCAACGCCAATTGTCAGAGTCGCTGTATACCCCTCATTAATGGTGCCTTGGATAGTCACTCTTTGACTCTCAATTCCATCGGCAAAAATGCCATCTTCAACGTATGAGCGCACCGAAGTGTTTTGTCCTTTATCACGATAGAGGTCAGAATTATAAACGGTTTGGACTACGTCATCGGGAAACGCCAGCTGAGAGGTGGCGGTAGCGACTGAGACCGTATCATTGTAGAGAAATACTTGAAAGTGGATGTGCGTTAGTCGCCCGGCATACCAACCGGGAAAAATGGTGTGGAATGTGACTTCGCCGTTTTGATTTACATCTTGCACGCCCCGGCAGAAGGTTTCGCCGATGGTGTTGGCGCCCGGCTGAGAATAGCCGGAGTAAAGACCGTCTTTGTCGCAATGCCAGACATAAATAGACGCATAGGGAAAAGCTTCGCATCCGTTGTTGATGTCCACCAAATTAAATTTTAACGTGAGCGGAATGCCTGGTTTGTCTTCGTGAATAGTGCCGCGAACATAGGCCGAGTTGCTGAGAATGACTGATAGCGGATACGGGCCTTCAGTTTCCTGTGGAATCAGTATACAGCTGCCTTCCCCTGTACTTATGCTGGATGAGCTGCTTGTAGTTGTAGCGCCATTACCATTGTTGCTAGAGCCACATCCGGCCAGTCCCGCACCAGCCAGGCTTGCACCTAACCCCCGTAGCAGATTGCGACGGCTGGTTTGTGTAAGGTTTAAATCGGTTTTCGGTTTTTCAAGCATAGGGCCACTCCACTTATTGTTGGTGTTTCCAAGGTGCGGGATTGGAGATAAAAGTCGGAGTGAAGTTCGTGTGCGTGTACTAACTTTACAGTTTGATACATTCGCATACCGAGTTTTTCGTCGGCTGCGTGGTGGTAATCTTACCGTTAGTTAACGACAGTGCCTTGAAATCTGGCAAGGCTAAACCCGAGCTCTTTTCCTCAAAGGGTAAATTCCAGCGTGAGTTTTAGATACCAATCGCTCGCTATATCTCTGTCGTAATTCACATACTCAATATTGGGCAGTAAGCGAAGTTCAGGTGAGAGCCGGTACTCGCTCCCCAGAATATACAGGGTGGACTTGGACTCGGGAGAAAACGGCATATAGTCGATGTTTTCACCGCGCGCGCTCGGCTCTAGCAAGCGGTCTACACGGGCAATGAGTGGCCATGGCGTTGCCGAGGTTGAGGCAAACACCGAGAAGAGCTCAACATCGCCGGGGGTATTGTCGCCGCCGTGTGAGTCGCGATGGGTGTAGTGCGCACCGATACGGGTTCTGTCATCCTGCCAGCGAATAAACACTTGCTCGGTATTGGCGCTGGGGGTGTCATGCTCGCTTTTAAGCTCATCGGCATAGAGCTCTAGCGATAATCGTTCCGTTAACTTTATGTCGAGCGATGCCTGGTATTTCGCTTGTTGGGCATGATCTACGCCCAAGGTCCCGCTGGTAGAGATGACAAATGCGTAGCGAACTTCGTCGCTAAACAAAGGGCCGCTCGCACCTAGGCCAAAAATTCGGCTGGTAATACCCTGCAAATCCGGCGCTGTCTTCTCCAGCGAACGGAATTTCCAAAATGATTCAATGCGTTGAAACGTTAGGGCGCTCTGTTTGCCGAAGATAATTTTATGATTATGGGTATTCCATTCAAAATAGGCATCTTTTAGCTGGCTGCTGAAATCTTCGCTCTCGGCAATATGATCCGGGCCGTTGGTTTCACTGCGCAAACGCAAACTAATGGGTAACTCGGCGGGTGTTAAGTCCAAGGTTAAATAGAGCCTGCGCAGCCATAAGCCAGCATCGTTATCGGCTGCGTCCAGATGGTGGTCGGGTATGGCGTAAACATCGCCAAAGGCGATCAGAGAAGGATCCATGGACCAATCGGCGGTAACAGGTGAACTTGCAACCGCAAACAGAAAAAAAGTGGCAGAAAACCTCACGAACACCTCGAATAAATAGCGCAGCAGCTAAGTATAGGCCGCAATTGTTACTCGTTTTGTATTTGCTGCACCGCCCGACAGAGCCACGACTATCCGGCAGAATCTATTTAATGAGCTGGCTACAAAGCATGACTAAAAGTGGTAGCATCAGTGTCAAATGATTACCTGAGTTCATAAGTATGTTGGAGCGACACCACCTGGCTTTGCTGCGTGCGGTTGAGCGCGAGGGGACTTTAACCGGTGCGGCCGAGCGCTTGCACCTGACACAGTCGGCGCTGAGTCACTCGGTTAAAAAACTGGAACAGCGCCTGGGGATTGATCTGTGGGAAAAAGAGGGTCGCAGACTGCGTCTTACCGCCGCTGGTGAATATCTGCTGTCGCTGGCCAATCGTCTGCTGCCCCAATTTGAGCATGCCGAGCAGGTACTGCAGCAAATGGCGGCTGGCGAGCGCGGTGCACTGCGCATAGGTATGGAGTGTCACCCTTGTTATCAATGGTTGTTAAAGATAGTGGGTCCTTACTTAGAGGCCTGGCCAGGGGTGGACGTGGACGTCAAACAGGAGTTTCAGTTTGGCGGTATGGCGGCTCTTTTTGGTCACGAGATAGACCTGCTGGTAACGCCGGACCCCTTGCACAAGCCGGGCGTTGTGTTTACCCCGGTATTTGCTTACGAACAGGTGCTGGTGGTGGCCGCTGACCACCCGCTGGCGTCAAAAGCCTATGCGCAACCGCAGGATTTAGTGGACGAGGTTCTGATTTCTTACCCGGTGCCTCTGGAGCGACTTGATGTTTACAGCTATTTTTTAATGCCCGCCGGCATTGCTCCCAGGCGTCATAAAACCATTGAAACCACCGATATTATGTTGCACACAGTGGCCGCCGGGCGCGGCGTAGCGGCACTGCCGCGTTGGCTGGTGGACGAGTACGCGTCGGGTTTACCGATTACTCCCGTAAGTCTGGGAAAAAAGGGCGTGGCAAAACAGATTCATTTAGGCGTGCGCGAGACTGACCTGCACACTGATTACGTGGATGCTTTTGTGCAGATGGCGCGCCGGCCGGGTGGGTAAAGAGTTGAAAAAGCGCTAGCGAGAGCTGCGGCGCCTCGCTAAGGTTAATTTCTTTTGCAGTCACACAATAACAAGCAAAGGAGTTATCCATGAAATACGCTATCAGCCTGTTAATGGCGTGGTCTCTCGCCTACAGCACACTCGCCACTGCCGATACCTACAAGGTTAAAAAGTACGACGATATTCAGTGGGCCGAAGTCGCCGGCAAGTCGCTTAAGCTGGATATCTACACCCCTGAAACCGACCAAAAGGCACTCCCGGTGGTGGTTATCTACCACGGCGGCGGCTGGTTGATTAACGATGAAAGCGTGATGGACGCCATGAGCCAATACCTGGCCGAGCACGGCGGCTATGTGGTGGCGAATATGAATTACCGCCTGCTGCCGGATAACGGCAACACCACCACCATGAATGAAATTGTAGAAGACGTATTTGGCGGTTTACTGTGGGTGAAAGCGCATATCGCAGACTATGGTGGCGACCCAAATCGCGTTGCGATTACCGGCGACAGTGCAGGGGGCCATTTAACCAGCATGATTTTGACCGCCGGGCGCAAGCTGGAAAGCGACGGTTTTGCCGGGGACAGTTTGGGTTTTAATCCCACCTGGTTGCCAGAGGGTAAATCCGCCGAGCAAGTTGCCGCCGAGGACGGCCTAAAAGTGCAAGCGGCGGTGGTAAGCTATGGGGCCTTTGATTTATACGCCGCAGCCAAGGGCGGTTTCGAATCACCGCAAAATATATTCTGGCAATTTGCCAACGCCGAGGCGCGCGGTATTTTTGGCGAGGGCATCAACCCAGATTCCGCCCCAGATTACTACAGAGCGGTATCTCCCGCGTACAACATTCCTCAGGCCAGTGAGTATCAGCTACCGCCGCAATTTCACCATGTCGGTAGTGTTGATACCACAACGCCGCCCCAAGCGGTAAAGGCCTATGTCGACAAACTCGAAGCTGCAGGGCAAAGTGCCAGCTTAAAAATTTATGAGGGAAATAATCACGCCTATATGGATACCGGCTGTATAGAAGCGTTAGGCAGTTGTTTTGATACCCATGCCGTGCCTGTGCTACAACAAGATATATTGCCGTTTTTGCAGCAGCACCTGTAACCAAAACGAGGTATGGTCAATGTCCGATATCCCCGACACCGCCGATGCATTGGTTTTACAGTTTCGGGAGCGGAGGGTGGAACTACACCTGCGCCGCGATGAAGACGACATTGCCACGCTCCTGGCCTACGCTGGCGTGGGCCCTCAACCCGACAAAAGCAATGTGCAGGGGCCATACCAGCGCCTGGATCAGGCCATAGGCGCGCGCCGCGCTATTGCTCGGCAGTTGCAGAGCCAGGGGTATGAGTATTTGCCTGACGAATATCCGCAGTGGTCGCTACAGGCTCAGCGTGATATTAACGCCATGCGCAATATTAAATCTGGCTCCAAGGTGGATTACCGATTCGACCCGAAGGACGTGTTTCTAGACTGGTAGCCTGAGCTGGCAAAAGTTCTGGCGGGTAGGGCTATTGGTAAAAGTTACAGGATGGCCGTAAAAATTTCGTCTAAGTTTGGTGGTTTTTTGCGCGCAATGCGCATTTATTTTGCGTTTTATCACAAAAAACACTCTGTTTTAGCGTGATTTCGTTATTGGCACGTCTCTCGCTCTGTGCATGTCAGTAATTATGCAACGGGAGCAAAACATGATCAGCAAAAGCAAATATTTGGGCGTTTCTCTGTGTGTGTCGGTAATGGCGTTAAGTGCCTGCAGCAGCACCGATACCGCCCAGACCAGTGAACAAGACAGCTCTTATGAGCTGGTGAATATGCGCACCGAAAAAGATGTGCAAAATGTTAACGCTGCGCAAAGTGGCTACCATGCGGTGAAAGTTGCGGACGATGAAGCGCCGCAGAGCACAGACAGTGCTCGGGATGAGACTGTATCCACCGAGCCTGAGATGGAAATGGAAGCAACGGAAGAAGTCCTGCCGGTGGCGAAAACCGTGCGCTTTGAATTTGATTCTGACGAGCTAACTCCTCGCGCTAAGACCGAATTGCTGACTCTACTTGATAGCGCCGAAGACGCCGAGGGCGTAAAGATTCAAGCGGCGGTAGACGGCTATGCTGATGCCACCGGGCCCAGTAGCTACAATCAGGAATTGTCCAAGCGCCGCGCGCAAAGTGTTGCCGAGTACCTTGAGTACCAAGGCGCTGAAGTGGTCGAGTGGCAAGTGCAAGGTCATGGTGAATCCAACCCAGTGGCGGATAACAGCGATGCGTCTGGGCGTCAACAAAACCGTCGGGTGGAGGTGAATTTAGTAAGCCTGACGGACCGAGAGCTGCAAGATCGTGATAAGTCGCGCGAGCAATTCAGTGCGCGTTAACAGCGCGTAAGTTAAAGCGAAGTGTTTAAGCAGACGGGGGGCGCTTTTGCGGCCCCCGCTGTGTTCTCCAAGGTGATTACTGACCCCACAGAGAGCTGAGTGAGCCCAACAGTTCTTTGCCACCATTATTGCCAACATAGTCCAGCACCACCGGCGCAAACTGATTCACCATAGCCGGGTCCATTCCCAGAGAATCAAAAATCGACTTTACACTGTCCATATTGGTCACTTGGCTGATCAACTGCGAGGTGAGACCACCACTGTTGCCCACCGGCAGTATATCGCCCAGCGCCGAGGCTTGATCGCCAGATAAGTTGTTGGCCGCCATGGCCAACAGCGCTGAGGTGCCCCCCGCGGCTTGTTCCGAGCTAACTCCGAGCGATTCGGTCAGGTTGTTTAATAGGCCCGAAGGCAGGGTGCTCTCAGAGTTAGAGCCCAACGCTTTGTCGACATCTCCCATATCAAAAGCATTGGCACTTAAGGCGAATACCAGTGACAGAAAAGCAATAATGACGTGTTTCATACCATCTCCATTTGATTAAAGTCGGCCTATTTTACCTAGCCGTTAATGACATCGACGTGATCAACCGCCGAAAGCAGAAATAGTTTGCGCGTATGTCACTGACACCGCAATAGCGCAGATGTGAGCCACAATCCAGAAATGGCGGATTAATCATGTTAATCTTCCGTTTTTTATATCGAATTGCCCCGGAGGAGCCGATGTCGCGTTGGTTGAAGTGTGTGTGTATGTTGTTGTTAGCTCCGCTGGTATGGGGCGACGAAAACGCCCAAGCGTTGCAGTTGGCGTCCGTAAGCGCTCAGGTAATGCCGCTACAGAGCGAACAGCCGCTGTTTGAAAAGCGCTCAGACTGGGTCATGCCTATCGCCTCAATCACCAAAGTCATGACCGCTATAGTGGTACTGGATTCAAAAGCGGATATGGACGAACGCTTGAAAGTCGAAAAGCGTCACTTCCCCGCCGCCGCCAATGCCTACTCACGCATTCGTCCAGGCTCGGCCGCAAAACGCTCGGATTTGTTAAAAATTGCCCTTATGTCTTCGGAAAACTATGCCGCTTATTTGCTGGCCTGGCATCACCCCGGTGGCTATGACGCCTTTATTGAGGCAATGAACGCCAAAGCCCGCGAGCTGGGGATGCTGAATACCCGTTTTGTGGATTCCAGCGGTTTGTCGGAAAAAAATGTTTCCACCGCTAGCGACTTGATGCGCATGGTAAAAGCGGCCTATCAATACCCCGAGATTCGCGAGGCGAGTACCAGCTCTAAGCACGACGTCTGGTTTACCCAGCCGGGCTATTCGCTCTATTACGCCAATACCAACCCCTTGGTACGCAGCTCGCGCTGGGATGTGAGCCTCAGCAAGACCGGCTATTTGATCGATGCCGGGCGCTGTCTGGTGATGGTGACGGATATCGATGGTGAAGAGGTGGGCATGGTGTTTCTCGATTCGTTTGGCAAACGCACGCCTTTGGGGGATGCCGGGCGCACCAAACGCTGGATAACCTCTGGCACCGCCAGTCAGATAGCCGGTGCAGCTCAGCGCTACGAGATTGAAAAAGCCGGCTCAATCAAGGCGCAGCTGGTTAATAGTGAAAAAGAAGCTACCATTTCAGCAGGTGCAGCAAGTGTACAATAAATAGGGCAATTACATGGCGGAACGCAAAGGCTTGGATCGGGTTTCTACCCGGCAGTTGTGGTGGGCTCTTTCACTGGCTAGTGTGTTCTTTTGTGCCATTACAGTCTTAACCTATCAGCTTGGAGCTCGAGATATCCGTAACGCGTTGCAGCGGGAAATGGACATCTACCAAGCGGAAAGTCGTTCGCAACTGATCGAGCTTTTATCTTTGCCTGCTCAGCATTTAACCGGAATGGCTCGGGAGCCGATGGTGCAAACAGCGCTTGAAGCTCGCGATGAATCCATTAAGCGCCATAATTTCTCCCTGGCGATGTACTCGCTTGTTTATCGCAACCCTAGGTATTTTCAGGTGCGCTGGATTTTACCTGACGGGCGTGAGCAGATAAAAATTATTGCTGACACGCTCGGAATACGCGAATTAAGCCCCGATGTTTTACAAAATAAGTCTACCCGCCCTTATCATCAAAAAGTTTTAGAGTTAAATCCCTACGAGACCTATGTATCTCAGCCCGATTTAAATGTTGAAAATGGGCTTTTGGAACGTCCATTAAGACCTGTTGTACGTTACGCGATTCGTCTGCCGTCTATCCACGGTGTTGATCATGGATATCTTATTTTCAACTTGCTGTTTAATATCCATGACGGCTTGCTGCCGCTGTCTCGAGACTATGTGAACTTGTCTCTTGCCGACCATCAGGGCAATTGGTTGATGCAAGCCGATAGCGCAAAAACCTGGGGCCATTTGCTTGGCAATAACCACTCCGTTAAAACTGATGAGCCTGAGCTGTGGGCCGCTATGCAAGCTGGAGATAGCGACATTTCGAGTAAGTCTGGGATGTGGGCCTGGAGTCAAGTTGCCCCCTCTCTTGATAACTCTCCGAATGTAGCCGGTTTGAGTTTTCAGCCGGTGTACTTGTTAACATCTATACCCCGCGCTGTAATCTCACAGCGAATGCAAGCGGCTGCGATACGGTCGGCCGCTGTGCTCTTGCCTTTTTTGGGGCTGTTGATTATCGGCATTTGGTATTACTACAAATTGCTTCGCAGCGCCTCACAGCTGCGGTATGCACAGTGGCAACAATCCCAAGATTTACTGCGTCGCAATGAGTTTATTCTCACCTTGACAGAGTCCCTGCCTAATATGGTGAGTTATTGGACCTCTGACAGACGGTGCGTTTATGCCAATAAAAGCTTTCGTGAATATTTGCAGCTGGCGCCTGGCACCGATCAAGATATCTCTTTGCATAGGCTGATCAATTACAACGAACAGTCCTATTTTGATCAATGCGTAGCCGGTGAAGAGCTCGGCTTTCAAAAGAAGGAAGTTCGCAATTCAGGCGAATCTCATCTGCAAATTTATTTAATCCCAAATTGGGAAAATAGTGAAGGTGGGGGCCGAAAAGTGGCAGGCGTTATTGCCATTGCAACGGATTTGACCCAAATCCTACAGGCTAAAGCTCAGGTTGAAATCCTTAATGAGCAGCTCAAACTGCGCACGAAACAGGCCGAGGCTGCTGCGGAGGCAAAAAGTAGTTTTCTCGCCAATATGAGCCATGAAATTCGTACCCCCATGAATGGCATTACCGGGCTTATCGAAATTCTTAAACAGACACCTTTGGATGACAAACAGCGCGACTACGTGGGTAAACTGAGCCAGGCGTCTACGTCCCTGTTGGCAATATTGAACGACATACTTGACGTTTCCAAACTGGAAGCGGGCAAGGTGAGTATTGTAACCGAGCCCTACCACCCTGAAAGTTTGGTTTCTGATGTGGTCAACTTGTTTGAAGTTAACCTGGCTAAAAAAGGTGTGGCGTTACACACCTGGATTGACCCGCTTTTGCCATCGACCTTGCAGGGTGATCAGCACCGGTTGCGGCAGGTGTTAAATAATTTGCTGAGTAATGCGAATAAATTTACCGAGCAGGGACAAATATTGTTGTCAGTCACCCGAGAGTTTAGTGCCGAGGGGACGGAGCAGGTTCGTTATTCAGTCAAAGACAGTGGCGTTGGGATTAAACCTGAGAAGCTCGAAACAATATTCGGTAAGTTTAATCAAGCGGACGAGTCGACCGAGCGTCAGTACGGCGGTACAGGATTAGGACTCTCTATTTGCGAAAAGCTTGTGACGCTTATGGGCGGTAACATCGGTGTTTTGAGTACGGTGGGCAAGGGCAGTGAGTTTTATTTTAACGTGCCAATGCAGGTGGATTCCCACGAGCGGCCAAGCTTTGGTGGTTTGGTTGGAAAAAGAGCGCTGTTAGTGGATGACAGCGACACCTCTAATGAAATTATGCAAAGTTATCTGACCGCCTGGGGTATGCAGTCAGATTGCGTTAGCTCTGTCGAGGAAGCGGTAACGAGCTACCAGCGTTCTTTAGGCGGCGAGGGCTACGACCTGGTTATTGTCGACTGGAAATTGGGTGAAGAAGATGGCGTGGAGCTACTAAAAAGTTTGCAAGCGCTTACACCGAATCATGAGCTGGCCAGCCAGATTATGATGGTAACTGCCTACAACAAAGAAAAGCTGATGGACCAGCTGAAGCGAGAAAAAAAGCAAGAGACTCCGATTCTTACAAAACCGGTATTGCCATCCACTTTATACAACGCCATCGCGGATAAGCCCATGCGTTTACGTTCTAGCCGGCCCAGCGTTGGTACTCTTCCGGCGGTTAGCGAAAGTGTGCGACAGCTCATACGCGAGAAAAAAATTCTGCTGGTAGAGGACAATCTGTTAAATCAGGAGGTTGCTCTTACCCTTTTGGGCTACGCAGGTTTACACGCAGACGTGGCTTCATCGGGTGTTGAGGCTCTCAACAAAATTCAGGCGTGTCGGTACGATGTGATCCTGCTTGATTTACACATGCCTGAAATGGATGGTTTTGAAACATGTCGTCGTTTAAGAAAAGTACCAGGCTATGGCAATACCTTGGTGGTCGCACTCACAGCCGCGGTTCTGAATGAGGACGTTGAGCAGGCTCTGGCGGCTGGTATGGATGACCATCTGGGTAAACCCTTCGATGTCGAGCAGCTATTGAGGCTGCTGGGGCGATGGTTTGAGACAGAGCCAGAATCAGAAATCACACCGTCTGCCGCAGAAACGGCGCAACCCGTGCCAGATGCTCTGGCGCCACTGTTTAAAGCAATGGGCGTCAATCCGCAAGAAATGCTACGGCGTTTTCGCGGCAATGAGAGCATGATTTTACAGCTGCTGCGCAATTTCTCTCAGCGGCATCAAGACTGGCCTGCAATGTTGCGTCAGACTACAGAGACGGAAGCCCTGGCGGCACTGGTTCATACCATTAAGGGCACGACTGGCACCATGGGGTTGATGGAAGTCTATCGCCATGCCGAGCAAATAGAAGAAGACTTTCGCGAAGGACGCAGCGTTAACCTGGAACCTTTAGCCCACGATTTAGAAGTGTTAATCGGTGCGGTATTAGCCGATGCGCAAGCACAATGACAGTATCTTCAGCGGTTGTTATATTGCCTAAGCGCGAGGGTTTGCAGCGCAGTTAAAAAAACAACGACATACGTTACGGAGAGACATGCCCATGAAATCATTCTTTGCTTGCTTTATCATCGCAGTGTTGGCAGCCATAAGCACAGCCTGTTCGACAAGTCCAACCTCAAATACCCTGGAGCAAAATCACGGTTTTACCGCCGAGCAGGCGGCTGCCGAAGAGTTTTGGAACATTCCCTACCCCACCGCGTTTGATGCCGACAGCCTGGCCGAGCAGCAAAGTATGCTGCATGTAGACGGCCGCTTAGTCGTCAACGAACAAAACCAGCCGGTGGTGCTGCGCGGTGTTAATATCGCTGATCCCGCCAAGCTCGCCTATAACGATCAGTGGAGTGAAAGGCTTTTCAGCGAAATCGCCGCCTGGGGTGCGAATACCGTGCGCATACCTATTCACCCCATGGCGTGGCGGCGTGAAGGGCAAGCGTGGTATTTCCAGCGTCTGGACGAAGCGGTGCACTGGGCCAATCAGAACGATCTTTATATTATTCTCGATTGGCACGTAATTGGGAATATTCAGTCCAGCCTTTATCAGCACCCCATGTACGAAACCACCATGGTTGAAACCCGAAAATTTTGGCAGCAGGTGGCGCTGCGCTATCGCGGGGTGCCCACTATGGCCGTGTACGAGTTGTACAACGAACCAACCCACGACTTTATTGGCAACGGCCCCGAATCATTAGGTAAAGCCAGTTGGGAGGGGCTGCGCGCCATTCACGAAGAGTTGATTGACTTGATCTATGTCTACGATCAGAACGTGATTCCTCTGGTAAGTGGCTTTAACTGGGCCTACGACCTCAGCTTTATCCCCGAGCAGCCAGTGCGCCGCGACGGCATCGCCTATGCCATTCATCCCTACCCGCAAAAGGCCAAGCCCCAGCAGGACACCAAACAAGCCTACTTCGATGCCTGGCAAAAACAGTGGGGCTTTGTGGCCGAGACTTACCCTGTGATGGCAACAGAGCTGGGGTGGGTGCGAGAAGATGGCTATGGCGCCCATGTGCCGGTCATTCACAACGAGGGAACTTATGGGCCGCGCGTGGTGGAGTTTATGGCGGCAAGGGATATCAGCTGGACCGCCTGGGTGTTCGACCCGGACTGGTCTCCGACGCTTATCGACGATTGGGACTTTAACCCTTCTGAACAGGGCATGTTTTTTAAGCAGACCCTCGACGAGCTAAATCAGTAGGGCTTTTGCAACAGTGCTGTGAGGTTTTATAACCAACTTAACCTCTCGGCCCAGGCTTATGTATAAAGCGTATAAACGGCGTGGCGCATTATGCATTATAATGAGCATCATCTAAGCTAACCTTGATTAAGCAAATCGCCCCAAAGGCTATTAATGAATGGCATCTAAACTGCGCGATTATCTTTCACCCACCGACCTTGGGCTGGCGCTATTGGCGATTATGTCAGTAGCCGTTTTGTTTGTGCCCAAACAGTGGATAACACGTCAGTATCAATTGCCTTTATCCGAAGTTAATACCGCCCTGTTTAGTGATTCTGTTATCGGTGGAAACAGTCAGGCCACCGCAGTCGAGGGAAGTGATCACGCTTGGCACTGTAGTCTGCGATCAGGTTTTGCAGACCCTTTTTGCAGCTACCAAATTGATTTAATAGGGTCAGAAGGCAAAGGTTTAGATTTGTCGGTATACGAGTCAATGACGATTAATTTGAAGTACGAGGGTAACGCCAACAACGTGCGTTTGTACTTGCGCAACCGCCATCCTCAGTACTATAAGGTCGGTGATTTAACCACAACTAAGTACAACGGTGCCGAGCTGGATGTAGAAAGTCTTAACCGCGGTGCGTTTACATTTAAGCTGAAGGATTTCTCGGTTGCAGACTGGTGGATAACCGCTAAAAGTATACCGATGCCGCTGTCTCACCCTGATTTTAACGATGTGCTGTTTGTTGAGATACAAACTGGTTCCGATGTAAGTTCTGGCGAACATCAATTTAAGCTTGATAGCATTTCTTGGAGCGGGCCCGTTATCTCCCAGGCGACATTATATCGCGTGTTATTGATTACCTGGATTTTCGCTATCGTATTGGTGTTATTGATCCGGATCATTAATTTAAAGATAACCCTGCAAAGAAACGCCCGCTACCAAGCCGAGTTGCAAAAGATTAATGGTCTTCTCAACGTCAAGAACCGGAAGTTCGAAGAGCTTGCCAAAACCGACGGTCTTACCGGCGTGGCGAATCGCCTGGGTGTGCGTGAAGCGCTCTACCGCAGCTTAACCGAGTGGCGAGATAGCCGCACACCCCTGTCGCTAATTATGGTGGATATTGATCATTTTAAAGAGATCAACGATAAGCATGGTCACGACATGGGAGATAAGGTGCTCCAAGTGGTTGCTGACACCTTTTCTCACAGTGTGCGGCAAACTGACTTAGTGGCCCGCTGGGGTGGCGAAGAGTTTATTGTGATTTGCCCTAATACTGAGTTGCTCCAGGCGCAGTCTGTCGCGGAAAACCTGCGCGGGCGTTTGGCCAATACTTTGATTGGTGGGGCAGTACACGTCACCGCCAGTTTTGGCGTGGCTAGCCTTAGCGATAATAATTTAGATCAGCTTTTCAAACAGGCCGATGATGCGCTTTATAGGGCCAAGGCCTCGGGCCGCAACCGGGTGATGTTGGCTGAAACCCTCGCACCACCAAAGCTTGTGAGTGGTTAATGCGTGAGCTTGGTAAGAGAGCCCGGAACATCTGGGGCGACAGTAATCGCCAAGTTAAATCGCCGCTGCATCGCCTAAAGTCGCGGTAGTTGGCGTTACAAAAAATTAAAGGTTTTTGATTTTTTCACTTCGCGCTGTCGGCTCGATCAAAACATTAAGGCCAGATGCGAAAAAGTCCTGTTAAGAATGGCCTTATCGGCACTGTCACGGCCATTCTAATAAGTTCGCAAAGTATTATTGATAAAGCGCTTTCCGGCTTATCGGTCGCAGACAGTTTTAAAAGCAGATTTTCTCTCGCGGTATAGGCGTCGAATGGTATTAAGATTGACTGCAATCAGGGTTATTTCCAGTAGCGTTAAACCGATTGAGCCCACCAGAATATTGTTGGTTAGCCAGCAGCAGGCGCCCAGCAAAAAGCCAAAGCGCATCGCAATACCACTTAAGCAAAATACCGTGTAAGTGCCGATGCAGGTGCCCAGAATAGGGAAGAGGTCGTACCAGGCATCGGACAAATAAATCCCCCAGGCCAAAGATACCGCAATAAAGATAAAGGCCACCAGTTTAGAGCTGGTGTGCAGCGCAAGGGTTGTGCGCAGTAGCGAAAGCAACGCACTAGCTACGGCCGTGTGCGCGCCAAGCAGGGCAAAATGCAGCGCATGATTTAAATTCATGGCCACCATAATGCGTTTTAAGCGCAGGTCATCGCGCTGATAAAAACAGGCAATGCCCAACGCAAAGCTGACAAAGCCCACGGCCTGGGCAAGGTCGAGTTCGGGAAACGTCATAGCGGGGGTTTATAATATGAGGAAGAAAGGTCGCCAAGTTTACCAGAACCGCGCTTGTTCCGCCATTGGGTTACACGGCGGTTGCTCCAGGACGCTCGACCTGCAGACGCCCCGCTGGTCATAAATTACCAGTGTTTCAACACTGGCGGCGGTATTGTAGGGGCTCGATACACAAGGAGGGTTAAACCATGAAACTATTTCTTAAGCCTTTATTAGCGGTATGTCTTGCAATCTGCTCCGGCTCGGCGATGGCGGCCGATTATTCGCAGGAGCTAAACGCCCGCTGGCGCGGACTGCTGGAGTTTCCTCAGGGCGTGCATCTGGTGCTGGGTATCAATATTGAAAACGGCAAGCTTACTCTGGATAGCCCCAATCAGAGCATGTTCGGCCGGGTCCCTAGCGAATTTGCCCTGAGCGGCAACAAGGTTACTTTTACCGACCAAGAGTTAAATGCCAGTTTCAGCGGCGAGTTAAACGCAGGTGTTTTAAAGGGTAAGTTTACCCAGGGCAAGTCAGTCAAAATTACCTTGCAGCCACTGACTGCGGCCGATCGTGAGCGCTTAACGTTTGAGGGCCGTTACAGTGGCGAGCTGCTGATCGATGGGGCTACCGCGCTGCCTTTGCAATTGAATATTGCGGTTCTGCCTACAGGCTACATTGGCACCCTGGATAGCCCGGCGCAGCATTCATACAACATTCCGCTAACGGATGTCGATATCAATGCTGCGCGTGTCAGTTTTGCCTCGCCCTTGATTCACGCCAGTTACAGCGGCGAATTTAAAGATGGTGCTTACCGGGGCACCTTTACTCAGGGAATGGAGCGCCCCCTCAGTTTTAAAAAAACGCCTTTGGCAGAGGAGGCGCAAGTACCCTCCCCAAAGCCGCAGGCGGGTAAGCACGGTGGCGCCCTAGCCGTGATTACCCGCGCAAATGTTGAAACAACCTACTACGCCGATCACGATGCCAGCACCCAGTACGAGATAGGCTCAAACACCAAAACCATGGTCGCCTATGTGCTGGCGCAAATGCTGACTGAGGGGCGTTTAAACAGTGACAGCCAAGTCGCTGACTTTTGGCCGGATGTCCCTGCACAGCTAAGGCTGGTGGATTTGGCCAGCCACCACAGCGGTTTGCCGCGCCTGCCGGCTAATCTCGCTCTAACACCCGAAACTTTTGCCGACCCCTACGCCGACTATGGCCAGGCCGAGCTGCACGCGGCGCTGCAAGACCTGAACCCGCAGCGCGATGGGTATCAGTACTCTAATTTCGCTTATGGCATTTTGGGCGAGGCTTTGGCGCGCAGCGCGAGTGTTGGTTTCGCCGAGCTGTTGCAACACCGGGTATTTGCACCATTGCAAATGCAGGATGCTTATGTGGCTTTAACGGCGCGAGGGGATCAGGGCAATTTGGTTCAAGGCTACAACGTAGCCGATAAACCTGTATCAGCTTGGCATTTTGACGCGCTCGCTGGCGCCGGCGCTGTGGTCGCTACCCTGCCTGATATGGTGAAATACCTGCAGGCAATGTTGCAGCTGGCGCGGGATGATAGTGCGCTGCTTGCCACTATGCTCAATCCTGCCTCTGAGTTAGGGCCCTGCTGTACGCATCCGCTCGGCTGGATGCTGGGCGAAGATGCCCAGGGGCGCGCCTATGCCTGGCACGGCGGCATGACCGCGGGCTTTACCAGCATTATCGGCTTTTACCTGGACGGATCGCGGGCGATGGTGCTGTTGAATAACCAGTCCATCCCCCTAGGGGCTGAGGCGCTGGCACCCATGCTGACAACACCATGAACAGTATTTTTTACCCGGTTTATCAGGCGCTGGGCTGGTTGGCCTTATACATCGGTCTTACCTTTGTCGTTTCTCTTAAGGCTTTTTTCACTCCGTTTGAGTATCTGTACGGTGCTGTGTTGATAGGCGCCGCAGCCTGTTATTCACATCTGATCCGCTTGGGATTTAAACGCTGGTTGTACCACACCGCGATTTACTGGCAGTTGCTGTATTTATTCTGTCAGTCGGTAGTGGGTGGCTGCTTTGCCGGTTTGGTGCTTATGCTGTGTGTGTTCGGCTTATCGGCCGCCGGTATCACCGACCCAATAGCGCCCGGGCAGCAGTGGCTGGTATTTAAAATGGTGTTCTGGGGCAATGCGGCTAACATGATTACCGCACTGGTTCTGTGGAGTGCTATTTACCTGACCATCATAAAAACCAGACAACTGCGGGAAATGAATCAGGCGTTAGCTTCCAGCCAGTTAGACGTCCTGATTCAACAGTTAAGCCCGCATTTTTTGTTTAATGTGCTCAATAATATCCGCGCGATGATTTTGCACGACCCGTCCAAATCCCGTGAAGCGCTGGCGCAGCTGGCGGATATGTTGCGCTACAATTTACAGCGCGATAACAGCAGCAAAGTCAGCCTCGCCGAAGAGCTGGAAATAGTGCGCGAATACATTGCCTTGTGTCAGCTGCATTATGAAGACAGGCTTATTTTTAACCCTGAGGTCGAACTCGCCGCACGTGAGTGTTTAATTCCGCGCATGCTGCTGCAGCTGGTAGTGGAAAACGCCATCAAGCACGGTATTAGTAAGCTGGCCGGGGGCGGAGAGATACTGCTGCAGATCAAAAAAGAGGACGAGACGCTGTTGATTACAATACAAAACCCCTGCCCACACTACAGCGACAAGGCAATTGAAACCAAACCGGGCATTGGCTTGCACAATGTTGAGCGGCGTTTGGCCTTAATGTACCCGGCCAAAGTTGCACAGCTGGAGTATCAGCGTACCTCAGGGGAAGATCACGATTGTGTCAGGGTGATGGTATCCCTGCCTGCGGAGTCCGCCTCATGCGCGTAGCCATTGTCGACGACAGCCGCCTGGCACGTGTCGAGCTCAAGCAGCAGCTGGCCGAATTCGGGCACACCGCAGCCGTGCTGGAAGCAGCCACCGTGGCCGAGGCGGTAGCGCTGCTGGGACGGGAGTCGCCGGATCTGTTGTTACTGGATATTGATTTGCCCGATGGCAGTGGCTTTGATGTATTAGAACAGGCCGCGAGCGTGCCCCAGGTTATTTTTGTTACCGCGTTTGATGAATATGCCGTGCGCTCATTTGAAGTTAACGCACTGGATTATTTACTCAAGCCTGTGCGCCAGGAGCGTTTGGCTGCGGCGCTGGCCAAGGTGCAAAAAAACCGCCAGCAACCGCAGCCGCTGAAATCCGACAATCGCATTTTTATCAAAGACGGTGAACGCTGTTTTTTTGTCAGCCTCACCGATGTTTACGCTTTTGAAGCTATGGGCAATTACACCAAGGTTCATCTGGCCGACGCAGCGCCCTCGGTATATCGGCCTATCAGTGCTATCGCCGAGCGCCTCGATAGCTCGCAGTTTTTTCGCGCCAGTCGCAGCTGGATTATTAATACCGCCTACATTGAGACGATAGAACCTGCGCTCAGTGGTGGTTTCGCGCTGACGCTTGAGAACAGCCTCGAAGTGCTTATTTCAAAACGCCAGAGTGTCGAATTTCGGCGCTTGTGGTCTCTGTGACTTTTGGTAAGGCCAAATTGTGTGACAAATAATGTAATCGGTTTCCTGCTTTGCGTCTTTCTCGGGTGTTTAAAACTCGTGCACTTGCTGAGGCTTTTTTTGCAAAATATGCGTAACTACAGCCGTTTCCGCTTATTCTGCGCTGATTGTTAACCAATTATCCCCTAATATATGGCGCAAATTAAAATTGGGTTTGGATAGGCCAATAAATTCAGATAGAATTAAATTGGTAAGCCCAATTATTTTATGTGGTTTGGCAAAGTCTCGAATTGAGGATTCTGGTAAATGAAAAAACGCGCGCCGCTTGTGGTAGCAAACTGGAAACTAAACGGCGGTACGGATCTTATCTGTACCTCGGTGGCTTCTTTTCTGACAAAAAGCTTCAAGGCTGAAATTGGCATTGCTCCGCCCTATGTCTATATCAGCGATATGGTCAGCTTTTTGCGCAACTCCAAAATCATGGTGGGTAGTCAGAATGTCAGTAAGTTTGCCTCCGGAGCTTTTACCGGTGAGACCTCGGCGCAAATGCTCAAAGAGGTGGGCTGCGGCTTCTGTTTAATTGGTCATTCCGAACGCCGCCAGGTATTTTTGGAAAATGATGCTTCCTGCCACACTAAAATCGAACGCGCGCTCACCGCGGGATTAATGCCCATTCTGTGCGTGGGAGAAAACAATCAGCAGCACGAGCTGGGGCTGACCCATGATATTCTTTACCGCCAGTTGCATCAGGCGCTGCCTGGGTTGGAATTAAAAGGTAAACGTCTGTGTATCGCCTATGAGCCGGTGTGGGCGATTGGCACCGGCAAGGCGGCGACCGCCGAGCAGGTGCAACAGGTGCACGAGTATATTCACCAGGAGTTGATCGAAATTCTCGGCGCTGAGTCTGCCGATCAAGTGCAAATTCTTTACGGCGGCAGCGTGAAAAAAGATAATGCCGCTGAACTGTTGGCCATGCCCAATGTGGATGGCCTGCTGGTGGGTGGCGCCAGCCTGGACCCGGAACACTTTACTCAAATCTGTTCGATCGCTAATGATGTGGCGCCCAGCGAGTAACTGAATAACTAGGGCCTGTTAACACTAATTAGATGCAGCCTGTTGCGACTAAAAATTTGCCAATCAAGGCGCGAGGAGAGTGGTTTGGTTATTCCAAATGAACGACGAGCAACACAGAGTGGCGGATTTTTAGCCGCAACCCGAGGGGCTGGAGCCAGTTTTGCCCTCAGCGTTGTTGCCGATCGCTTATTTGGAGTTACCAAACTACGCTCACGGCGCCTAGCTGGAAACACCACTTGTTTGCAAAACAGGGGCTTCCCGCAGGCGCATCTAATTAGTGTTAACAGGCCCTAGGCAGAAACTACACCGCCAACGAACAACAACGCCAAAGAGATAATAAGCGAGATAAATAAGGAAGCAGCTGTGATTGATTTAGCCAGACAACTCACCGATGACAATACTCCGGCCGAACTTGGCCAGCTGGTGCTAAAGCTCGCCAGCGTCAGCGCGGACATTTCCGCCAAGGTGCGCCTGGGCGCGCTTGCCGGTGTGCTGGGCAGCGCCGGCGAGCAGAACGTGCAGGGCGAAACGCAAAAAAAGCTGGACGTTATCGCCAATGACATGCTTAAAGAAGCGCTACTGTCACTGCCGCAGGTGAGGGCATTGGCCTCGGAGGAGGAAGATAATGTGGTAGCGGCCAACCATGGCGGGGCCTACATTGTGGCCTTTGACCCGCTGGATGGTTCCTCCAACATCGATATTAACGGTCAGATAGGCACTATTTTTACTGTGTACCCAGCGCGCGACGAAGTCGCCTGCGACAGCGCCGAGCAGTTTGCCCAGCCCGGCCGCCAGCAGGTGTGTGCGGGGTACATGCTGTATGGCCCGTCAACGCAAATGGCATTAACCACTGGCGGCCCGTCGCGGCTGTTCACCTTGGTGCCTGAGCAGGGCGCCTATCAACTGACCCAAAACGAGTTGAATATTGCCCCCGAATGCCAGGAGTTCGCGATCAATATGGCCAACCAACGCCATTGGTCGCCCGCTACGCAAGCTTATATCGCCGATTTACAGGCGGGCAGCACCGGGGCGCGGGGCAAAGATTTTAATATGCGCTGGAACGGCGCCATGGTGGGCGATGTACATCGGGTACTGATGCGTGGCGGCATCTTTTTATACCCCGCCAACACACAAAGCAAAACACATAACGGCAAATTGCGACTCCTGTACGAGGCAAATCCCATGGCGCTGTTGGTGGAAAACGCCGGTGGCAAGGCGGTGGTTGGGGCGCAGGCGATTTTAGATGTGGCGCCCGAAAGCCTGCACCAGCGCGTACCGGTTATTCTCGGGTCTGGCGCCGAGGTAGAGTACTTTCAGGCGCAGCAGTAAGCGCAAAAAACAGCGAGCGGCGCAGTACAAACACGGGTAACTGCGCCGCTACTGCAATTAACTTTTCTTGACGCTCTATTGTCTTTATACTCAATTCTCTTTCTTTCCCGTTCCCACGGGCCCTGTCAGTTATATCCATTGGAGAGGATTGTATGAAAACCATTACTACTGTCACCAGCTTGGCCGCCCTTATTGCAATGGGTGCATTAACCGCATGCAGCGAACAAAGCCAGGACGATGCCGCCGAGACGGCGCAAGAAGTTGTTACCGTGGTCGAGGAAGAGGTGGTTGAACCGGCCGCCGAGCAGGTGAGCGAAATGACCGACGCCGCCGAAGATATGATGGCAGAAGACAGCGATCTAAAAGATAAGGCATTTATCGCCCTCACCGAGACAGAGATCGTCACCGCCGCAGTAACCGCTATTGATCACGAAACCCGCGAAGTAACCCTTGCAGGCGAGAACGGCGAAATGACGTTCGTCGCTGGTGACGAAGTGCAGAATCTCGATCAGGTACAAGTGGGTGATCAAATCGTTGCTGAGTACCTGAACCAGCTAACCCTTGAGGTGATAGATGGCGAGGGGATGGAAGCCGGCGAAGGCCTGGTGGAAATTGCCGAGCGCGCCGAGCAGGGTGAGCTGCCGGGTATGGTTGCCGGCGCAAGTGAAGTGCGCGTGTTTATGATTGAGGCTATCGACCTGGAAGACAGCACCTTCAAACTGCGCAACGTAGACGGCGAGGTGCGTCAATTTACCGCGCGCAACCCCGAGAACCTGAAGCTGGCCGATGTAGGCGATGCACTGGTCGCTACCATGACCACCATGGTGGCTGTGGAAGTGACTCACGCCGAATAAGCGCTGTTAGCACGCCCTTAAAAAGCCGCTCCGCAAGGTGCGGCTTTTTTGCTTGGGCCTGCGACGCAGAGCGTGCGCTAGGGATTGCGCCAACCACCGTTTACCCGGTGGTCATAAAGCGGCGCTATACTGAGCTTAAAATGTATTAGTGCTGGAAACGCCTTACTGACTTCGCGTAAGCTTTAGCGCACTTACTCTTATAATCTCGCGTTCGCGCGTCATTTTTATTGACTCCCCGGTGGCGGCGTTGACAAAAAAATTGAACTCTTGATAGGGATGAATCAACCGCAATGAAACCTACCTCCTCTCCCATTATTGATGTGGCAATTCGCTTGGGTCTGATCGCCCTGTTGGTGTTTTTATCATTTACCTATCTGCGCCCGTTTTTGGGGTTGATGCTCTGGGCGATGATCTTGGCCATCGCGCTATATCCGGTGCACGCCAAGTTGGTTCCCAAGCTGGGGGGCAAAGAGGGGCGTGCCGCCACAGTCCTGGTACTGGGGATCGTGCTGGTAATAGGCGCACCCACGGTGATGCTGAGTGTGTCTCTGGTGGACCATGTGTTGAGCATATACAACCAGGCTATTGCAGGCTCGCTGCGTGTGCCCGAGCCGTCTGACAATGTTGCTGGCTGGCCCATTATTGGTGAGCGGGTGGACACCGCCTGGCGCGCCGCCTCGGAAAATTTTCACGGCTTTGCCGTGGCTCACGAGCAACAAATCCGGGATTTCGCTCACAACCTGATGTCCCTGTTTGGCAATGTGCTTACCACCTCGCTGGCTTTTTTGGCGGCGTTTATTGTCGCCGGTATTTTTATGGCCTACGCGAAACCCGGTGCGCAAACCACTAGCCGTATTTTTAATCGTATTTGCGGTCCTGAAACGGGCGACGAGTTGCATATTTTAAGTGTGGCAACCGTGCGCTCGGTTGCCGTGGGCGTCATCGGTGTGGCTTTTATTCAAGCCTTATTGTTGGGTGTGGGTTTTATGCTGGCGGGTATTCCCGCGGCCGGTTTATTGGCTTTGGCGGTACTGGTGTGCGGCATTGTACAGCTGCCCGCCGCTATTTTTGTGATACCTGTGGTGGCCTGGATGTGGATGGCCGGTGACGGCTCCATGGTTGCCAATATCGTGCTTACCATATATTTGATTGTCGCAGGTCTGGCTGACAATGTGCTTAAACCCATGTTGCTCGGGCGAGGGCTGGCCGTACCCATGCCGGTCGTTTTGCTCGGCGCATTAGGGGGCATGATTGTCAGCGGTTTAATCGGTTTGTTTATTGGCGCAGTGGTACTGGCCGTAAGTTACCAGCTGTTTATGGCTTGGGTGAACGAAGGTAAGGGCTTGGAAGAGAAAGCCGCCAGAGTGCAAGGAGAGTTAGAGGATCGTGGCTAACTTACCGCAACGAAGCGGGCGAGCGGGTAGTAAAGGCGCAGCGCTCGCGCTGGCCGTCTGTTTGGCAGCGGTGGGTTGTGCGCCACTGGGACCAGATTTTCAAGAGCCGCAGGTGCAATGGCTGGCCGATTGGCAACCGGAGCTGTACGGCGAAATACAAAGCGACGCCCCGGCTACGGATTTAAGTCAGTGGTGGCAGCGTTTTAACGATCCGGTAATCAATCAGCTAATGAGTGAGGCGAGAGCGCAAAGCCCAAGTTTAAAAATTGCGGGCTTGCGCATTTTGGAAAGTCGTGCTCTGCTCGGTGTTGCCACAGGCGCCCAGTACCCACAGGTACAGCAGATAACGGCGCAGGGCGCTTATGTGGGCAAAAAGCGTGGCGGTAGAGACTACAGTGATTTCACCACCAGCGAAGCGGCATTTAATATCGGCTGGGAAATGGATTTTTGGGGGCGTTTTCGCCGTGGTGTCGAGTCGGCGGATGCAGCTTATTTTGCCTCGCTGACGAGTTACCGCGATGCCCAAGTGCTGTTAACCTCGCAAGTAGCCAGCCTCTACTACGGCATTAAAACCACGTTACAGCGTATTGAAATTGCCCAGAACAATTTAAAGCTGCAGCAGCGCAGCTACGATATTACCGAGCAGCTGTACGAACAGGGGCAAGATTCCGAGCTGGATTTACAGCAAGCCAAGTCACAATATTTATCCACCAAAGCGACCATTCCCGGTTTGCGTTTAGCGCTGCAGCAACAGCGCAATGCTTTAAGCGCGTTGCTCAATCGCGGCCCTGGCGATTTGCCCGAGCTGGATAATATTGACAGCCGTTTACCCCAGGTAGATGCGCAGACGGTGGCGGGTATACCCGCGCAATTAATTGTGCGCCGCCCCGATGTACGCACCGCTGCCTGGCAGGCCGCCGCGCAGTCGGCGCAGGTGGGTCTGGCCGAAGCGGATTTGTACCCGTCCCTGTCGCTGTTTGGCACTGTGGGGTGGTCGGGCAATGACATTGACATTGTTGATGACGTCTTAAGCTTTGCCGCCGGCCCCTCGCTCAGCTGGAACATTTTTAACTACGGGCGCATTAAAAATAATGTGCGTGTGCAAGACGCTCGCCTGCAGCAGGCACTGGAGGCCTACCAGGCCAGTGTGCTCAATGCCGCCCGCGAAATAGATGATGCCGCCAACCGCGTGGCGCAAACCCAGGCCAGCCAGCAAATACTCGACGAAGCACTAACCGCGGCCGAGCGCTCGTTGGCAATCGCTACCCGCCGTTATAAAGAGGGCTACTCAGACTTCCAGCGTGTCCTTGACGCCCAGGCCTCCACCTTTCGCCAATCCGATCGTGCGGTCACCAATCGCGGTGATCATATCGCCGCGGTGATTGGTTTGTATCAGGCGCTCGGCGGTGGCTGGCAAGAGGCAAGCATTGACACCATTGTGCCGGCTGCGACTCGCGAAACTCTTGAAGAGCGCACCGATTGGGGCGATTTACTAGAGGCTCCATTAGATTACCCGCCAGAACAAGGAAACCCCAATGACTGAACCTGCCAATCAAGAACCCACTGCGGCTGAGTCGCCCAGCGCAGGTAAGGCCGTATCCCGCGGGGCGATCATTGTGCTGGCCGTGGTGTTGTTAACTCTGCTGTGGCATTTACTGGCCGATCGCTTTACTCCCTACACTTCGCAAGCGCGGGTCCAGGGGTATGTGGTAGGCGTAGCGCCCAAAGTTGCCGGGGTGTTAACCGATGTCTGGGTCGACAATAATCAGCGTGTAGAGGCGGGAGAAAAACTGTTTGCCATTGATCAGTCGCAGTACAAAATTGCTTTGCAGCAGGCGCAGTCCAATTTAAATAACACCCAAAATCAGGTTGCCGCAGGTGATGCCGGCGTGGAAAAAGCGCGCGCGAGCTTGCGCGCCGCCGAAGCCGGACAGCTAAAGGCCGAACAGGACTACAAGCGCTTAAAGCGTCTGCGTGAAAACGATCCGGGCACTATATCAGCACGGCGCCTGGAAATGTCCGAGGCGAGCCTGGAGCAGGCGCGCGCTCAGGTCGCGGCGGCTCGCGCCGATATTCAGCGCGCCATTGAACAAAAAGGTGGCGACTCTGCCGATAACAATACCCTGTTACAAACCGCCCAAACGGCGGTGGATAAAGCCACTCTGGATTTAAACAACACCACTGTTACCGCCGAAGCCGCTGGCGTGGTGACCGACTTGCGCGCTGAGGTGGGTCAGTTTGCCGGCACGGGCAGCCCGGTGCTGACGCTCGTGGCAATTGAAGATGTGTGGATCAGTGCGGACTTTACCGAAAATAATCTCGGGCATTTAAAGCCGGGCACCAAGGTTGAAATAATTTTGGATTCGTTACCCGGGCAAGTGCTTAAGGGCCGCATTAGAAGTATTGGGGTGGGCATTAGCGCCGGCCAGCCGACCCACGCGGGGGCTTTGCCCAGCGTGCAAAACAACCGCGACTGGTTGCGCCAGGCGCAGCGTTTTCCGGTGCAGGTCGAGTTTGCCGAGTCCCTGCCTGGCGATGCCATTCAGCAGTTGCGCATTGGTGGGCAGGCATCGGTCATTGCCTACGCCGAAGGGCACGGCTTTTTGGCACTGCTGGGCAAACTGTATATTCGCTTGCATAGCATCCTCACCTACGCCTACTGATTATGTTTAGCCGCGCGGATCAGCCTATGGTTTTACCGCGCCTGCCCCTGGCGGCCAGGCGCGCCTACCGTTTGGCTTTTAGCACCAGCTTGGTGTTGGCCATGGCCTATGGGTTTGGTTTGGCCATTCCTTTCGTTGCACCTTTGTTTGTGGTTATTTTATCGGCCAAGCCTGCGCCTCCCCCGGGGCCCAAACAGCTGTTAATTCTGTTGCTGGCTGTAGCGGTGAGCTTGGGCGTAGGAGTCATACTCGGCCCTCTGTTGCACGGCGCTCCCTTGCCTGCGCTGGCGATTATTATCGCCGGCTTGTACGTCAGTAACCGCTTGGCGTTGCAGCCGGGTAAGGCGGCGGTGGGTACGTTACTCGCACTGGGGTTAACCGTGATTGCGGCGGCGAGCGGTATTAGCCCGACTCTGGCCTCGGGCATTATTTCCACATTGGTGCTCGGTATTGCATTGGCTGTGCTGGGGCAATGGCTGGTGTACCCGTTTTTTCCCGAAGATCCTGCCCCCCAAGTAGCACCGCCACCGCCGCCCAGCGCAGCGGACAGCAACTGGTTATGCTGGCGTGCCACCGCAATTGTGATTCCTGCATTTGTTCTAACTCTGACCAATCCGGCGGCTTATTTACCGCTAACGGTAAAAAGTATTTTGCTCGGGCGCGAGGCTTCACAGCTGCGCTTACGCGATGCTAACCGCGAGATGATCGTCTCAACATTGTTGGGCGGGGCCTGCGCCATCGGCGTCTGGAGCTTGCTGAGCCTAGCGGTAAATTTATGGTTTTATGCGGGCTGGATATTACTGATTACACTGTTTCTCGCCAGTGGTATGTACGGCGTGTTGCGCACCTCGTTTAAGCCGTCGTTCTGGATGGCGAGCATGACCACCATGATTATTCTATTGGGTGCGGCGGTGCAGGACAGCGCCAATGGCAAAGATGTTTATCAGGCATTTGTGGTGCGCATCGCTTTATTTCTCGCCGTTGCGTTCTACGCGGCTGCGGCCATGGCGGTGCTGGAGTACTGGCGCGCGCGACGCATGCAAAAATCCAACAAGGAGTAAACATAGTCTTATGTTAATGAATTTTGTCCTCGGCATATCCATGATGGTGTTTTGCCTATTTTTGCAGGGTATTTTGGTGTTAGTGGCACTGCGGTTCTTTAGCCGGCGCGAACATATTGTGGGAGCTTCATTTGCCGCATCCATGCGCGTTACGGCCGGGATGATGGCCATTCTGATTTTGGGCAATATCTTTCAGGTAATGGCCTGGGGTGGGCTGTTTTATCTTCTGGGTGAGTTTGATGACTTTGCCGTGGCCGTGTATCACTCGGCGGTGAACTTTGCCACTTTAGGTTACGGCGATATTGTGATGTCGCCCGAGCACGAACTGCTAGGCCCGCTGGAGGCATTAAACGGCGTGTTAATGGTGGGGGTGTCAACTGCAGCTCTGTCGCGCGCCTTCTCCGAAGCGCTTAAAGATCGCATCCCCCAATCCCATTAGCGCCTAAATGCCATCAAGCGCGAGCTGGCAGTTGTCGTCGGCAAGCTTTTCCAGCTCGCGCTCTATTTCCACCTCGCTGGGTAATGATTGAAACGCTTCGCGGTACTCACTTTTCAGCCGCTTGCGGATCTTGCCCCAGATAAAACGCCGCACTTCTATTTTATCCTGCAAGATTAAACCGGGTACCGGCACGGGTTTGCGGGTGTCTTCATCGATTGCCACCATGGTGAAGTAAGAGGTATTGGTGTGCTTATTAATGCCGCGCTTAAAGTCCTCCGAATACACCTTAATACCCACCTCCATGGAAGAGCGGCCTACGTAGTTGACCGAGGCCATAAGCGTCACCAGTTCTCCCACCTCGACGGCGTTGACAAAGTTAACCGAATCTACCGAGGCGGTAACACAATAGCCGCGCGAATGGCTGGCGGCCGTGGTGTAAGCAATTTTATCCATCAGCGACAGAATAATACCGCCGTGAACTTTGCCCCCGAAGTTGGCGTAGGAGGGAATCATCAATTCTTTGAGTATGTTCTGCGATGACTTAACGGTGCGATATTCTGACATGTAGGCGTCCCTGTTGCTGTGAGATCAGGTGAGATTATGATGTGCGTTAGGATACTAGCGGTAAATGCGCCGGGCTCCAAGTCGCAGGCGCCCATAGGCAATGGCGTATTTTGTCTGGTCATGGTGTAATGGCGGGTGAATAGACTTAGCCGGAGCCCCCGTTTGTGAGCTTAAGTACCCGAGTTCTGTCCTTGGCGACCCTGCTGATTGTGGCGGCGGGGGTCGGCTCTTGGGTGGCCTATCAGAAACTGACCGAGTCAATCATTGAGCGCTGGGGCCAGCAGGTCACTGAAATTCAGGTGCGTTACGACAGCGCCCGTCTGCTCAGCTCACTCGAGCGCGAAATTGGTTTGGCAAAGCAGCTGGCTCGTTCGCCCAATCTCGTGGCCTGGGCGCAAGACCCGGACAATCGGGCATTGCAGAACACTGCGCTGAGCGAATTGGAGAATTTTCGCGGCGGCTTTAGCGATAAAAGCTACTTTGTCGCACTCACCGCAAACTTGAATTACTACTTCAACAACGCCGCCAACGAGTATGCTGACAACCAGTATCGCTATACCCTCGACCCGAACAAACCCGACGATGCCTGGTTTTTCCAGCTGGTTGAAGAAGGGCGCGACTTTCACCTTAACGTAAACCCGGACACCAACCTCGGCGTTACCAAACTGTGGATTGACGTGCTGGTGCGCAATCAAGCGGGCGAGATTGTTGCCATGGTGGGCACTGGCCTGAATCTGGATAACTTTCTTGAGGATATCGTCGATATCGGGCAGCAGGGCGTGACCACCTTATTCGCTGATTATAATGGCGCTATTCAGCTCTATCGCGATCGCAATTACATCGATTTTGGCAGCATCATCAAGCCCGAGGGACAAAAGAAAACCGTAGATTTACTGTTCGATGATCCGCAGGACAAGCAGCAAATGTTGGGCATGTTGGCCATGCTGAAAAAGCAGGGCGACACCGCCGGCTCTGTCGAGAGTGGTTTTGTCGAAGTCGATGGCCGCAAACATTTAGCGGGGGTGGCTTACTTGCCCACTATCGGCTGGTTTGAAATTACCTTACTGGATTTGAGTGTACTGCTGCCCAAGCGCGAGTTCTGGCCCTTGGTGGTAGTGTTTATTGCCGCATTGTTGGTGACCTTGGGCGTATTTTATTGGGTAATTCAGTCGCGGGTACTGCGCCCGGTCGCCGAGCTGGAAAATGCCGTAAAGCAGGTGCGCGATGGCCGTTACGATCTGCCGTATCTGCCCAAGCCCGATAACGAAATAGGCCAGCTGGCGGATCACTTTGAAAAAATGACCGATCGGGTCAGGCGCACCACGGAGGAGTTGGAAGCAAGGGTTGTGCATCGTACCGAACAATTGCATTTGCAGGCTCGCACCGACCCGCTTACCGATCTTAAAAACCGCCGTGGCCTGGATGAGGCCCTCAAAGAAATGGTGGTGCGCGCCGAGCGCGAAAACGTCAGCTTTGGCATACTCTGGTTGGATGTAGATAACTTCAAAAACATCAACGATGAGTTTGGTCATCAGTTTGGCGACGACATTCTGCGCCGGGTTGCCCTGTGGTTGCGCGCTGCCATTCGTCCTTACGACCAGGTTGGCCGCTGGGGCGGCGACGAATTTGTGGTGGTTATGTCGCCCTGCGAGCAGAATGCGTTGGCCCAAGCGGCTGAGCGTATTCGCGCCACAGTGGAGGAGGAAAGCCGGCGCACAGGTACCGCACTAACGCTCAGCATAGGTGCCCACCTGGGTAAGCCCGGCGAAAGCATCGATACCTTACTGCACTATGCCGATTTGGCGCTCTATCAAGCCAAGGGTGCCGGGCGCAATACCATTGCCTTTGAGTAACGCGCGCTAAAGCATTGCCTTAATCAGGTGTCGGCATGGTTTATTCGCGTACTGAGGGTTGGCTTGAATCGTCGCGTAAGCGGGCGCGCACTGTATGCGCGTGCCATATGGCAGGCACTATCACCGCAAAGCTAATCAGGCCAAGTAACCACAGATAACTCGCGTTCAGCGCCGCCAGGTTCACAAGCTCTGCGGCCTCTTCTGAATTCACGCTGCGTGCATGGGCAATAGGTGCCAGGGCGGCATCTTTTGCGACCGCGAAGCCGCCGCTAAACGCGCTCTCCCAGCCCAGCGCCGAAAGTGAACTATAAGCTTTGTAAGCCATCGCCGAGGCGCCAAACCCTATCAGTCCTATGGCTACAGTACCGGCCACCAGTAAACCAAACCCCACAGCGCCAATGCTTATAATGCCAACGGCGACAATGCCCACGCTAATCGGCGCCACCGCCAGCCCTCCCCAGGCGAACAGCAGGCCATAGGCGCGATCGCCTCCGGCAAGCCAGGCAAAGGCAGGTCTTTCACCCAATTCGGTCACGCCCAGCTTAAAGTGGTACAGGGGCGCGCCCATTAGGGTGATGCGGCTTTTCACCTCTCGGCGTTTGGAGTGTGGGCGGTCGTAGGCGCTTGAAAAAGCATCGGGGTTAGTCAGTCGCGCCTGCGCTCGGATTTGTGGCTGCGAGCTCAGCATATAAGCGACAGCTTGCAAATTGGCTAGGGCAAAAAGCAGTGCTAATAATTGCGCGGCAAGGGTATAGAGCAGGCCGTAATTACCCTGTGCAATTGCCAGGTGTTTAAGTGTGAACATACCCAGGGTGTAAACAATAGCCAAGCTAAAAAACAGGGCCACAATTTTCACCACATGGCGCTTCTCGTTCGCTGTGCGCGACTGCGCAAGGCTTGCTTTCACACTAAACAGCGAGCCTATGACACCAGAAAGCGATGCCAGTAGCGTCAGCAAGGACGCCCCCTTGAGCGCCGAGCCGGCCGCGCCCATGCTCAGCACAGACGCCTTGGCCTTGGGGGCAGAAATGCTGCTTATGGCGAGCAATACCGCCATGGTAAACGAGGCGCCGGGCTTGCTTTTCACCAAAGTGTCTTCGACAAACCCGATCATCGCTGTGTGCAAGGCCTTGCGCCCGCGCGACAAACGTTGCTTGACTGTCGCCTCGGTTAAATCCAGCTCGGCGGCTACGTGTTCCACCGAGCGCTGTTCGCGATAAAACAGAATTAAAGGTTCACGGTAGGTTTCGGGTAACTGCTGCAGGGTCTGCCACAGCAGCGCCTGTTGCTGCTCTTTTATCAGTGTTTCATCTATATGCGGCTCGCTAGATACTTGCTCATCCAATCCGTTTGAATCGGTATTGGCGTGGCGGGCTTCCCTGCGCCGGTAGCGGCTGACTTTAAAACGTAAAATGCCGCACAGCCAGGCCTTGAGTTTCTCCGGTTCTGCCAGGGTGTCTAGCTTGCGCCAGGCATCCACAAAAGCCTCCTGGGCTATATCTTCACTGTGCTTCACATCGCCCACCGACGAATAGGCCAGCGAACACAGCAGGCTTTGGTAGCGACTGACTATTTCACCAAAGGCATCGCGATCGCCGCCAATCGAGGCTAACACCAAGCTGGCGTCATTAGCCTCGTTATAGCGCACTCGTTTTCTAAATAGGCTCATCGTTGAATCCGTTGTGTTTGTTCCGGCCTATAAGTGCCAGCCTTTAGAGAAAAGGTGACAAAAAAATCGAATTAAAAAATATTGTCACCTTTGGTGCGCCGATGGGTACTTAGAGTCTGTTAACACTTACGTCGCAACTCTTACGGAGAATATTCCATGCAAGCACGTCCATTCATTCAGTCTGTCTCGCTCAAGTCTATTGCTTTGGCTGCCACTTTATCTTTATCGGCGCTGGCCTGGGGGGATAACTTACCCCCAGTGGTGGATACTTTTGCCAACCCCGAGAATAACAGCTTGGCGCTTAAGCGTCAGTTGATAACAGATAGCCTGACAGGTGGTGGCTCTAGCGCCCAGCAGCAGGTAGAAAAAGGCATGATTACCGTTAGCGGCGATATTGCCCCGGCGCGCGGTCAGTTGGGTTGGGTGAGTTTGGTGTTGCCACTCGATGCCGAAGGTGGTTCGCAAAACGCCCAGGCCTATACCGGTGTTGTACTGAAGGTAAAGGTCAATAAGGGTAATTTGTCGCTATCGGTAAACTCGAGCGAGGTTAACAATTATGACTATCACGCGGCGCCGGTTAGGGTGACTAACGACGGTGAATTTCACGAGATAAGAGTACCATTTGACTCGCTTAAGCGCGCCTGGTCAGAGCAAACGCCTTTAAACACCACGACAATTAACAGTATCAGTGTAGTTGCCTATGCCATGCAGCCCGAAGCTTTCAGCTATGCGCTGGATCAAGTTGGCTTTTACTAAACCGAGGGTTGCGTCATGAACACTGTGCCATCGAACAATACCCGCCTGGATTATTTGGATGCTGTGCGCGCCTTTGCGCTGTTGCTTGGCATCGTCTTTCACGCCAGCTTGTCGTTTTTGCCGGTGTACATAGGCTGGGCGGTCATGGATATTTCCACCAGCGAAGTAGTGGGGGTGTTTGCCTTAATCAGTCATTCATTTCGCATGGAGCTGTTCTTTTTGGTGGCAGGTTTTTTTAGTCATATGAGCTACCACCGCAAGGGCGCTGCGAACTTTTTAAAATCTCGCGTTTTACGAATTGCTGTGCCCTTTGTGGTGGGCTGGATCTTACTGCGGCCCTTGTTGGTGTCCGGCTGGATTATGGGAATGCAAAGCCTGCGCGGCGAAGTTAGTATCTGGCCGGCGCTGGGGGAGGGTTTTGCCTCTTTGCTTGGCGATTATCAGGCGCCGTTCACCGGCACGCACCTTTGGTTTTTGTATTACCTGCTTATTATTACTGTCGGCTTATTGTGTTGTCGCACTCTTGTTACGCGGCACGAGCCCTTATACCGGATGTGTGTTGCCAGGGTGGATGCGGTGCTAATGCGCTGGTGTCGTTCGCCAATGGCTATTTTTGCTGTTGCCATTCCCACCACGGGTTGCCTGTGGTTTATGGGCCAATGGGGTATGGATACTCCCGATAAAAGCCTGGCGCCCCATTGGCCGGTCGCTATTATCTATGGGGCTTGCTTTACTTCGGGGTGGTTGATGCACCGCCAGGTCGATGCACTCCATCGCTTTAGTCAACTGCGTTGGTACAAAGCGTTAATGGCGGTAATTGCCATTATTGCGGCTGTTGTCTTGTCGCCCTATGAAAGCCAATCGGGGCATCCGCAAGCTACCGTTTTAAAATTAGCTTTTCAATTCAGTTACGCGGTAATGATGTGGTCACTGGTCGCTATTACCATCGGCATATTTCGCCGCTTTCTCGACCGCCCCAATAAAACAGTACGCTACCTGGCCGATGCCTCCTACTGGTTGTACTTACTGCACCTGCCGCTGGTGATTTGGCTGCAGATCGCCTTTGCCGAAGTGGCATTACACTGGAGCGTAAAACTCGCATTGATTACCGGCATCACCCTTGGCCTGTCACTGCTGGCTTACGATTTACTGGTAAGGTCCACTTGGCTGGGGCGAGTGCTTAATGGCCAGCGAAAGCCAAGGCTGCTGAGCGCTGCGCGATTTAATCGGCCTGCCCTACATTAAAACGCTTGCGATATTCTCCCGGCCCTAAGCCGACAATGCGGGTAAAAATTTTGCGAAAAGATGCCGGGTCTGTATAGCACGGCTTTTGGTTAATAAATTTGATTACGACCTATAAGGATACAAGGCCTTGTTTGGCAACCGTGCTTTGCTATTACTCACTTAATAGTGTGAGTAACCGGCGGAGCAGGGTCGCCAAGCGCAAAAAGCAAACTCTACACGGCTGTTGCAGTTCTTACCCTTAACCCCCCACACCTAACGTCCAATCTCCCGCAAACACGCTAATTAGGCTGTAATCCGACTGGAACGCAGTTTGCTATAACGAAGCATTCTTTAAGGCGCTCAAACCGCCATTTTGCTCGACACGGCGCAGGCCGCCTTTCGTTAAGGGGAAACAATGTATTACCAAAACACTGCTGAGCTACCTGACTCGGTAAAAAACTCACTGCCTCAGGATGGGTTAAACATATACCTGCAGGCCTTTAACAGTGCCTGGGATACCTTCGCGGACCCCGAAAAGCGTATCGGCAATGACGATCGGGAAACGGTGGCTCATAAGGTGGCCTGGTCGGTGGTGGAAAAGTCATACACCGAAACGCCTCAGGGTAGCTGGGTCAAGGCCATTGCGATAAATACAGCCAGCGAAGCGCGCTCTTGGCGTGGTCGTATAGGCGTACATGCAGACAGTAAGCAAACTAAGCCACATCCAGAAAAAGAGTTTGTAAGTGCGCCAGAGAGTCTATTGCGCTCTAGTGTTCACCCCAGTCCCGAGGCTTAGATGGACTATCGTAATCAGCAATCCACCGCCACAGAAAACGGCACCTTACCGACCGTCTCGCGTCCTGGCAAAAAGCTAAGGCTCAAAAAGCGCGCCGGACTGCTTCGGGATGCAGAAATTCTTACCTACCGTGGGCACGGCACAGAAAGATGCCTGCAAATTAAAGGTCGGGTGATCGAGACGGCAGGCAAGAAAACAGCGCTGTTTAAACATAATAAAAAGCTCTACAACTTTTTCACCACGATCCGCAGCCTGCGCTCTAATGAGATTCCGGGGGCGGAGTTGGAAGCCCAGTTTCGTGGTAAAACCTACCGGTTTTACACCGATAACGAAGGTTTCTTCTTGTTGAACTTGTGGTGTGATGATGAACCGTTAGAGCCGGGCTGGCACGCGGTTAACTTGCAGCTAATGGATTCAATCGGGGGCAATCGTGCAACAGCGGCTGTGCATTCCTATGTGCCGCCAGCTGACTCGGAATTTGCCGTTATCAGCGATATCGATGATACGGTACTTAACAGCAGTGCCTTTAATAAAATTCAACAGGTCAAGCTAACCTTGTTTAAAGATGCAGCCAGCCGCACCGCGGTGGACGAAGTGGTGCCGCTTTACCAGCGCTTAGTTAAAGGCGCCAGCGGCCACGCGAATAACCCCATGTTCTACCTGTCGCGCAGCGGTTGGAACCTAAACAATTTGCTCGAAGAGTTTTTAGACCTAAACGAGCTACCCCCGGGGCCAATGTTTTTACGCGATCTGGCTTGGCGCGAGGCTAAATCCATAGCGCTCGGCAGCAACAACCATAAAATTGATTACATCCGCTCCTTAATGAACACCTATCCGCACTTGTCGTTTGTACTGATCGGTGACAGCGGCCAGCACGACCCCGAAACCTTTTGGCAAATTGCCATGGAAAACCCCGGCCGCATTAAAGCGGTTTACCTGCACGACCTAGAGCGAAAATCGCGAAGAGAGGCCGTTGCGGCTATTTGCAGTGACTTACAGGCCAGAGGCGTACCCGTGGTTCACAGCACAAAGGTGACCGGTTACGCCGAGCATATGGAAAAGTTGGGTTTGATAAAGCCGGCGGAGTGAAGCGCCTTACAAGCGAAATAGCGTTGTTAATCTGCGTCGATGTATGGGATATCGATGGGGGGGTTAAATCACGCACTGCTACTGCGTTCCCGTTGCCCGCGTTGGGCTTTTAGAGGTAGGTTTGTAAAATCACCCTCAAAAGCGTAATATTCCCAGCCTTTTACGGCCTACTACGCCCCTCGAACATGCTCAATCACTTTTTTCAACAGAACAATAACACCCTATCTTTTACCCGCGAGCAAGCGAGCCAGTTTGCAAAGGAAGTGGCCGGGGATTACAACCCTCTACACAATATTGATGCAAAGCGGTTTTGTGTGCCGGGCGACTTATTGTTTGCCGTGGTGCTGTTAAAGTACGGTATATCGCAGAATATGCAGTTTTCATTCGACGCGATGATCACAGAAAAGTCGGTAATTACCTTGCCGGAACCGTCTGAAACATTGGTGTTTTCGGATGAAAATAAATCTTATGTCACTGTGAACCGCTCTGGCGATAACAATACCGACCCCACTTGTGTAGAAAGTATCATCAAGCAGTATGTGGCTTTTTCGGGCGAAGCCTTCCCGCATATTTTAGTGCCAGCTATGTCGGCCCAAAAGGTGATGATTAACCCCAAGCGTCCCATGGTGATGTACCAGAGCATGTCGGTTCAATTCGACCGCACTGATATTCAAAACCCTTTACTGGAACCTCTGGCCGCCATCTTCACCTGCGATGGCAAGCGCGGCAGCCTCACCTTGCCATTTAACTGGAAAGACGGCGATGAGCTTGTCGGAAAAGGCGAAAAAATCATGCTCGTCTCCGGTATTATCGACTATGACAAACCCGTCATGGACGAGCTAGTTGAGCAGTACAATCAAAGCATGGCGTAAATTGCCGGGTGGAGGCAGGAGCACGCGGTATGTGGTGGGGTATGTTCAAGAAACCTCCGATTAATTTTTCTGCGGTCTTGGAGCGACTCCCAAACCTCTATTCCGTAAGTTGCCAGATTTGCGACGGCGGCGTTTGAAACACACAACATCAATGCTCCTCAGACTGCTGCAGGGCCCACAGCTGTGCGTAGCGGCCACCGCGCTCTAGCAGCTCTCGGTGGCTACCTTGTTCTGCCAATTCGCCATCGTGGAGTACCAGTATCTGGTCTGCGTCCACCACCGTGGAAAGCCGGTGCGCAATCACGAGGCTAGTGTGGCCGCTGGAGACTTCTCGCATGGCGGTAAGTATCGCCGCTTCGGCATGGGAATCCAGCGCCGAGGTGGCCTCGTCAAACATCAAAATGGGCGCGTTCTTAAGCAGCACGCGGGCAATGGCAATGCGCTGCTTTTCACCGCCCGAGACTTTCAAGCCCCGCTCGCCTACCAGAGTTTTGTCACCCTCGGGCAGGGCGGCGATAAACCCATCCAGGTGCGCCATGGTAATGGCCCGGTCAATGGCCTCGTCCGGGGCCTCGGGATTGCCGTAGGCTATATTGGCGCGAATGCTGGTGTTAAACAGCACCGTGTCTTGCGGCACCACGGCGATGGCTCGGCGCAGCGAGTCCAGGGTCACCTCTCGAATGTCCTGCCCATCAATGGCGATGGAGCCGCCGTCCACATCGTAAAAGCGATACAGCAACCGGGCGATGGTGCTTTTGCCCGCGCCCGAGGCGCCCACAATCGCCAGCCTTTGCCCCGGCGCCACGCGAAACGACAAATCCGTAAAGGTGGCTCGCTCGGGCCTGTAGCCAAACGCCACGTTTCTAAACTCAATTTCTCCGGCGGTTACCTTTAAAGGCTCGGCGTTAGGCGCATCTACAATACGCGGCGCACGCTTTAACAGCCCCAGCATATTTTCCAAATCGGTCAACGCCCGGCGCATCTCCCGGTACACAAACCCGAGAAAGTTCAGCGGAATAAACAGTTGAATCATATAGGCATTCACCATGGCCAGATCACCCAGTGTCATCTCCTCGGCAATCACCGACTGCGCCGCCATGGTAATCATGCCGGTAATGGCGGCGGCGATAATCAGCGCCTGGCCCGAATTGAGCGCCAGCAGCGACATGCGGTTTTTCAGTTTGGCCTGCTCCCAGTCGGCCAGAAACTCGTCGTAGGTCTGCGCCTCAAAGTTCTCGTTATTAAAGTACTTAACCGTCTCGTAATTGAGCAAACTGTCCACGGCCCGGGTATTGGTGGACGAGTCCGCCCGGTTGGCTTCGCGCACAAAGCGGGTGCGCCACTCGGTGGTAAACACCGTAAAGCCAATATAAACGCACACCGCCGCCAGAATAATCAGCGCGTACCAGGCGGAAAAAGCAAAGGTAAAAATTGCCGCCACCATAAAAATTTCAAACAGGGTGGGGACAATATTGAACATCAAAAAGCGCATTAAAAAACTGATGGCACTGGTGCCGCGCTCGATATCTCGGCTAATACCCCCAGTCTGGCGGCTGAGGTGAAAATCCAGCTCCAGCCGGTGCAAATGCCGAAACACCCGCAGCCCAATCCGGCGCATGGCCCGCTCGGTCACCCGGCTGAAAATGGCATCGCGCAGTTCACCAAAAAACACCCCGCCAAAGCGCAAAAAACCGTAAAACAGCAAAAACGCCAGGGGCAAAACCAGCTCCGGCTGCAGGCTTCGGTCCACCCCATCCACAATATGCTTCAGCGCCCAGGGCATGGACAAAGTCGCCCCTTTGGCCGCCAATAGCGCCGCAATGGCCAGCACAACCCGCCATTTGTAATCCCACAAATAGGGCCAGATATAGCCCCACACCTGCCGCAGGTTCAGCCGGGGCACTGAAGGGTCGGGCGCCGAAGGGGGCAATTTACTAGACATACCGCGCATTGATGCTTCCGAATGGGAGTTTGGGAGTAGTTTACGCGAGTGTGGGAGGTGGTGTTGGGGTAAAGGTGATTGGCGTCGCGGGCATAGTCGCCGAGCAATCATTAGCGGTAAGTGAGGGGAAGTCCCTGACAGCTTCAGGATGTTACTGCTTAAGGTCTTACGCCTTATTGAGGTTACGGCTGAAGTCTTAGCGTATGCTCTATACTCCCTGTGGTCGCACAAATGCGTTTGATACTTTCCATGCTCTGAGAGGAATCCCAATGACACAACGCCCAATACAGCCCAGAAGCAAAGCTTTAGAGGTTAATTTAGACGCTTCTCGTTACGGCTCCTTTGCCGAGATTGGTGCCGGCCAGGAGGTGGTGCGCTGGTTTTTTCAGGCCGGTGGTGCCGCCGGTACTATCGCCAAGAGTATATCGGCCTACGACATGAAAGTGAGCGACGCGATTTACGGTAAATGCGCTCGCTATGTGTGCCGGGAGCGCTTAGAGGCCATGCTGCGTTACGAATACGATTTAAACCTGGAGCGTTTGAGCACTGACCGGGGTGAGTCGACGGCCTTTTTCTCGTTTGCCGATACCGTATCAGCCCGCAACTTTCACGGTACCAATGAGTGCCATGGTTGGTTGGGTATTCGTTTTCAGGCGAGTCCGCTCGCGCCGCCCAGTGAAATCATTATTCATGTGCGCATGCTGGATAACGAAAACTCATTACAGCAGGAAGCCCTGGGTATTGTGGGCGTTAATTTAATATACGGTGCCTGTTTTTTAAGTGACGACCCGGAAAAGTTAGTGAAGTCTCTGCTAGATGGCTTAAGTACCGACCGCATTGAAATTGACATGGTGGAGTTTGTGGGCGATGCGTTTGCGGAGGTGGATAATAGAATTATCAGTTTGCGCTTAGTGCAGCTGGGCTTAAGCGGCGCGGCCATGTTTGCCGCCGATGGCAGTGTTTTACAGCCGTCTGAGCACTTGCGTAAGCGGCCGCTATTGGTTGAGCGCGGGCGCTTTAGGCCAGTGACCCACGTAAACCTGGATATGCTAAACGCCGCGCTTCAAGATTTTGAGAATGAAGAGGACATAGAGCCCGGCGAGACTTTGGCGATTATGGAAATCACCATGAATAACTTGCACACCGGCGATGAAATTGACCTGCAAGACTTTATCAGTCGCGCCGAGGTGTTAGAGGCGACGGGCTACACCGTGCTGATATCTGATTTTCCCGAATATTATCGCCTGGCGGCGTATTTAGCTCGCTACACCAATCGCCGTATTGGCTTAACCATGGGCGCGCATAGCTTGTGTGAGCTATTCCAGGAGCACTACTACGACCACTTGGCCGGTGGCATTTTAGAAGGCTTTGGCCGACTGTTTAAAAACAATCTTAAATTGTATATATATCCCTTCAAAGACCCGGAAACCGGCACGCTGGCTAAGGTAAACAACTTGCGAGTCCCAGAGAAGCAGAGCCCTTTGTATGACTACCTGGTCAATCGAGGTTGCATAGCCCAGATTGAGGGTTACAACGAGGAATACCTGTCGATTTTCTCGCCCGATGTGCTTAAGAAAATTGTGTGTCACCAGCCCGGTTGGGAAACCATGGTGCCTAAGGTAGTGGCGAAAAAGATTCAGGACAACAATCTGTTCCAGCACGCGGTAAAGTGCGATACGGATTAGCTGAAAACTCTTTTGAATGAAACCCTCGGTTAGGCGGGCCAGCGTAACGCTTTTGCGCCGTACTTGTGCTGTGATTCTGAGGACGGCTTAGTTAATTGCGCTTCAATACCATCGCGTTAAAGTTGAATAAGCTTTCCTCAGTATTCCGGCAGTATATAGCCGACCTGGCTTAATTCGCACTGCGCCCTCCCTAATTGCACTTTCAGCACATACGTTCTGCGGCGCACAGCATTGTCCTACCCTTCAAATCCTTATTCTTCAAAATAGTGGCTTAGGTAATCTCCTGAGTTTTGGCCTTATGGACGAAAAAGTGTCAATTTTCGATTAATTTCGTTACAATCATGAGTGGTCACATTCGGTCAATAATAAACATGAGCTGCCATGAATAAAACTATCTGCCTAGTCATCTGGATTTTCCTACTTTCTGCCTGTGCCCAAGTAACGCCTTCCGGCACCGATAAAATCGCTGATAAGCCTCTGTATCGCGATGCGACTTACGATGGCGCCGCTGATCCTTTGGTCATTTGGAATCATCAGGAAGAAAGGTGGTTTATGTTTTACACCAACCGCCGCGCGAGCATTTTGCAAGACAGCTCGGCTGAAGATAATAGCGTGGCCTGGGTGCATGGCACGCCCATTGGTATTGCCGAATCCACAGATGGTGGCGCCACTTGGAGCTATCGTGCCGACGCCAATATTAACTACGGTGGCGATGAGGTGACTTACTGGGCACCCGAGGTGATTCACCATGACGGTACTTACCATATGTACCTAACCATAGTGCCGGGCATTTTTAACGACTGGAATCACCCTCGCAACATCGTGCACCTTACCAGTCAAAACTTACTTGATTGGGAGTTTCAATCCGAACTGCCGTTGGTCCATAACAAGGTTATCGATGCGTCGGTTTACCAGCTGCCCAACGGCCATTGGCGCCTGTGGTACAACAATGAGAAAGACGGAAAATCCATTTACTACGCAGACAGCCCGGACCTTTACCAGTGGCAGGACAAGGGCAAAATAGGCGCGGATGTGGTGAGCCGAGGAGAGGGCCCCACGGTTTTCGAATGGCAAGACCGCTATTTTATGATTATCGACGAATGGAAAGGGCTGGCAGTCTATCACTCAACGAATTTGGTTGACTGGCAACGTCAACCGCAGCGCATTTTGGCGACCCCAGGTACGGGCCCTGAAGATGGCGTAAAAGGGCAACATGCCCATGTTGTCGTCAATAATGATCGCGCTTATATTTTCTACTTTGTACATGCCGGGCAAGCCGCTGATAACAAGAATGCGAGCGCGTATGAACAGGCGCGCACGTTAATTCAGGTGGCCGAGCTGCAATATGTCGACGGGGAAATAGTGGTCGATCGCAATGCGCCCGTAAAAATTAATTTAACGGCGCCTTAGGGGCTGTCTGTACGGTGGACGTGCATGGATGCAGGAGGTAGAGCAAAGCAGGAGCAGTTGCCGAGGCGGGGGAGTGCATGGCGCACGTCTGTGTGCGCCGCCCTTCGGGCAGCCTCATCGGCTGTGCAAAATGGCTGTCCTACCACTTTGTGACCGAAAATTGCTCCATGCATTTTCGGCATTTCCGCCATCCTTGGCGGTCAACCCCCGTCCTATTCAAAATACTATAGTTATTTGAAGAGACTTGTCGAAATCACTCTATGAACCGTGGAAAAGCCCTGAAATTGCTTGAATCTTGCAAAGCTGAGCTTAAAAGTCAGTTTGGCGTGAGTGGCTTTATCTGTTTGGCTCTACCGCCCGCGATGATGCTCACGAGAACAGCGACATTGATATTTTGGTCAACTTCGATGGACCGGCGACCGCTAAACGCTATTTCGGGGTCCAGTTCTTCT